>CAYPEF010000026.1:0-19918 GCA_964409675.1 uncultured Rickettsiales bacterium | reverse complement strand
AGCCTTGCTAATCAATGGTTTGCGAGGGTTCTATTTTTTGCTCAAAAAGTTACCTCAAAATCCAATATTTACAAAAAACCTAGGCTAAGAGCCATTTTCGGTGTTCGATTCCGGTTTGCCATGGCTTACCTTCCTAAATGGGTTGGGTTGATCGGGATAGAGATGCAGATCGAAGATGTTTTCCACAACTTCCAGCATGGCATTCACCCATTCCAGTTTTTGTTCTTCGGTTAGATCGAATTGATCGACGTGTTTGCGGTATGGCGTGAGGTCATTAATTTTCATAATTGCTCCTTCGATTTAAAGCGCCTGTAATCAACAAGCACACGAGCAATTATAGGCCGATAATTATTTTTCTTAAGCTCTTGAAACTTCTGCGCACACAACCCATAATTGTGAAAAAATTTATGGGAGAATGGCATGGCATGGAATGATAATTTGGATAGGGCTTCCGTAGCCTATGCAATTGCATCTGATACATCCAATCGGATCAGGGTTGTCGCTGGGCCTGGAACCGGAAAATCATTCGCTCTTAAAAGGCGCGTTGCTAAATTACTTGAAGATGGAATTGATCCTAAGAAAATTTTACCCGTAACATTTACCAGAGTTGCCGCAGAAGATTTACACCGAGAACTACAAACGCTCGGCGCTGCTGGATGCGATGAGCTTGATGGAAGAACTCTGCACTCTTTAGGACTATTTATCCTCAGAAAAAGAAACGTATTAGAAGCGTTGGGGCGTGTACCTAGACCGCTTAATAAATTTGAGATTGAGCCACTATTATATGATTTGACCAATGCCTTTGGGACAAAAATTGAACGTGAAAAATTGATTCGGGCATATGAGGCTGGTTGGGCACGACTCCAACATGAGGAGCCTGGATTCACACAAACAGATGCCGAACGTGATTTTCAAACTGCCCTTTTAGCATGGCTGCGATTTCATGAATCAATGCTTATTGGCGAGATTGTGCCGCTTACATATCACTACTTACGCAATAATCCTCATGCTCCTGAGCTAAATTTGTTCGATCATATTTTGGTCGATGAGTTTCAGGACTTAAATAAAGCGGAGCAAGGTGTGATAGGTTTGTTAGCAGAAAACGCGCACCTTTGTATTGTGGGTGATGATGATCAATCTATTTACAGTTTTATGCATGCCAATCCGCATGGCATTCGTGAATTTCATACACTGCACACCGGCACTACAGATCATGCATTGCTTGATTGTCACCGTTGTCCTACGCATGTGGTAACTGCAGCCATAAATTTGATCGCCTGTAATACGGATAGACAAAATCGACAGCTTGCCGGTGTCAATGCTAATGGGGTTGGACAGATGGAGGCTATACAATATGCCACCATCGATACAGAGGCTTCAGGAATCGCAGAGATAATTGCTCAGTATATCGCCAATGGAACGCCTCCAGGGGACATTCTCGTTCTGTCGCAAAGCAAGGTATTGGCGAAGCCGATATTGGAACGCATGCGCGAGCGTGCAATTCCTGTAAAATCCTATCATGAAGAATCTCAGTTAGATACGGAAGGCGCTCAAGAACGACTCGCTACTCTAAAACTTTATGTGAATCACGAAGACCGAGTTGCCCTAAGATGGCTTTTAGGAAATGGTCACACTGATTTTAGGGCAAAAGCCTATGCTCGTATCCGTAAATACTCTGATGATAATAACATTTCGCCGTGGCAAGTTATGGAGCAGTTATGTGCGGGGACTATAACTATTCCTTACACGCAGGGACTGATTGATGCGTTTAATAAAATTACGGCTGAATTTAGCGTGCTAGATACCGTTGCCAACAACTTGACAGGGTTCGTCGAATTATGGTTACCGGCAGATTTAGATGACGTTAGCGAACTACGGCTTTTGGTCGAAGAAAAAATCAATACTTCACTTACTGTGGAAGATCTCTTGAAAGAAGTAATCACAGAAGTAACCCAACCCGAAATACCATTGGAAGTTGCTGAAGTGCGGATTATGAGCCTTCATAAGAGCAAGGGGCTTAGTTCGCCAATCGTTATTATCGCAGGCTGTGTAAATGGATTAATGCCTAGAAATTATGATCCAGCTAAAGCAATTGGCACAAGAGCAGAATACGAAGAAGAACAGCGCAGGCTATTCTATGTTGGTATTACCAGGGTTAAAGCTAAACCCGGCGAAGGTAAGGTTGGAACTCTAATTTTAACGAGTAGTCGTCAAATCGATATGGCGGCAGCGTTTCAATATGGTATTTCTCCGGCCAGCCGTAATGGACGAAGCGCGAATCTTCATGCTTCCAGTTTTATATCTGAGATGGGAAATGTGGTGCCTAGAGCGCGGAGAGCTTAAACGCTTCAAGCCGCTCCATAGAACACCGCCAAACCTTACGCAGCCAAGGCCAGCGGCTCCCATTTGAAACTTTTGCCGTTCCGTTCCGGTTTGGCGTCAAAGTTTTTGCTAAGTGAGATAATCGATTGTAATAGTTGCATTGTGGAGTTCGAGGTTATCCCGCTTACCTCCACCATCCTTAAAACGAAAATATAAGGCGGGTTTTCACACCCCCCGCTTAATCTGCATCCCCCATTCCTCAATCATCTCCTTCTTGGCGCGCTCCAGCGAGGAGATCTTGTTCTGACAAGTTACCGCGATCAGCCAGATGGCCACGGCGCGGCAGCACCAGACGAGCATCCAACCGCCGGCGGCGGCGCCGTAGGCGATCAGCCAGACCTTGGGATTGGACATGGTCATCTCCAGGCTTGCTACAGAGAGCTTGGACTGGCTGAATTCCATCAGCGTGGGCAACATGCCGGCGAGGTTGCAGGCAAGCACGGTTTTATAGACGTACTTTTTGCGGCTGTCGTCGATGAAGAACGCCACCAGTGAGGGCAGCAGCGCGAATACGAAAAAGATGAAGCCGATCTGCAGGGTGATGATGAGGCCCACGCAGATCAGCAGGAATATCGCATTGGCCAGCAGGCTCTTTACCGGGTTCTTCGCCATGGTCGCTTCCTTGCTCATACCCCTACCCTTCCATGGCTTACCATAACCAATACCGCCATGAAAATAGCGTATGCGATGAAGCGCGCCAGGCTGTGGCCCCATTCCAGCGCGTGCGCGTAGCGGTAGTTCTCGTCGTTCATCTGCTCGATCTGCATGTTGATGGCGGCGTATTGATAGGCCGCCTGCTCGAATCCTTCCTGATCCGCCGCCACGTAATCGGGGTGGAAAATGGTTTCGGCGATCGGCGTCAGGTATCCGTTCGCGCCGACATTCTTCAGCACTTTGCTGATATGCTTGCTGAGCGAGCGGCTGTGCAGGTGGTCCAGCACCACCGTGACGCAGGAGGCAACCCATAGCGAAAGCCCCGGCAGCTTGGGATGGCCGGATTTTTTCTGCGCCGCTTCCAGCAGACGCAGCGTCACCAGCGATTTATCCTTGTAGATCGCCGGTATATGCTTGAACTCATCCAGGATCACTTCCTGCATCAGCCCGACGCGGCTGGCAATGAACGCGGCGATATGGCGGTCGAACGGATCTTCGTCGCGGGATTTTTTCACGGCCAGCACATCGAGAGCCGCTAAAAGCTGCGGCAGGGTAGTGACATAGTAGCCTGCCAATAACGGGCTCAGGCAGGGCAGGTCGGGATTCATCTCATAAAGGCAGCGCTCCATGCCGAAACCAAAACCGGGCGTACGCATCAACAGGCGCACGCGCTCGACATTCCACAGCGCCGCGGTCAGTTCCTGCGGCACATTGTCTTCCCAGATATGGCGCTGCTGCTCGCCCCACACATTGGCCAGCCCCTGTTCGATGATGTCGCTGATATGCTGCAGCGCCTGCTCGTTAGTTCCACGGAAATAATCAGCCATTAATGTGCCGATGCCGTCGATATGCGCGCTGACTTCCTTCATGCGCAGCGGCGCGTTGGGATCGATGATCGTCAGGCAGCGTGCGATCAGTTCGCTGTTCTGCCGCTCGTTGCGTCCGATATCGCCGCCCAGCGATTTCACCGAGCGCATAATCGCCTCCGCCGTATCCTTGCGGCGCGCGCTCAGCTCCGCCCAGCGCGACAGGCTGGCATCGCGCAGCACTGATGCCGCCACGCTCCAATGCTGGTAGAGCGCATGGCTTATGCTTTGGAAATTGCTGTAATCCGCACCTTCAAATGCAAATGAGCGAGAGGCGGCGTTGCTGACGCCGGGCGGCAGCAAATTATAACGCTTGCCGGTTGTCCACGGCTTGATGGCCTGGTATTTCCAGCGCTCGAACGGATTGTCGTTCAGCGTACCGCGCAGGAAATCGCTCATCTGGTCGGATACATTGCGGTTGCCCACCAGCGCATGATAGGACCCTTCCTGCAGCAAGCGCCGCAGATAGCTCTCGCGGTCATAACCGCTGAAAATGCCGGGGCCGAATTTCAGCCATGCCACCAGGGCGCCCAGCGAAAAATAATCCTCGGACACAAATCCGTCGCCCTTGCCTGCCGGCGCAGCCTGCATGCGCGGGACGGATTCAAATCGGTAATCCTGCGAGTAGCCGCACGGCTCCGAAACGCATTCGCCCAGCACCACATGATCGCCGAAATAGATATTGTTCGGGTTGATCCGCCCATGCGACTGCCGGATTTCCTCCAGGCAATAAAGCGCCGATGCCAGCGGCGCAATGATATGCTCAATAATGAAATTATCCGGCAGCTGACGGTTCTGCTCCGCCAGTAATGCCGTAAGCGACTTGCCACGCGGCTTTTCATAAATAATCACGTATCGCTGCTCGGCGGGCGAGGAAAGCTCCACCACGCCCGAGGCCGCAAGCTGGATCAAGTGCGGGTGGCTGATATTTTTCATCGCCTTGGCAAGCTTCTGGCGCACCGGCATGTCGCGCGAGCAGACAAGTGCGTAGAGCGAGCGGTCCAGCACCTGCTCGTCCACGGCGTGGTAGGCTTTGGCAAGTTCGGTATTGAATTCCGGCAGGGGCTGGTCGAGATGGATGCGGTAGCGCCCCTCCAGCGTGTCCTTACCTTCGTTGGTGCTTTTCGGCTTATAGTCCAGCAGCGTATCCAGCAGCTCGTCGCGCAGGATTTCACCGGGCGTGGTGTCGTTTTCGGTGCGCAGCGAAGCCTTGTCGTCTTTTTTTGCGCTTGCAGGCTGAACCATAGGATAATCCCTGTTATAGGGACTATCTTACGGTAAAATCGTTAATTAATCGACAAACGGGTCGTGCACCAGAATGGTATCTTCCCGCTTGGGACTGGTGGACAAAAGCGCGATTTGACAGTCGATTAGCTCCTCGATGCGCCGGATGTACTTAATCGCCGCCGCCGGCAATTCGGCCCAGCTGCGAGCGCCTTGCGTATTTTCCGCCCAACCGGGTATATCCTCATAAATCGGCTCCAGTTCAGCCTGCAGGCGCATGGAGGACGGGAAATAATCATAGAGCATATCGCCGTGCTTATAGCCGGTGCAGATGCGAATGGTCTCGAACCCGTCCAGTACGTCGAGCTTAGTAAGCGCAATGCCGGTGATGCCGCAGATTTTCACCGCCTGACGCACCAGCACCGCATCGAACCAGCCGCAGCGGCGCGGACGCCCGGTGACGGTGCCGAATTCGTTGCCGACTTTACCAATGGCCTGGCCGATCTCGTCGGTAAGCTCGGTCGGGAACGGGCCGGAGCCGACGCGGGTGGTATAAGCCTTGGTGATGCCGAGCACATAACCGATGCCGGACAGCCCCATGCCGCTGCCGATGGTGGCCGCGCCCGCGAGGGTGTTGGAGGAGGTAACATACGGGTAGGTGCCGTGATCTACATCCAGCATCACCCCTTGCGCGCCTTCGAACAGAATGCGCGCTCCCCGGCGCTTCAGCTCATCCAGAATGCGCCAGACAGGCGCGGCGAAGGGAAGGATTTTATCGGCCACTTGACGAAGCGGCTCCAGAATTTCCTCTGCCGTCATCTTCGGCGCGCCAGCGGCTTGCAGGAGCGCATTGTGATAGACTAGCAGATTTTCCACCTTCTCGCGCAGTACATCGAAATCTTCAAGGTCGCAGACACGCACGGCGCGGCGGGCCACCTTGTCTTCATAAGCCGGGCCGATGCCGCGCCCGGTGGTACCGATTTTGCCCTTGCCGCGGATGGATTCCGCCGCCAGATCCACCTTCTGGTGCACCGGTAAAATCAGTGTGGCGTTCTCGGCAATTTTTAAATTATCCGGCGTAACTTTCACGCCGAGCTTGCCCACCGCCTCGATTTCAGAGAGCAGCGCGAACGGGTCGATCACCACGCCGTTGCCGATCAGGCTCAGCTTGCCACCGCGCACCACGCCGGACGGCAAAAGGCTCAGCTTGTCGGCGCCGCCGTCCACCACAAGCGTGTGGCCGGCATTGTGCCCACCTTGGAAACGAACCACCACCCGCGCGCCCCCGGACCGCCAGTCCACCACCTTGCCCTTGCCTTCATCTCCCCACTGGGAGCCGATTACTGCGACATTTGTCATAATTTCATTCTTCTTCTGCTGATAAATTATTTACTTAAAGGGCGTAATTGCGCCGTGTTCATATAAAAAGGCGCAGCCGAGTTTGCGTGCAGTATCCTTCGCATCCGCATTCCCGGGCAGGGCGCAGATCAGCCGATATCCCTTGCTTAAAAGCTCCGCGCGCGCCGGTTCGGCAATACCCCCGATCAGGTATATAGCGGGCTTCTTTGCCGCCGGGGGGATTATGCCACGTAAAGAATCGACATAGAGCGTAAATCCCGTTGCCGGTTCGCTTCCCTCGTCATGGTCGATGCGGTAATGGCCGCCGCGCCCCAGTTCCTGCGCCACGCCCGGGGTGAATACGGAAAAGCTGATGCCGCTGTGGTACTGAAAGGCACGGCTTTCGGTGGCGTCCAGCGTGAGCGTCACGCCTTCTTTCTCCAGCGGCTCCAGCAACGATAGGAGTTTTTCCATGTGGTCTACCAATGCTTTCGTAGAGGCGGGCATGGCAAGCGACTTTATTTTTTCAAAGGCAGACTGCGCAGGACCGACGGCACTCAGTAAGTCGATCAGCAGGATGCTGTGCTTGAACGGTATCGACTTCAGGGCGGATGCGTCCTTGTGCGCGATGGCATGTAAGCCTTTTTCCATTTCCTCTTCATCCAGCGCATCCTCGGCCAGCAGCAGGGCGACAATGGCAGGCATGTTGAGATCCACGGTGATGGCGTTGATACCGACCGCCTTCAGCGCCAGCGCCGCGAGCGTAATCACCTCCGCATCCGCCTCCGGACTCTGAGCGCCGATCAGCTCCATGCCAGCCTGGGTGAACTGGCGTTTCTCCCGTAAGGATTCGCCGTGCACGCGCAGGATATTGCCGGCGTAGCTCAGGCGAAGCGGGCGCGGCGCGGCGCTTAAGCGGCTGGCGGCGATGCGGGCGACCTGCAAAGTGATGTCGGCGCGGATGCCCATCACTTTCTGCGCATCGGGGTCGAGCACACGGAACACTTGCGCGGCGAATTCTGCGCCACGGCCCGCAAGCAGGCTTTCGGTATATTCCAGCAGCGGCGGCGAGACTTCTTCGTACCCGTAGGATTCGAAGCAGGACAGCAGCATTGCCGTAGCCTGCGTTTCCGCCTGCGCGTGCGGCGGCAGCAGATCATAACAGCCCGGAGGCAACAGGGTACGCGGCATGGCAAAAATGGGGTTGTTTATTAACGCGCCCAAGCTAGAAGATAGAGCCCGACTGGTCAATAAACGAATGAAACCAACAAGGCAGGCATGACAGGGTTTTTAGAGCCGGAATGGATTGGCGGCCTGGCCGCCTTCTTCACCACCTGCGCTTATCTGCCGCAGGCTGCTAAGATACTGGTTTCTAAGGATACCAGCGCCATTTCACTTGGCATGTATGTTATGATGAGCATTGGCCTTGCCCTCTGGCTGTGCTATGGTATCCTGCTGGAGAAGCCCTCGATTATTGCCGCCAACGGCGTTACCCTGCTGCTGGCGGTGCTGATTCTGGCCATGAAAATCCGCCACCACTGATTTTTTGCCCTTCCGGGTTTGCCGGACCTTCCTAAGATGACGCTCATCCACCCGCGCATTCAGGAGGTATTATGGCAAAATCCCTTACCGGCGAACTGAGCATCCCCTTCGGCGACACCGAAACCACCCTCCGCCCCAGCTTCGGGGCGCTCTACGAGATTGAAAAACGCAGCCGCATGAGCCTGCCGCACCTGATTGCGCAGCTGCGCGCCTCCCCCTCCCCTTCGCAGGTGATGCTCATTCTGGAAGAAGGCGCGAAAGCCGCCGGCGACTGCCTGCCGGACCATGTGCCCGACCCGCTGAGCTTCACCCCATACGCCCTTGCCTTTTTAGAGCGCGGCATACGCGTGGACGGCGCGGAAGCGCAGGCACTGGAATGGGCAGAACTGTTTCGGATCGTCACCGGCATCCTGGGGCGTAGCGAAGCCGAATTCTGGCGGATGACCCTCCCCGCCCTGTGCCTGACCAGCGAAGGCGTGGCAGCAAAGCACGGCGCGCAATGCGCTCCTGCAGCGAATGACGAACTGCACGCGCTGATGCAGCGATTTCCCGACCGGCATTACGCCGGTTCGCTCCGTTAATCCATCATTGAAAGCATTTCCATGGCATCTTCCTTTGAGCGCGACCGGCTGATTTCCCCCATGCTTGACGATTCATTCGATACGCTCCCGCACGCGCAGCAGCAGGCCGTAAGCACGCTCCTGCGACTGCTTAATGGGCGCAGGCATGCGCCTTCTTTCAACACATCACTACTGCGCTCGGCCCGGCGCTTCGCCGATATCCTCACGCAGCCAAATGCGCAAGCCTATCCGCTGGAAAATCTATCGCAAGCACTCACGCCCGATATGTTCACCGGCCTGATGATGCCGCTGGTGGAACATGCACTTAGCAATGTGCTTGGCGGCGGAAAAAAGCGCAGTTTCTCTCGCGAGAGCGATCGCTCACAGGCCGCGCAGCAGCAATGGGACAGCATGCGCCTAAGCCAGGGACAGCAGGCGGTGCTGCTCGCGCAAATGATCCGCCGGGCGCAGCGCAATCTCTAATCCGGCACGCGCCACCCCGCCCAAACCGCCGCCAGCCAGCCGAGCATCAGCAGCATGCCGCCTGCCGGCGCAAGCGGCGCATGCAATGCCCCGCTGAACGCTTTTACATAAAGACTTCCGCAGAAAAATATGATCCCGCCCAGCCATAGGCAACGGGCGAGGTTCCAGCCGCGGCTTTTTCGCGATGATACGCAAAGCAGCGCCACCGCATGCATTAGCTGGTAGAGCGCGGCCTTTTCCACCAAGGCCGCCTGTGTTGCATCGCTGAGCGCATGCGCGCCCGCCGCGCCCATCGCCACGGCGGTGAAACCGGCAAAGCCGGAGAAAACGGACCAGACGCGCATCCTGTGCATGGGGCCGGACAGTAAATCCATCCGGCCCGCTTGTCACTAGCGTTCCTGAATCACTTCCTTGGATTGGGAGGTATTCTTATTGAACAAACCCTTCGGGTCGGTGGTTTTCTTTTCGCTCACCACGGCGGTTTTGCGCCCGTACTGATCCACCGTTACGTCGGTGGTCTGCTTGCGGGTAACATCGGTACCGTTGGCGTCGGTGCTTTTGGTGGTTTTTTCGTATTTTCCGGGGGGCAGGTTAGTGGCCTGGTTTTCCGCAGTGCAGGCGGAAAGGGTGATAAGACCGGCGCTGAGCATGGTCAATGCGATTGTTGTTTTTTTCATGTTATTCTCCTGTTGCTAAAGTTGTAACGGTTAAGCGTGTAGTGCCTGGCAAGCGTATGGTATTTTATCAGCGCAGGCTAATAAATTGATGATAAATTCTTATAATTTCATAATTTATGGAATATTAATACGGCTGCGTATGCCCAATAAAAAAGGCCACACGGATTATGCTCCGGGTGGCCTTTCGCAAAAAATTATTAGTAGTTTTTATGCCGTTCGGCGGAGTTTTCCAGCTTCTTGCCGCCAGCGCTTAAATCCTCACCCGCGCCTTCCATGGTGTTGCAGGCGGCGGTTAAAACCGGAAGCAGCATGACGCTGGCTAATATCAGAGTACGTTTCATCATCTTTCTCCTTGTTGATTAATAGTTGCGCTTTTCGTGGTATTCTTCACGCGCCAGATAGCCGTTACCGTTGACAATCTGCTTGGTTTCCACTTTCCGCTGCTGGCCGAGGGCGTTGGATTCGCTGACTTCGGTGCTTTTGGTAACGGTGCACGGCTTGTAAGGCTCCGGCGTTACCGTGCCGGTGGCAGTGGTCTGTTCGGTAACCACCTGGCTGCTGTCGCCGAGGCCGTTGGAGCGTTTTACTTCCGTGCGCTTGGAGATGGTTTCGTCCGGAGCCACGGTTACGGTTGCGGTTGCGGAAGGCAGCGTGCTGGTGGTTTCTTCACGCACCGTCCGGCTTACCGTATCGGGTAGAGTGCTGGAGACTGTTGTCTGGGTACGGGTGACGGTTTGATCATAAGCCATGGCCGGGGCAGCCAGAGCGATAGCGGCCACGGTGGTTGCTAAATAAAATGCAGTCTTGCTCATATGTTTCTCCTCATGTTGAAATAATACTGAATTAATATCGGCTATTTTCGATAGTTTCCGTGCGCGTAGTGGTGCGGCTTACCGGCGGGGCATTGTCGTCGTATGTGCTCTGGCGGCTGGTATTGGTGTCATATACCGGCGCGGGCTTGCCTTTGACCTTGGTGGTTTCGACATAATCGCCGTTTGCGCTTTGCTTGATGGTGGTTTCTTTTTTATAGCCATCATCCGAGCAAGCGGTAAGGCCGCCCAGCAGCAGCGCCGCGCATGCGATAGAGTGAAATTTCTTCATAGCACCTCCAAAATTGGAATCAGTGATTTCAGAAGTAATTAAAGAGGCGTTAAAAATAAATTCCGAAACTTCACGCTTTCCTCAGGGCGGCATAAGGTAATGTTTCGTCGCCTTTCACCCCATGCTGCACTTGCATGGCAGGCATGTGCGCCACCATCCAAGCATCCGATAAAGAAAAATAGAAATTATTTTATCATTATAAAACAATATATTATTTTTTTACCCATTCTCCATCCTGTCATTGAATCTTCATAAAGAGGCGCTGTATTCCAACGCAGAATCATGGCAAAATGCTAATGGGGATATAAAAGGTTGCAAAGAATATGGCGAATCCTGATTTCACAGCGGATACGGAAAGGCATTAGCCCGCCGTTATGACCAATAGCCAAAACACGAGCCCAGCCGAAGACCAGCAGGAGACTGGAAACGCCTGCAATGACTTAACCGTCAAAGGCCGGTTCGCGCGTTATAATTCCTCGTTCCTGCAGCTGATGCTGCCGGTGCTCACCACACGCTATGTTTGGCTCGCGGTTGAAGATATTAATCCGTTTAATTTCCTGAAGAAGCCCGACCCCGCGCTCAAGGCGGGATTTACTCCGTGGAAAAAACCAGGACCAATTGGCTATATTTCGCGTAATTTCGCCGCGCTAGGCATGGGCGCCACTATTCTTGGGCTGACCGGTTTCTATAGCAAGCGCACCTATGACGATATTAAAACACTCTATGCTGAATCCGTCGGCTACGAACTGGATAAGAAACCCGAAGACGTCACTTGGCATGATCTGTTCGTGAAAAGCCAGAACGAAGCGCTTGAAGTCACGCGTGATGCGTTCAATAAGCGCACCGCTGCCCGCGCCGCCGCCGGCAGCGCTTTCCTCTTTCCCTGGCAGATTTTCCGTGACTGGAAAAACGATAAACCGAAATACGACGCCAATGCTAATGCCGGTGTCGGCGCGGTGGGCGTGTATCTCTCGGTCTATGAAAGCTTCCTGCGCAAACCTTCGTTCTTTGACGTAGAGCAAAATCTGGTAGCTACGGCAATTACACGCGATGACATTACCTCGCACGAAATCGTCAAGGCGCGCGATATCCAGTCGCTGCTGCAATTGCAGCGCAGGCATGTGAATAAAGATTACACTTGCCCGATCATGAATTCACCGGAACGGGAAAATGAGAGCGTTCTCTCCAAGCGTATAGCCGATCTGCTAAACCAGACCTACGATAACGTGAAGCGCCATGAGAAAACCAATTTCACCATCGGAAAATTCAACTTCCTGGTGGGATTCGGCCTGCTGGACTCCTTCCCTGCCAGCCTTGCCTTCGTGGAACTGGCGAATAAATCCACGGATATGAAAGACGTAAAGCAGGTCGCCGCCGCTATACGCCACGGGGAGGATGCGCAGCTGGCATTCCAAGCGCATGGCATCGACATGCATGGCCTGGCGGATGCGAAATCTTCGCCTGTCCAGCAGCTGTTAGCCAGCTATCGCACCATCGGCACCGACGGCGCAGCCGCCGATGGTGCTGATATTAAACCCGGCACCTCCGGCAATACCATTCAGGCACCAGCCAGTGACATGCCCGTCAACCGGATGGCAAGCCAGATTCCATCCGCACGCGATAAAATCCCCGCCGCCGCGCGCAGCCCGCAGGAGTTCGCGGCGCAGCCAGGCGCACAACAACTGGCCATTTAATACGCAATACGGTATATAGCCGCAAAAATTAACGAGATAGTGGGTCATCATGAAAATCTTCGCCTATGGAACGCTAAAAAAAGACGGCATGCTCCACCGTTACATGGACGGGGCTGAATATATCGAGAAAAAGAAACTGCACGGATACGTGCTATATCTGGCTCCCAATGAAACCTACCCGCTGCTTTATTACACCGGTAAAAAGAATGACGTCGTGGTGGGAGAAATCTGGCGCATCACCAAGAAAATGAAAAAAGAGCTGGACCGGCATGAAGAAGGCTACATGCTCAAGAAAATGCTAAAATCTCCCATCATGACCTATTACCCGGATTTCGACATCAAGCATCTATGCAAGAAAATCCCCAAGAATAAACGCGGCCACTACGAATTCAACGTAGAGGAAGGTTACTATCGGGGATTTTATAAAGGCAGGAAGGTGGCGATCATTAAGCGCTAATCGCCTTCCGCTAGTCACCCGAAACGAGCTCTTTTACTTTCCGCGCTGCAACCGTAATCGGGTTTGGCATACCGAGCTTTCCTTTTTCCGCCAGCATGCGGAGGCCAATCTGCTCCGCTTCTACCCTGGAGAATTGGCGCACAGCTTCTGGATATTTCCCATCCATAGCAATTAAGGGGCTTCAGAGAATTGGCGTTATGATACTATTTCCAGAATTTGCCATCGAGGCGAGAAAGAAAAAGCGCTAGGCTTCTTCTTTGGCAAAGATAACATTATCGATATCGTTCTCGCCAATTTCATCCACGGTTCGAAAAGCAATTTTATTTTTTAATATTCCTAACTCAACAAATGGTGCTCCCACATTAGCTTTTCTTCGTACTGATCAAGCACGCAATCGATACCTTCTGAACGCAGCTTATTAGCAAGCTCTAGAACGCGTTTAGCGTGCTCAGGCGAATCATGACTGTAGCTAATAAAAACTGTTTCTGAAGATTGAGAATTTATCATAGAAGAGTCGAACCACCTAATTTCCTGAATTTATAAGAGAAAGATGTTCGAACACAAGATTTGGTGGAGCCATGGGGAGTCGAACCCCAGACCTCTACAATGCCATTGTAGCGCTCTACCAACTGAGCTATGGCCCCACGGATGCGCGTTGCGCATGCAAATAAGAGGTGAGTCGTATTAATCAACTTGCGCGGGCTTGTCAATTGCCCCAGCGAAAAAAATGGCGAAAATGCGGGAAGGCGTTTTCAAGCGGGGCCGGAGAGGCTATATAATCTGTACTGCACCTGTTGAACAACGCCCCTCCCGGTAAAGCATGGACCTTTCGTGAGCAGAGCCTCTTTTCGACCTTTTAGCTATATTTTCACCCTTTTAGCGACATTTGCGCTGACCTGCGCGCCGGTGCAGGCCGCCTCCCTCATCCGCGACGCCGAGGTGGAGCATACGTTGCGCGCCTATGCCGATCCGATTTTCACCACGGCAGGCCTCCTCCCTTCCGCCATCCATCTTTTTATCGTGCAGGACGACAGCATCAACGCCTATGTAGCGGGCGGGGCCAATATGTTCATCCATACCGGCCTGATTATGGAAACACGCAATCCCGGCATGCTGATCGGCGTCATGGCGCATGAAACCGGGCATATCGCGGGCGGGCACCTGGCGCGCGGCGCAGAGCAGCTGAAAAGCGCCCAGCTCGGCGTGATACTGGGCTATGTATTAGGAGCGGCCGCGGCTGCCGCCGGCAGTCCTGATGTTGGCATGGCGGTAATGACCGGCGGGCAGAGCGCTATTATGCGCAACTTCATGAGCTTCACCCGCAGCAATGAACAAGCTGCTGACCAGGCGGCGCTGGGGTATCTGGACAAGCTTGGCATATCAGCTTCAGGGCTTACAGAAATGTTCCAGACGCTCTACCGCAAGGAAATGCAGCATATCGGCACGCCGGACCCTTATATGCTCACGCACCCCTTAAGTGCTGACCGTATCGAGCATGTGCGCAACCAGGTGGCGCATTCCGCCATTCCCGAGGGAACCTACCCGCAGGAATTTAATGAAATGCACAAGCGCATGCTGGCAAAACTCTATAGCTTCATGGAATTGCCGCCCAAAACCTTCCAGCGCTACCCGTTAAGCGATCATTCCGTAGCGGCACGCATGGCGCGCGCCATCGCCTGGCATAAAATGCCGGACCCTAATAAGGCCTGTACTGAAATCGACGCGCTGGCAAAGGAGTATCCGGACGATGCATTCCTTGCCGATCTGCAGGGGCAGATTCAATTTGAGAATGGGCGCATTCAGAATGCGCTGCAGGCCTACGGGCGCGCCACGCGCCTGATGTCCGATTCGGCGCTGATGCTGACTTCGCTGGGCGAGGCGTATCTGGGCGAAGGCAGCGCGGCATCCATACAGAAAGCGCTGAGCGCACTGGAGCGGGCGAACGCACTGGACAACAGTAACGCGCGCAGCTGGCGGCTGCTGGCTACCGCATACGGAAAACACGGCGATATCGGCATGTCGCAGCTGGCGCTGGCCGAGGAAGCCGCGCTTAATTTCGAACCGGATATCGCCCGCCGCCAAGCTGAAGCAGCTATCGACAAACTACCCCCCGGCGCACCGGGGCGGCTCAGGGCGGAGGATCTGAAACGCCTTGCCGCGGAGATGAAGCGGCAAAAGGAGGAGCAGTAACAATTTGCTGTACAGCCCTCGGTAAATCTCTTAAACACGTTAAGCGAACTTATGGAGATTTTATAATGCAACTGCGCCGCCTTTCTCTTGTAACCTCCGCAATTATCATCGGTTTGTCCAGCCTTTCCTTTGCGGCAACGCCGGATAAAGCCGCTGCGCCTGCCCTGTCGCGCTCGGATGTGGAAACGATCGTCAAGGAATATATCCTGAACAACCCGGAAGTCATTCTTCAGGCAGTCAGTTCCTTCAAGAAGAAGGAAATGGAGGAATCCCAGGCCAAGGCGGAAAAACTGATCAAGGAAAAGGGCGGCGATATTTATAACGATCCCGATGCCGGCAGTATCGGCCCCGCCAACGCCGATGTCACCATTGTGGAATTCTTCGATTACCATTGCGGCTACTGCAAGCATTTCCTGCCGGTCATCAACCAGCTGACGAAAGAAGACCCAAAACTGCGCGTGGTGTTCAAGGAATTGCCTATCCTGAGTGAGGATTCGCATATTGCCGCCAAAGCCGCGCTGGCGGTGAACAAGGTGGACCCAAAAAAATATTTCGCCTTCCATTCGGCACTGATGGAATCGAAGGCGCAGAGTTTCTCGGAAGCTTCGCTTACCGAAGTCGCCAAGAGCGTCGGCGTGGATGAAGAAAAATTCAAGCAGGCCATGCAGAATCCGAAACTGGAAGAAATTATCACCAAAAACCTAGAGCTTGCACGTTCGCTTAGCATTCAGGGCACTCCGTCCGTCATTGCTAACGGCCAGCTGATTCAGGGAGCCGCTTCCCTTGAGGATCTGAAAGAGGCCATCAAGGATCAGCGCGAAGGCAAGACCAGCGCGAAGCCTGCCGATAAAAAAGCCAAGCACTAAGCGGTTACCGGTGCGGGCGCTAAAGCATATGGGGGGTTCTCTGAACGCGCAATTCCTGTCCAAGTCCCTAGCCGCCGTCACGCTGGCCGCTTTACTGGCATCGGCGTCCGCCATGGCGGAATCCAGCTTCCTGATTCAGCTCGGCTCCGCTTCCAGCGCAGAAGAAGCGCAGGCGATTTTTACCCGCATTCGCGACCAGCACCCGCAATTGCTGGGGCGCTACGGTTTCTATCCGCGCCAGGTACGGCTTGCGAATGCGAGCGACGCCGTCTGGCGCATTCAGGCAGGCCCGATGGAAACACGCAGCCGCGCCAATAAAATCTGCGCGGAAATCCAGGCCGCTGGCAACGACTGTTTTGTTGTAGAAACGGCTGTTATGCCGGAAGCAGCATCCGTTAGTGCCGCCGCCGCGCCTTCCGCCACGCCTGCATCCCCTTCCAGGCCGGCGCCAGCCGTCGCATCCAGCATTTCGGATAACGGCGTCACCAAAGTAGTACGCACGGAAAATGACAGCGACTGGTCCATCTGGCCGTGGAACTGGTTCCGTTCCGAATCCGCAGCATCGCAGGAAAACGCTTCATCAGCAACACCAGCGCAAAGCAGCAATCCTTATACCAATACCAACGCCGTCACCTACGCCGCCTCTACGCAGCCGGAGCTGCAGGCAAATGCGCCTGCCGCCGCCACCGATACATCAGCGCAGCAGCCGGATGCCGCCGCACCGCAAACATACCAGGCAGCCACGCCCTTGCCGTGGCTGCAGGAGAACCAGGCCGAAGCCGCGCCCGCCGCCGGAGTGGAAGAACCTGCGCCAACAAGCGTATACGCCGCTTCCGGGGAAGCTGGCCGCGTGGAAGTGTCTGAAGCCATCCCGGTGCCGCTTAGCGGAGAGCAGGAAGAACCGCGCACGCTGCCACCCGTCAATCTCGCGCGCCCCACCGCCACGGTACAGCGCGTGCCGCTGGCCAAATGGTCCAGTGAACGGCGTTCCATCCGCTGGCTGCAGATCAGCGCCTTTGCCGATGCGCCTGCCGCGCTTGCCTGCTGGAAAAGCATGCAGTCCGCCGATAGCACGCTTCAGTCCCTGCGCGCCCAGGCCATGCGCAGCTATGGTGACCGCACCCATGCGTCCCGCACCATGCTACGCGTAGGCCCGGTGGCCGACATGGAGGAAGCGTCCCGCATCTGCGGCGTATCGCGCCAGTGCGGCGTAAGTAATATCTCCTGCCGCGCCGTAACTGAAATGGCCGGTTCCGCGCAGACGCTTTCACAGAACACCACACCGAACCGGACGACGCATGGCTATGCCAGCCAGCTTGCTGCCCTCTCCAGCAGCAGCGGCTCCGCCATGCCAGCAACGGAAGGACAGGCATACTGGGTGCAGCTCGGCTCAGCCTCCAGCTACGCGCAGGCGCGCGAGCGCTGGCAGCAGCTGAAAGCCGAATATCCCACGCTTTTCTCCGCCAAGCAGACCATCATCAGCGCACCGAGCACCAGCGGCAGCAATATCGCGCGCGGCGCTTACCGGCTGCGCATGGGTGCCTATGATAGCCGCGACGACGCCAGCCGCGCCTGCATGAGCCTGACCTCCCGCCAGATCAGTTGCCTAGTGGTGGCGGAATAAGCTTCCGCCATGGAATGGTCCGACCGCGCCATTGTGCTTTCACTGGCGCGTTACAGTGAACACGCCGCGATCATACGATTTTTTACCGAGCAGCACGGTTTAAGCGCCGCCATGGTGCATGGCGTTTCCTCGCGTAAATCACGTGGCCTGTACCAGCCGGGCAATATGCTGAACATCACCTGGCGCGCGCGTGTTTCAGAGCAGATCGGACACCTGGCGCAGGCAGATATGCTGATGGCGGTGCCTGCGCTGATTATGCATGATGCGCCTCGCCTCGGCGCGCTTGCCTCCTCCTGCGTCCTGACCGAAACGTCGCTTGCCGAGCGCCACCCGGAATCCGCCCTGTTCTCAGCACTGCTCTACCTGATTGAAACTCTGGTGCACCAAGCAGACTGGCAGGCAGTGTATGTGCGTTATGAAGTGGAACTGCTCGCTGCCTGCGGCTACGGGCTGGATTTAAGCAGCTGCGCGGTAACCGGCGAATCTTCGGAGCTGGCGTATGTTTCACCGAAAACAGGACGTGCCGTGACCCGCGCAGGCGCGGGACATTACCGCAACCTGCTGCTTCCGCTGCCACGATTCCTGTGCGATGCCAACACTGAGGCAAGCACTGAACAGATCGCGCAAGGCTTGGCGTTGACCGGCTTTTTCTTAAGCAAGTGGCTATTCGCGACGCGCCACGGACGTCTTCCCGCCGCCCGACAGCAATTTATGGCTTTACTGGGCTTTACTTAATATATCCCACCGATCAGTTTACCTGCAGATCAGTAGTCGAGAGAAAATTTCCGCGAGTGTAAAAACGCAAAATATCGTCGAAACTATTGGCTGAAGGCACTCGGCTTTGCGCGGAGGAACGCTGGTAATATATATTGTCGAAAGTGCCTGCGGCGGCAGAGCTATTGCATTTGCAGTTCGACTGCTCCTTAGTATCCGTAACTGATTCACTTATACGCACACCATTTAATGTATAGGCGCCATGTCCATTCGGCCCATGGCTGAGCAGGATTGCAATCGTGAAATTATTGCGCGCTATATTACCCTCATCGCGCACCTCAATCGCGCCGGTTCGGCTTTTCGGCTTATAGGTTGTGAAAGCCGATGCGGCAGTCATGCGCTGATCAACCACATAGGTAATGCGCCTCCCCCACGGGTCGTACATCATCTCATCCGGCAAGCCGAGCGTATGCACCGGCACCGCCCCGGAAACCACATTGGCCGTTATATGGCACAGCACAGGCGCGGCGCCGGCGCAACTGCCTGACGCGGCTGCGGTGCAGCTTCCTGCAGATCCGGCAGATGTTCCATAGCTGGCGGAGGCGGCAGCATCCGTATACCCGGCAGGGCATGGTAGCTTATCATTTTTCAGGCGATATGAAAGCATTGCCTGTTCAATCGTATCAAGCGTCGCCGCCAGTTCCTTATTGCGCCGTATCAGCTGCTCCTGCGTGTAAGCCGGCGCCAGCGCCGCCACGACAATGCCGATAATGGCCAGCGAAATGCTGAGCTCAAGCAGCGTATACCCCTGTCGGGAGTATCTAAGACGCATATGACCATTCCGTAGGGATTGAAACCCTCAGTATAAGCACGTTAGCTTAAGATAACGTTAACCATTACCTATGATACAAGCGCATATTCAATTTGCACATATTGAAAGATTCTGGCTATGATCGCCCATTATGGCCGTCCCCCCTTTTTTTACGCAAATTGAACGCATCGCGCAGCAACTTACGGATGTGCTGAGCGAGCCGCGGTTTTATTTTGAAATGCTGCTGTGCGGCATTGCCGTTGCGCTGGCCTTTCTGGTGTCCTATCTGCTGAAGCAGCGCATACGCAAAAAATTTTCTGAAGCGCCCTCCACATCACGCAAAGGGCTTCTGCTTTCCCTCCTTCCCCTGCTCGACCCGCTTCTGGCTATCCTCTACCTCTCTATTACCAAACCGATTGCCGTTGAGTATTCCGGTTCAGGGAATATCGTGCAAAATGCCATCGACCTCAGCGCCGCATGGCTGATCAGTCGGCTGGTATTCATTTTAATCCGCACACGTGCCGTGGCCTGGATGATAAGCGGCGTTATTTTCATCTGCGCCATTCTTGGCGTATTCGGACTGCTCGCCCCCGCAGCCGATTATCTCGGCACCCTGACCTTAGGCTTCAGCAAATACCGCATTTCCACGCTCGGGCTGCTGCAGGGCGTGTTTATTTTCGTGCTGGTGTTCTGGATGGCTTCCGGCCTTTCACATGCGCTGGAGCAATATCTGCG
>CAYPEF010000025.1:6226-20158 GCA_964409675.1 uncultured Rickettsiales bacterium | reverse complement strand
CGCGAGGGCGCCGGGGTAGCCAGCGGTTCCTTCTGCGTTCCCATTTCATGCATCATATCGCTTAAGTAACTGGTGTTCAGAAGCGCGATTGTGAGCGAAGCGACGCAGACGCCTCCCGCTACGGCATAGGTTTTTTTCATGTCCATTCTCCTCATGGCGTTATCCAACGCAGCACGTGCTGCATGAATAGGACGCATGAAGGAGGGCGTTCCTTGGCGGGTTTTGGAATTTTTTTCATCAAATGCAGCAAGCGCCTGGAAAATGGCGGATTCTTTTGCCTCCACAGGCGGGGTGATATGGGCGTCCTGTTGCAGCAGGCGCTTGAGTTCGTCCAGATCGTCGCTCATGCCGCGCCCTCCCTTCCCTGCTTCAGCGCCTTGCGGATTTCGTGCATCCGCCATGAGATGGTGGATTCGGCACAGCCCAGCACCCGCGACGCCTCGGCATGACTCATATCTTCCGCCAGCACCAGAAGCGCCGTTTCGCGTAAACCCGGCTCCATGCCTGCGATGGCGCGGTAGAGCCACGCCACCTGCTTGCCGGTGTGGCGCGCATCCTCGGCGCGGGCGGCTTCCAGATCCATAAATACGCTCTCCAGGCGGCGGCGATTGCTGGATTTCTTGATGAAATCCCGGCAGGCGTTCAGCACTATTTTATACAGCCAGGTGGTAAAGGCGCTATCGCCCTTGAACGAACCGAGCTTCTGCGCGAGCGCGATGCACACGTCCTGCGCCACGTCCTCGGCGTCCGACTTATGGCCGGTGAAACGGTAGGCAACCCGGTAAATCATGGCGTAATGCCCCTCCAGCAATTGCCGGAAGGCCTCCTTTTCCCCGCTTTGCGCCCTGCGGATAAGGCTTACGTCATCCGGCATGATTATATACTTTGCAGGTTAGACGACGCACGCGGGCAATTCCTTGGCGGTTGGTTACTTAAGGCGCATCCGGCACGGCACAGGAAGTAATGGCATCGGTGGAGGTGCGCAGGCACTCGCTCAGCACCCGCACGATGCCGCGCATGAACGGGTCCAGCGCCTGCACTCGATCTTCAAAATCCTGCGCGCTCATTTCATAGCATTTGGTGTCAGTGAGCGCCACGGCGCTGGCGGAGCGCGGCTTGCCGTCAATCAGCGACATTTCGCCGAACACGGCGTTTTCCCCGATTTTGCAGATGCGGATGCGCTTGCCTGCGCGCTCGCGGAATACCTCCACCTCGCCTTCAGCCACGAGATATACCGGGCCGGGAGGGTCGTTTTCCTGAAAGATGGTTTCGCCGGCGCGGTATTTGATCAGGCAGAGATGGCGGAAATCTTCCGGTTCAATCAGGCTCATGCGACTCCCCATGCGTTATAAGCAATGAGGAATCAGTAAGATGCCTTTGGCTTCTTGGCAACAGGGTTTTTAGAGCGAGAGATTAACGACTGCGGTGCGAGCCGTTAGGATAGCTGCTGAGCGGCGCCATCGTGCGGCGTTCCTCCAGCCGCTCCAGCGTGATACGCAGGCTGTGCGATAGATCATCGTGCATGTATTTCAGAAATGTTTTTAGGTCCAGCGGCGATGGCAGCGGAATAGCTGAAAGAGAATACGCGCCGCGCATTTCCAGATGGAGATGGCCATCGTCTTTATCGCCCCATTCAATGAGGTGCGTCACGGCTTTAAAATTCGGATCGTAGCCGATACCTAGTATTTTCCAGCTTCCCCCGCCATCAATTTCCTGATGGTCAAGAATATAGCTCACCCCGCCCGCACGCAGCCATTCCACCGCACGAGGCGGAGTGAGCGCGGGATAAGGATCAGCGTTTATATCAATGGAACCGAAGTGCTGCATTTAACCTACGAAATTTATCTCTATCACTAAACTGCTGCATAATTGCAGTTCAAATGGTTGCACCCTTTACCTTCCGTCATTGCGAGCGCAGCGAAGCAATCCATATCTCAACAAAAGGGAAGCTGGATTGCTTCGCTGCGCTCGCAATGACGAATTATCAACGAATATACCACCCGCTTGTTATAGCCGCAATGAAAAGCGCGGCAGCTTAAGCCTTTAAGCGCCGCGCTTTTCTTATGGACATTTTAATATGCTAGAAATGATACCGCAGCCCGATTTCCGCGTTGTTGGCATGGATGTTGTGTTCATCCGTGCCGAGATAGCGGTAGCCGATGGTCCAGTCGATATTGGGCATCGAGGTGGAGGTGAGGCTCAGGCCCGCCATGCCCTGCCAGGCGAAGGTATTGTCGTGGTGGTGGAAGGTGCTGGTAAAATTATTGCTGCTATTGCCATACCGCACCGATGCCATGCCCAGCCCGCCGCCAATGTAGGGCGATACGCTCCAGCCGGAATTCGACAGGGCGTAAGTGTTCGGGAAATCATAATACAGATTGCCCATATAGGTGAAATAATGGGTATTGCTGTAGCCCGTGTCACCGTCGGCTCCGTGATAGCCCGCTTCCGCCTCCAGGCGGAGATCGCCATAGCTTGCCGGCGGAAACTGGTATCCAAGGCGGAGATTAGCGCCGCCGCCCATGTCGGAATGTCGCAGCCAGGTGAAATCGCCGCTGGCGCCCGCATACCAGAGTTTCTGCGATGCGGCGGACGCATTGCCAGCCGCCATGGCGGTCAGCGCAACCACGGCAAGGAATTTTAATTTATTTTTCATTTTATTGATCCCTTTATTAATACCATTAAACACGGGCACCCTAGTGACAGGGGGATAAGAAATACATTCGCTTGTCATGCTAAAAAGATGGGAATGACATATGTTGCCCCCTCTCGTCATTGCGAGCGCAGCGAAGCAATCTATCTCTCTATCTCTCAATGCAGGGATAGCTGGATTGCTTCGCTGCGCTCGCAATGATGGAGGCTCTTTAGTTTAAGACAAATGTATTGCGCCCCCTGAAGCGAATCCGCATCGCTTCCTTACAGGGGCTGTTTTACGCTTGGCACGCTTACGCTTCCACCCTAACCAACGGAAAAACGCCGTGACCGAATCCGCCCCTCAGGATGAAAACCCTTTTGCCGAGGCCATGCTTCCGCAAAATCCGCGCACCATCTTTCTGGGTGGGATTTTCACTATCCTGCTACTGGGGGCGTTGCATCTTGCCAGCGAGATTGCCATGCCGGTGGCGCTCGCCTTCGTGCTGAAGCTGGTTTTGCAGCCGGTGATGCGCCTGCTGGAGCGACTGCGACTGCCGCGCTCGCTGGCGGCGCTGCTGATCATCGTCGGGCTGGCGGGGACGATGGCCGGGTTCGGCACGGCGCTTTCCGGCCCCGCCGCCGCCTGGGTGGAACGCCTGCCCTCCAGCATGCCGATATTGCAAAAGCGCCTCGGCTCCATCACCGATTCCCTTGGCGAAGCCAAGCACCTGATGACGCAGGCCGAGGCCTTGACGGCAGGCAACGAGCGCCAGCCGATGCCTGTGGCCATTCAGGGCAACCGGCTGTCGGATAAAATGTTCATCGGCACCAAGGCGTTCATCGGCGGGCTGTTTACCACCCTGCTGCTGCTGTTTTTCCTGCTGGCGGCGGGCGATACGTTCCTGCGCCGCCTGGTGGAGATCCTGCCGCGCTTCAAGGATAAGCGGCAGGCGGTGGAGCTTTCGCTGCAAATCGAGCAGACCATTTCCACTTACCTGCTGACCATCACCTTCATGAATATATTAGTTGGCGTGGCCACCGGGCTGATGATGTTCATGCTCGGCGTGAGCGACCCGTTCCTGTGGGGGGCGATTGCGTTTTTGCTGAATTACATCCCCATCCTCGGCGCGCTGATGAGCGCCGCCATTTTCCTGCTGGCCGGGCTGCTTTCCGCCGATAGTTTAAGCGCCGCCGCGCTGCCGCCGCTGCTTTACCTGATCATCCACGCCACGGAAAGCTCCATCATCACCCCCATGCTGATTGCACGGCGCTTCACGCTGAACCCGGTGCTGGTGACGCTGTCGCTTATCTTCTGGTACTGGATGTGGGGCTTCGCCGGCGCCATCCTTGCCATGCCGATGCTCGCGATTGCGAAGATTATCTGCGACCGGGTGCCGAAGCTCGCGGCGCTGGGGCATTTTATGGAGGGATGATAGCCAAAGATATTATACGGGCTTGGCTACTTTAATTAGAAGGGCGTAAGCCATCCGAAGCCAGCGGCGAAGGATGGTGCCCAGGAGAAGACTCGAACTTCCAAGACCTTGCGGTCACTAGTACCTGAAACTAGCGCGTCTACCAATTCCGCCACCTGGGCAGGCAGGGAGGGCTTTCGTGTGCGAAAGGATGGAGAGGTATAGTAGGCCGGGCGGCCTCTGTCAATGGGTGTTCGGCAGCGGCGTGGCAGGCGGATGCGGCGGCTATAGCCTAATAGGGATTCCGGATGCAATAACAGCGCCTTATTTTATATGGATGCTAATCCCCACCAGCCGATTGCCGGTCGCGGATGCGGCTTATTACCTGCTCCGGCGACAGGTCAGTCCGGTTTTCATATAGATGCATCCATTCCGTGTATGCATTCTCATCCATTCCCTGCTTCAGCAGCAGGTCGAGGTAATACACCAGGTCGAGCGCCACCATGCCTTTACGCTCGGGGATGCCGTCGCGCCGCAGCTCATCCACCAGCATGGAAAGCCCTTCGCTCAGCTTCTCGCGACGCATTGTGATCGGTACGGAAGCAACGCGGCTGCGCAACTCGGTCAGATTGATGATGATGTTCTTATTAAATTGCCGCGCATCCACTTCCATGTTCCAGCGCGATATTTGCTGCGCATTTACTCCGCCTGCGCAGATACAGAGCATCACCGGCAGCGCGCACATGATAGGTGCGCAGCGCTTCATGCGTAATATCATTGTCTTTTCCCTTCCATTCGCATCACTCCTGCTGCAAACGATATTGACCGAATGCATATCAACCGTTAGCTATATAAGATAGAATTTCATACAGCAAATGGCGGATTTATGCAGCAGGAACTCACTGGCAACGCCCCCGTCAGCGGCAGCGCGCCGATTGTCACGCTGGTTGGCGGCACGGGCTTTCTCGGCCAGTACATTGCGCAGGAGCTGGCGCGCGAAGGCTACCGCCTGAAAATCATCTCGCGCAATCCCAACGCAGCGCTTAGCGTCAAGACCATCGGCGATCTCGGGCAGTTCATTCTGGTGCGCGGCGACGTGAGCCGCCCGGAGACGGTGGCGCGGCATCTTGCGGGGTCTCATGCGGTGATCAGCCTTGCGGGCATCCTCCAGGAGCGCGGCAGGCAGAATTTCAGCGCCGTGCATGCGCAAGGCGCGGAGAAGCTCGCGCAGGCGGCGAAAGCGGCGGGTGTGCAGCGCTTCATTCACGTTTCGGCGCTCGGGGTGGATAAGGCGGTCAACTCCAATTATGCGCGCACGAAAATGGTGGGCGAAAACGCGGTGCGCAATGCGTTCCCGGAAGCGGTGATATTGCGCCCCGGCATCGTCTTCGGACCGGAAGATCATTTCTATAACCGCTTTGCCGCCTGGGGCGCGTTAAGCCCGGTGCTGCCACTGGTGGGCGGGGAAAGCAAGTTCCAGCCCGTGTATGTGGTTGATGTGGCAAAAGCGGTCGTGGAGTGCGTCAGTAATCCCGCCATGGCGGGAAAGATTTTTGAATTGGCGGGGCCGGAAATTTATACGTTCCGGCAGATACTGGATTATATCGTGCGCATCACCGGCAGCAAGGCGCGGATTGTTTCACTGCCTGTTTCTTTCGCATCCCTGATGGGCGGCGTGCGCGAGAAGCTTCCGCACGGCCTGCCGCTGCCCATGCTGACGCGTGACCAGGTGCGGACGCTCGGCTATGACAATGTCGCCTCCGGTAATCTGCCCGGCCTGAAGGAACTGGGCATTACACCGACCGCAGCGGAAATGGTGGTGCCGGATTATTTGCGACGGTTCAATAAACGCTACACCCCCCTTCCCGTCGCGGCATAAGCGATGCTGGGCTTTACCGATACCGGGCAGCAATATCCCTCAATTGAGCCTGCCGAGGCTCGCAAGCATCATTTTGATGAAATCTACCAGCTGTTCGGCAATGCCGCCGCTGCCGAGCAATCCTCGCGCTGCTCGCAATGCGGCATTCCCTTCTGCCAGATTCACTGCCCGTTGCAGAATAACATCCCCGACTGGCTGAAGCTCACCGCCGAGGGCAGGCTGGAGGAAGCATACCAGGTGGCCAGCGCCACCAACACCTTCCCGGAAATCTGCGGCCGCATCTGCCCGCAAGACAGACTCTGTGAAGGCAATTGCGTAATTGAGAAGGATTTCGGCGCCGTTACTATCGGCTCAGTGGAGAAATACATCACCGAAACCGCGTTTGCCAACGGCTGGGTGAAACCGGTTGCGCCGCGCGCCGAGAGCGGCTTCAGCGTCGGCATCATCGGCGCGGGGCCGGCGGGGCTCGCAGCCGCCGACATGCTGCGCCGCGCCGGGCATGCAGTGCATATCTATGACCGGTATGACCGCGCGGGAGGGCTGCTGATCTATGGCATTCCGAACTTCAAGCTGGAGAAGCACGTGGTGGAGCGGCGCATCGCGCTGCTTCAGGAAAGCGGCGTGCGGTTTGTCCTCAACACCGATATCGGCCCGGCGCTGCCACTGGAGGAATTGCGCGCGCGGCATGATGCGGTGCTGATCGCCACGGGCGTTTACAAGGCGCGAGAGCTGGAAGTGCCGGATGTATGCCTTGAAAATATCATCCCCGCCCTCGCCTACCTCACCGCCAGCAACCGGCACGGCCTGGGCGATGCGTGCGAGGAATTCGACAGCGGCTATTTCAATGCGCACGACAAGGAAGTGGTGGTGATCGGCGGCGGCGATACGGCCATGGACTGCGTGCGCACCGCCATCCGGCAAGGTGCGAAAAAAGTCACCTGCCTGTACCGGCGCGACCGCGCCAACATGCCCGGCTCGGCGCGTGAGGTGAAGCATGCTGAAGATGAGGGTGTGCAGTTCGAATGGCTATCCGCGCCCAAAGCCTTTATCGGCGGCAGCCGGGTAGAGGGCGTGCTGGTGCAGCGCATGCGCCTCGGCGCGGCGGATGCAGCGGGAAGGCAGGGCGTGATCCCGGTGGAAGGGGCAACGCATGCTATCAAGGCGGATATGGTGATTCAGGCGCTCGGGTTCGATGCGGAGGATATTCCCAGCTTGTTTAATACGCCGGACCTGCATGTGAGCAAATACGGCACCATTAGCGTGGAGAGCAAAAGCCTGATGACCTCGCTTCCCGGCGTTTTCGCCGCCGGAGATATCGTGCGCGGCGCGTCGTTGGTGGTGTGGGCTATCCGTGATGGCAGAGAAGCGGCGATAAGCATTAATGGATACCTTCAGGACGCTCCATTTTATCGCTCTGTTGCAACTTCTTTCAATAAATAGACAACTGCCATTCGCAATATAGAAGATATGAATTGCTGTTAATGCCAAATAATAGCAATTTTAATATGTTTTACTTAGCAAATGGATTTATCATTTTTGAGATTTCAAGAAATCTAAATCATTCAAGTTATATCTTTTAACATATCCAAGTGTTAATCTAGGGCTTCTATATTCCCATACTATTTGCTTTTCGGGAGTAACTTCAACTATGAGCCCATTCATATCAGCATGAATTAATATATTACCATTTGAAAGCAATTGTGCTCCAGACCGTATATTTGAATTTATACGGTGTTTCTTTGATCCATTATAGTACCAATCAATTTCCTGAGTTGCGGGATTGTATGATATAACACGACTAGTAATTTTTTCCCCAGGCGCTTTATCGCCTAAGTTATCAAACAGCATGATATTTCCATCAGGCAGAAATTTAGCATCATGCTGGAAATGCCAGGGCCCCTGTTCAGCCCATACAATTTTTTCACTGACTGGATCCAAAACAGCTATAATGCTTTTGCTGCGTATCGATATCAAGATCATACCGGGCTTGAAGACCGGTAGCTTATAATTCACGTCCTCGCGGAGAAAATAAACGGAATTTACATGCGTATAATCGCCTTTACTCACGCCTTTAAAATTTTTATGGAGCATTTTTTCAAAAGGGGTACCTTTAAAAGCTTCCAGGAGAGGTATCCTTTTTATAAGCACGCCATCATTTGATACTATCATTATTTCATCTGCAATTATCGGTGGCGGCAGATACTCCATTCCTTGTATAGGCTCATTAAGTAATTTGTGCGCTACGCCGTAGATATTACCATTTTCGGCCACATCAAAATAATGATGAAACGAATATTCAAGCTTCCAAATTAAATTGGAGTCTTTATCAACCTTTGTTAATCCACGTCCATAAGGCGTATCAATATGACTCATCTTAACCGTAAGCAAATCGCCATTTGGATAAACATGCGCGCCTAAACGGTATCCGCCTATATCTTTTTCTTTATGAGCAGTTAGCCATGAATATAGTACATCGCCAGAAGGGCTAATTAAATCAATTGATTTTGAATTATCGGCAACTATCAGGGTAGCCCCTTGGTCTGCACCAGGAAGATTATATCGAATTAGTTGCTTGCCATGAAGAATTTTGGGCTTAGCAGCGGCTTTTTTAGCTTCCAGCTTTGCAAACTTTGCAGCCATTTTCTGCTTCTTATTCCACGCGTGCAGCCCACTGACTGCTTTCTCAACAAAAATATAAGGTTCCAACTTGTAATATGCCATTAGCATTCCGCTAACACCGCTTAATATTACAAGCGCTATAATAAAAATGAACCTCATCTATTGGTGGATAACAAATGAGTATTGATGTTACAAGGCTTATGTTTTATGCATATGTCAATATCATAACCTTATCCAATAGATGGCCACATTATGATGTATGCGTGGCACAAGCATGCGGTATATCTCAGCGAAAAAGGCCTCTACGATCCCGCCACTGAGCATGACGCCTGCGGTGTCGGGTTGATTGCGGCAATTGATGGACATCCACGCCGGGAGATTGTGGAAAAAGGCATCGAGGCGCTGAAGGCGGTGTATCACCGCGGGGCGGTGGATGCGGACGGTAAAACCGGCGACGGGGCGGGCATTCATATCCAACTGCCCACGGCTTTTTTTGAAGATTATATCCGCCAGATTGGTAAGCGCACGCCTTCCCATCCCATCGCGGTGGGCATGGTATTTCTGCCGAAGAAGAATTTAAGCGCGCAGGAAGCGGCGCGGGCGATTGTGGAGAGCGAGATTCTGAAACTCGGCTATTCCATCCACGGCTGGCGGCAGGTGCCGGTGTGTGCGGAACTGATCGGCGAAATCGCCAATGATTCACGGCCCGAGATCGAGCAGATCATCATCGCCGGGAAAGAGGGCGTGGATGAGGCGCGCTTCGAGCTGGAGCTGTATTTCATCCGCAAGCGGATTGAGAAGGCGGTGCGTGCCAAGGCGATCATGGATTTTTATCTCTGCTCCCTCTCCTGCCGCTCTATTATTTACAAGGGGCTGTTCAAGGCGGAGCAGCTGACCGGGTTTTATCCCGACCTGCTTGATTCGCGCTTTGTCTCCAACTTCGCCATTTTCCACCAGCGGTTCTCCACCAATACCGCGCCGGCATGGCACCTGGCGCAGCCGTTTCGTGTAGTGGCGCACAACGGCGAGATCAACACGCTTAAGGGCAATGTGAATTTCATGCGAAGCCATGAGGCAACCTTTCATTGCCCCGCGTTTGAAGGCTTTGAAGACGACGTGGTGCCGGTGATTCCGGATAACACGTCCGACACCGGCGCGCTCGATGCAGTGATGGAAGTGCTTGCGCGCGCAGGTCGCCCATTGCCGCTGGCAAAACTCATTCTGGTGCCGCCGGCGTGGGATGAGCATTCGGATATTCCGCAGGCGCATAAAAACCTTTACTCCTTTTGCAACAGCATCTCCGAACCGTGGGACGGGCCCGCTGCCATCGCCGCCACCGATGGGCGCTGGGTGGTGGCGGGTATGGACCGCGGAGGACTGCGGCCCATGCGCTACGCTATTACCAGTGACGGGCTGCTCGCCATCGGCTCCGAATCCGGCATGGTGCCGGTGGAGGATGCGGATGTGATCGAGCGCGGCAGGCTGGGGCCGGGCGATATCCTCGGCATCGATTTGCATGAAGGCAGGCTTTATAAGGATACGGAGCTGAAAGACTACCTTGCCGCACAGCATCCTTACGGCGAATGGGTCGGCAATATCGTGCCGCTTGGGCGGATTCTGCAAGGCGGGGCGTGGACGGCGCATGGTGAAGTTAGCGATTCCACTATTCATTATCCTGCTTTTGCCGCACTTTCGTCCGAGCGGCTGCGCACCCTTCAGCGCGCGTGCGGTTACACGATGGAGGATTTCGAAGCCATCCTGCACCCGATGGCGGCGGAAGCGAAAGAAGCCATCGGCTCCATGGGCGACGATACGCCGATGGCGGTGCTCTCCGAGCATAATCGCGGATTCCACCATTTCTTCCGGCAGAATTTCAGCCAGGTGACCAACCCGCCGATTGATCCCTTGCGCGAAAAGCGCGTGATGAGCCTGAACACGCGCTTCGGTAATGACGGCAATTACCTGGCGCTCGACCAGTCGCACCATCCTATTCTGCTATGCGAAACGCCTGTGTTGCTCGGGCATGAGCTGGACGCTATCCGCCGGCATTTTTCCGGGCGCATCACCGAACTGGATACGTTGTTTGAGGTGGAAGCTGACGGCAACCGCCTGCGCCGGGGTATCGAGCGGCTGGTGGAAGCGGCGGAAGAAGCGACGCGGCGAGGGCAGTCCTACCTGTTGCTCACCGACGAGCATATGGATGAAGACCGCGCGCCTATTCCGATGATCCTCGCAGTATCGGCGGTCAACAGCCATCTGGTGAAGCACAAGCTGCGTAAACGCGCGTCCATCCTGGTGCGCACCTCTGAGTGCATTGACGTGCATGCGCTGGCGGTGCTGATCGGCGCGGGAGCAACGGTAGTGAATCCCTACCTTGCCGAAGCAGCGATTGCGGAGCGGCACGCGCGCGGACTCCTACACGGGTTGACGCAGGCGCACGCGCTGGAAAATTTCCGCGAAGCGATGAGTGTAGGACTGCTGAAGATCATGTCGAAGATGGGCATTTCCGTGGTAAGCTCCTATCGCGGCGGGTTGAATTTCGAGGCAATTGGATTATCGCGCGCGTTTGCGGCGGAGTTTTTCCCGGGGCTGCCTTCGCGCATTTCGGGCATAGGCCTTGCGGGTATTGAGAAGCGGATTCTGGCGCTGCATGAAAAGGCGTTTACGGAAGATAATGTCGAGCCGTTGCCGGTCGGCGGGTTTTACCGCGCGCGGGCACGCGGCGAGCAGCATGGCTGGGCGGGAGAGGATACGCACCTACTGCAGGCGGCGACCGCGAAGGGGTCGTATCAGCTCTATAAGGAATATAGCGCGCGCGTGCACTCGCTGCCACCAATTCACCTGCGCGATCTGCTGGATTTCAATTCACCGCATGCGCCGGTTGCGATTGAGAGCGTGGAATCGATCACTGAAATCCGCAAGCGCTTTATCGCGCCTGCCATGTCGCTAGGCGCCTTGTCACCGGAGGCGCATGAAACACTTGCGATTGCCATGAACCGCATCGGCGCGGCGTCCAATTCCGGTGAAGGCGGCGAAGGGCCGGAGCGGTATGCGCCCTATGCCAACGGCGATAATCCCAATTCCACCATCAAGCAGGTGGCTTCGGCGCGGTTCGGGGTAACGGCGGAATACCTCAATTCGGCATCCGAATTGCAAATCAAGGTAGCGCAAGGGGCGAAGCCCGGTGAAGGCGGGCAATTACCTGCGTTCAAGGTCACCACCGAAATCGCCCGGCTGCGCCATGCCACACCGGGGGTGAGCCTGATCTCGCCGCCGCCGCATCATGATATTTATTCCATCGAAGATCTGGCGCAGCTGATTTACGATTTGAAGCAGATCAACCCGCAAGCCATCGTCTCGGTGAAGCTGGTGGCGCAGTCGGGCATCGGCACCATTGCGAGCGGCGTGGCAAAAGCGATGGCGGATAAGATCGTGATCGCGGGCCATAACGGCGGCACCGGCGCAAGCCCATGGTCGAGCATCAAGCATGCAGGTATTCCGTGGGAGATGGGACTGTCGGAGGCCAACCAGGTGCTAACCCTCAACCGCATGCGCCACCGCGTGAAGCTGCAGACGGACGGCGGACTGAAGACCGGGCGGGATATTGTGATTGCCGCCCTGCTCGGGGCAGAGGAATATGCGCTTGGCACAGCGGCATTGGTGGCGATGGGATGCATTCTCGTGCGCCAGTGCCACAGCAATACCTGCCCGGTGGGCATCACCACGCAGGACCCGAAACTGCGCGCGAAATTTGATGGCAGCGTGGAGAAGGTGGTGAATCTGTTCAGCTTCATCGCCGAGGAAGCACGCGAGATTCTGGCGCAGTTGGGCTTTACGTCATTTGACGAGATTATCGGGCGCTCGGATTTACTGACGCAGGTCAACCGCGGCAGTGATGACCTGGTCGATCTGGATTTGAATAATCTGCTGACGCAGGCCGACGCAGGGAGCAATAAGCGTTACTTCTCGCTAACAGGCCGTAATGAGGTGCCCGACACGCTCGACGCGCAGATGCTGGTGGATGCGCGGCAGGCGCTGGAGCGGGGGGAGAAGATTCAGCTGGCTTACTCGGTGCGTAATACCATGCGCGCCATCGGCACCCGGCTTTCCTCGATGATGACACGCCGGTTCGATACACACGCGCTGCACCCGGAGCATATTACGCTGACGCTTCGCGGCTCGGCAGGGCAGTCGCTCGGGGCGTTTGCCGTGCAGGGGCTAAAAATTCTGCTGTATGGCGATGCCAACGATTATGTCGGCAAGGGACTATCGGGTGGGCTGATCGTCATTCGCCCGCGCCCGTCGAGCGCACTGATTCCGCATGAGAATACCATCATCGGCAATACGGTGCTGTACGGGGCGACCGGCGGCGCGTTGTTCGCCAACGGGCAGGCCGGGGAGCGGTTTGCGGTGCGTAATTCCGGTGCAGTGGCGGTAGTGGAAGGCTGCGGCTCCAACGGCTGTGAGTACATGACCGGCGGCGTAGCGGTGATCCTCGGTGAGACCGGCTATAATTTTGCCGCCGGGATGACCGGTGGTATGGCGTTTGTCTATGACCCCGGACAGTTGCTGGCGGAGCGCATCAATGAGGATACAGTAGTGCATCAGCCTATCCTGAGCCAGTACTGGGAGCAGAAACTGAAGCAGCTGGTGGAACGGCACTACGCAGAAACCGGTTCGCCGCGAGCGGGCGCGATTCTCTCCGCCTGGGAGTATGAGCTGCCGAAATTCCGCCAGATCTGCCCAAAGGAGATGGTCAGCCGCCTGAAGCACCCGCTGTCGGATGAGGAGGAAAGCATTCCTTCGGGGCGGATGATTTAGGTTTTTTGCCGAGCGGGAGGTACTGCATGTGTTTCTCCCCTCGTCCCGGCGCAGGCCGGGACCATTGCCTCTCATCCGGACAGGGTTAAAGTATAGGCTCTGTCTTTGCCTTTATTTATATTTTATAGCGGATGCTTGGCATGGATCCCGGCCTGCGCCGGGACGACGGGAAGGTATATTCGCGCAGTAGCTTAATAAAACCGCCCCTCCTGCCTTATTTATCCCAAAATAACCCACACAACTGCTTGCCAAAGCGGACGTTCTGGTTCTATCCTTCGTTCCCGCCCACCTAAAAAGCGCCATTTTTATTATGCGCCTGCTCTATCATACGCCCATTTCCCCCTTCTGCCGGAAAATCCGGATGATGATGAAGGAGAAGGAACTTGAATTCGAACTGGTACAGGAAAACCCGTGGGAGAAGAACCTTGCCTTTTTCGCGCTGAACCCGGCAGGCGAAGTGCCGGTGCTGGTGGAGGAATGCGGCTCAGTGATTTCCGGCAATTACGCCATCAGCGAATACCTGGAAGATACCTATAAAAATATCACCCTGCTTGGCCGCACCCCATC
>CAYPEF010000025.1:4720-6126 GCA_964409675.1 uncultured Rickettsiales bacterium | reverse complement strand
GCGCATCTCTCGGCGGTAGATTACCTTGGCGACGTGCCGTGGGAATATAACGAAGCCGCCGCTACATGGTACGCGCTGATGAAATCCCGCCCCGCCGTCCGTGCCGTGCTGTGCGACCGTGTACACGGCGTGAAGCCACCGGAATATTATGAGAATCCGGATTTTTAATTGAGCGACTAGGGGCTGGCAACTGGCAGCTAGGCAGATAGCATATGGCGAAAATCAGCAGTTACAAGGAGCTTAAGGTCTGGCAAAATAGTATTGAATTGGCGGAAGCGATTTATCGGCTCTGCAACTTATTACCCCGAAGTGAACAATATGGGCTCATAAGTCAAATGCAGCGCGACGCTCTTTCAGTGTGTTCCAATATTGCAGAGGGTCATAATCGCGGTTCCACAAAAGAATTTATTTATTTCATTCGCATTGCCCTAGGTGCGCTGGCTGAAATCGAGTCGCAAGTTATACTTTGCGAACGATTAGGGTATTTTCCCAAGCAAAATGCTGTTGGGGCCTTATCGCAAAATGATAGCCTAGGAAAAATGCTGCGCACCGTGCAAATCCGTTTAAATGAAAAACTCCCATAACCCTTATAACCAGATGCTAAATGCCAGCCCCTAAATGCTAGACACTACCTCCATCCGCAAGCAGGCCTTCTCCCTCGGCTTCTCCTCCGTCGGATTCACGCAGGCCGATATGCCGCCGGAAGCCCAAGCGGGCCTGCAGGAATTCCTCGCCGCCGGGCACCACGGTGAGATGGGGTGGATGGAGGAGCGCGCTGCTTGGCGGGCCGATCCGAAGGCGCTGTGGCCGGAGGTGAAATCGGTGATTATGCTTGGGCATAATTATGCCCCGGCGGATGATCCCATGAAGGCGCTGGAGGATGCGCATAGCGGCGTGATCTCGGTCTATGCGCGTAACCTCGATTATCATGACGTGATCAAGAAGAAGCTGAAGACCCTCGCCCGTTGGTTGGTCGAGCAATATGGCGGCGAGATGAAGGTGTTCGTGGATACCGCGCCGGTGATGGAAAAGCCGCTGGCGGCGCAGGCAGGGATCGGCTGGCAGGGGAAGCATACCTGCGTAGTGAGCCGCGAATTCGGCTCATGGCTGTTTCTCGGTAGTATTTTCACCACGCTGGAGCTCACGCCGGATGCACCGGAGCAGAATCATTGCGGCAGTTGCACGCGCTGCCTCGATATCTGCCCGACCGACGCCTTCACCGCCGCCGGGAAGCTCGATGCACGCAAATGCATCGCCTACCTTACCATTGAGCATAAAGGCCATATCCCGGAGGAATTCCGCGCCGCCATCGGCAACCGCATTTACGGCTGCGACGATTGCCTGGCCGTCTGCCCATGGAACAAGTTCGCGCAAGCCACGCAGGAAACCGCCTATCACGCGCGCGA
>CAYPEF010000025.1:0-4620 GCA_964409675.1 uncultured Rickettsiales bacterium | reverse complement strand
CCGCCATATTGTGAAGCGAATCCACAGGCGCTATAATGCAGTTTATATTTATGTACGGAGTTTCCATGCCTGAGATCAAAATTTATACGAAAGACTACTGCCCTTATTGCACGCGCGCCAAAACATTGCTTAGCCGCAAAGGTGTGAGTGGCAATATCCGCGAGATCGATATTACGCGCGATGAAGCCTTGCAGGCGGAAATGGTGAATGCCTCCGGCGGGCGTAAAACCGTGCCGCAGATTTTTATTGGCACCATGCATGTCGGCGGGTTCGACGATCTGCAGGCGCTCGATGTTGCGGGCAAGCTCGATGCACTGCTGCAATCGTGAAGTCGCTTAAGCGTTGCATCTATGCGCGCGCGGCGGAATATTATTGCATTTATGCAACAACGGATGGTTTTATGCGGAAGCAAAAGAAGCGTATGTCACTTAGTTGGTGCAAGCGTTATAAATTTTCCGTAAAAATTGGATAAAATTTTATGCAAGCGCATCCGCTTCGGAATGCGTGCAGGCGATGGAGGAAGTATCGGCATGTGGTGGCAGTTTTACACCGGGCTGTCCGTTAAGGTGATTGATCACCTGCTGGATTATGTCGCTGAAGCGCCGGCTGTTGAAACTGCGCAGGCCCTGCCCGCTCCTGTTGCCGCCTCCCCGCATATCAGCCGCATGCTGACCGAGATCAACGAAGAAATGACCGCCATCTCCGAGCTACAGCGCAAATCCATCCGTGAGGAAATGGCGGCGCATGCGCGCACGCTCTGCCTCAATGAAATCAGCCATGATCTGCGCACGCCGCTTAACGCCATCATCGGATTTACGCAGCTGATGGAAAGCGGCATTTTCGGCTCCATCAATAATAACCAGTATCACGAGTATCTGCGCCATATCCGCGAAAGCGGCTATGAATTGCTGGAGCGCATCGAGGAGCTGCTCAACACCACCGCCGACAGCGATTCGCCGAAGCCTGTAAACCCAGCGCCCGGTAGCCCGGCACCCGCTTACCGCGAATTTGCGGCGTAATTTTTCATCAGCGGCGTTCAGCCATGGATAAGCAACAAGTTGCCCACACCATTTTGCAGCATGCGCTGCCCGAAGTGCCGTTCGACGGCTGGACGGATGCGGTGATTGATCGCGCAGCCGTGAAAAGCGGGCTGAAGCCAGGCGAATATGTGCGTATTTTCCCCGCCGGGGTGATTGACGCGCTGAACGCCTGGGCCTTGCAGGCCGATGCGCATCTGCGCGCGCAGGCGGAAACGCTTGATCTTTCCGCCATGAAAGTCCGCGAACGGATTGCGGCGCTGGTGAAGCTGCGCATCGCCTACCACACTTCCAACCGCGAGGCGCTTCGCAGCGCAATGAGCTTCTACCTGCTGCCGTGGCATGCCATGCACGGCCTGCGCTGCCTGAACCGCACGGTGGATTTAATCTGGCAGTTGGCAGGGGACCGCTCGGTGGACTTCAACTGGTATAGCAAGCGCATGCTGCTGGCCGGCGTCTATTCCTCCACCCTGCTCTACTGGCTGGACGACGCAAGCGAGCAGCAGGTAAAGAGCTGGGAGTTCCTTGCGCGTCGCATCGAGAATGTGATGCAGGTGGGGAAGATGATGCCGTTCGGCAAGCAGCGCGCAAAAGCCTGACTCCATGGAAAACGTGCTGAGCTGGGATGAATAGCAATCCAACTCTCGATACATTAAGTCATAGATTGCTTCGCTGATCTCGCAATGACGGTAAAATTCATACGCTAATTAATAATCTCCCAGCTGCCGTCGGGCTGGTAGCAGGCGGTGCCGTAGGTTTCCTGTAGCTTGCCGCCGACGCGGGCGGTGGCGGTGTATTCGCGGCAATAACGCCCGTTCTGCTGATAATCGCGCACCGGGGTGACGGTGTAATTATAGCCGGTATCCGGGTTGTTCCAGTAGAGCGGCGCACCGACCTGCGCAGTCTCGAACACGCGGCGTGTGCAGACCTGGTCGGCGTAGGTATAGCTGTTGCCGATCAGGCCGCCAATCAGCACGCCGGAGACGATAGCGGCGTTGCGCCCGTGACCCTTGCCAATCTGCGCGCCGATGATCCCGCCGCCGGTAGCGCCGACAATGGCAGGCAGAGGATTGTAGTTGGTGGTGCAGGTGACGGCGGAATCAGCAGGCGCGCTGTTATAGACATAGACCGGGCGCGCCTGGCGGTGCGGAATATAGCGATAATCGTTCACATACACATCACGTTCGATATAGCGCGGACGCTCGATGACAATCGTAGAGCCGCGATCCCAGCCGCGATGATAACCGTTATCGTGCCAATCGCCCCGGCGATGGCCGCCCCAGTCATCGTCATGATAACGGTCGGCAAATGCGGGGCTTGCACCGCTGGCGGCGACCATCAGGGTCAGAGCAAGCAGGGAGCCGCAGGTGAACAGGTTTTTCATGATTTCCTCCAGTGAATATAGCGGGAGTATACGTCCGCGCACATTGCAGGAAAGCTAAGGTAAAATTAAAAGGCTGTAAGGAATGCAAAGAGTCGCTTCAGCGTGAACGCCGGCTATGTCCTGCAGCCGTGTCGCCATATGCCTGCAAAAGGGCAGTATTTTGCACCTGAATATCAAGTCTTTCCAGCATTCGCTTTAGCCGGTGTATATCCTGCTCATAGACATCGATATGGTCATCACACGCTTTATGCCGGTCTGGGCGAATCATTCGCCTCATAAGGGCCGATACAAGAGGATCGAGGCGGGCACCGTCTGCGCCGGAGATGCGTAATACCAGTTTTTTATCTTCGCTTTCCTGCCGGATAGCAAATTGCGTCATCTTCAACGCATCCATGTATGCATCCGGGATAAGCGCCCTGGCATGGGTGTCCGGATGGTGCTCCACCGTCGTTGTCATGGCGCGGGGCAATGCTTCCAGATAGGCGCTGGCAAAGCTTTCGCTTTCAATCTCCGCCGGTATATCGATATTCAGGCGCAGAATGCTGTGGCCTTCCGGCGTTTTTATTTCCTCAACCGGTGTGCCGTTTTCAAACGAACGCTCCATCAAGCCGCAATTGCTTTGAGCGAAATGGCTGGAGCTTAATCCGGTCGTCCTTCTTTCCTTTGCCTTGATGATTTTTTCGTCCATCATACTGCGGGCCAGCAGCAATACATGCGCCAGGGCCACTACTGTATTGTCATTACGATTCGTTATATCGACATCCGCATGAAGGTATGTGGTGACAGTGCCGTCTTCATTATCCCGCTGCCCGCGGGATATGACCAGCTCAGACTCATCTGCAAGTAACGCAATAATTGGTTTTGGCATATTTTCAAATCTGCTGCTGGGCTCATTGCATCCTATGGTGAATCGAGCCTTTATCAAGCCGGGAATCGTCTAAGCATACATTAATTAGCAGTACTTGCCGGAGAAATAATGTGCGAGCATTACTATACAGGAAGCATGCCAGCACATGAACTTGTCAAATAGCTGGGTGTAGTAGTATTCAAGGCAATTGGCCGTCTGCGCTTAGTGAGCCGCTATGCTGGCCTGGAGCATGGTTTCGGATGCCGGCTTCATGGCATAACCCACGGCAAGCGGCGCAGATAAAAGCGCCACCAGAATGAATAATACCCAGTATCCACCAGTAGAATCAGAACGAGTCTTCATACGCTTATTCCTTTGATAAACATTGGCACAAGCGTCCTGCGAAAAACCGGCCTTCTCGGCCTGTATTATAAATTATAGACGGTAGATACACGCATTCTACCACCCCGTCAACTACGACCTTAGGGAATACATGTATATGTTTTCAATAAGGAATGTAAATTATGGCATAACATGCGCTTTGAGGGCATGGCATTGGCACACAAAGTGATTCGATTGTATTGAGAGGCTTAATATAAAAAACCGGCTTATAAGGCCTGGCGACGACATACTCTCCCATGACTTAAGCCATAGTACCATCTGCGCTGAGGGTTTTCACGAACGTGTTCGGAATGGGAACGGATTTTCTACTCATTAAAGGCTATACTACAAACTGATTTGTCGCAGATATGCTATATTTCGCATTCTAACTTTTGAATAGTAATCTGAAGGCTCCTTGCTCTCTTGTCATTTATATTCAAACGCTCTAATGCTTCCCTATAAGCAATGAGTGCTGTTAGCAGAAATCTTTTGGGATCCGTTGATTGTTCACTAGAAGTAAGTGGTCGCTGATTGCGAATCCTTATTCTAGTTTTATAAACCTTGAACCTTTGCTTAATGACACGCTCCCACAATTCATGCAAAGGTTCAATCTCATTGCGCTTTTCAAGCAACACACTGAAATCATTTATAATAGCATTAATGCCACGAAATTCTCCTTGTGAAACGAGCGCAATTTCCCCATCGCTGCAAAGTATACCATTCGTAGCAGCACGATACTCTCCCGCTTTAATGAAAGCATCAATGACTGCTTGGGATGATTCTTGCAGAATGCGATATTGGTCAGCAAAACATGCATTAGGCTCACGATCAAGCCTCTTTGCATATTCGATTTTCATAGCTTTTTTAAAATTAGCTAGCTTCATATGTTATAGAGTAAATATAGCACAATAAAAAGCCGGCTTATAAGGCCTGGCGACGACATACTCTCCCATGACTTAAGCCATAGTACC
>CAYPEF010000024.1:0-21014 GCA_964409675.1 uncultured Rickettsiales bacterium | reverse complement strand
CCGGCGTTGATATGCACCACCGTACCGCCCGCGAAATCGAGCGTGGTGCCGAAACCTAGAATGCCCTTGGCGTCCGCATTGCCGGTGCCACCGAGCAGGCCGTTTGGTCCCCACACCCAGTGCGCCACCGGAATGTACACGATGGTGAACCACAGGCCTACAAATACCATGGCCGACGAGAATTTAATGCGGTTAGCCACCGAGCCGAAAATCAGCGCGCAGGTGATGATCGCAAAGGTTAGCTGGAACATGCAATAGACGGTTTCAGGAATGTCGCCGCTTAAAGTTTCCACGCCTATGCCGGCCAACATGATCTTGGCGCCGCCGCCTAGGAAAGGCGTACCATCAGCGAATATGAAGCTGTAGCCGTACACCATCCACAATACCGTAACGATACAGCAGGTCACGAAGCTCTGCATCAGCGCAGCGAGCACGCTTTCCTTATGCACCATGCCGCCGTAAAACAGCGCCAGGCCGGGAATGGTCATCATGAGAACAAGCAGGGTGGAAACCAGCATCCAGGCGGTATTGCCGGTATCGATTTTCGGGGGCGCGGCCGGAGCCTGGGCCCAGCCGACAGCAGGGAGTATGCAGACGGCAGCCGCCACAAAGGCCAACAGCGTCAGGGATTTAAAAAGAACTTTCATGCAGCGATCCTTAGTGGATTAGAATTGCACAAACGTCCCTTGCGACTTTAGATTATGGATATTCACGTTTTTTATATTTGATGCATGCTTAGCATCTATATTTATGAAAGTCAAAAGCCTCTATGTCTTATACCTGTATATTTATCTCACCTCTTTTGCCAAGCATGCGTCAAGCGCTATCTCCAAACCACATGCCGGAAAAACTTATAATAATGATAATGGTACACGTATCGCGCAAGCAAGTGAATCACCTCCAGTCGATGGAGAAGTGTTATATTCGCTATTTGCGTTGGAAACACAAACACCGTTATTAGGCGCAGCAGGCGTAGCCGCCGCCGGTATCTGCCCCCAGGGAGTAGTAAAACCTGCGATATCGCGCGCCTGGACTGTCCCCGTGAGAGGTCGTCCATCATCAATTTTTACATCGATGTTCTGCGCCTGAATTGGAGTTAGCCCGCCTTTAAGTCCCGTGTACTGCCCCAGCGTACCGAATGCTGTGACGCCACCCAGCATCTGGAAATAATGCTGCGATTCCACATAGTCCGCCGTAATAATAATAATGTTACCAGCTATTTTAGCTTTAGGCAGCGTGGCGTCGGGCGTGAGATTATTGCAATTACTTGCCCATGAGTTGGTGCTGCCATCTCCGGTATATTTCCCCTCAATCAATCCTGCTGTGCTTAAATCGTTCCATACCAGCAACCCTTCACCGGTTGGTGCACTATTGTTGAAAGGCGTGTTAGTAGCCGCGCCCACATTACCGCCCTGAATAAGCCCGTTACTATCACCATATCCGGCCGCGCCGGTACGCGTTGCAAACCCATTAGCGGCAGCGATCGCAGGCTTCATATCGCCGGGTAATGCATTGTATTTATTTTTAAATACGTTGATAGCGCTGTTAAAGGAATCAAACTGCGCAATCTGCGAGCGTATGGCGGCGCTGGCAATCATATCCCTCCCCACCAAAACACCGCCGATTATAAGCCCAACAATTACAAGGACCACGCTGATTTCAATTAACGTAAAGCCCGATTTCCTATTTTCTATCATCCTATTGCCCCATTAAAAAACGAATAGAACACCCAACTGTATTGCCGCCAGTGGATGGCGTGATATTGTAGGTACTGTCAACATTCGACACGCAGACATTATTAGCGGGTGCAGCAGCAGTCGCAAGTGCTGGCGTTGATTGGTATACGTTAGCATTGGTATATACCGTAACATCGCGCGCAGTAACGTTCCCCGTTAAAGGAAGCCCATCATCCACTTTAGTATCGATAGCTTGAGCCTGAATAGGAGTTAAGCCCGCCCTTGCTCCGGCCAGCGTTCCAACGTCATTAATTGCAGTCACTCCGCCTATGATTTGGAAAAAGTTACGCGCCTTGGAAATATCTCCATAAACAGTAATAATATCGCGGTCATCGATTGTGGCCACCGGTAAGGAACTTATTGTATTCGTATTGCAATTAAACGCCCAGGTATCCGTATCAACGGCAGGACGGATGCCTTCAATAAGGCCAACATTATATAAATCTGTCCAGAATAATACAATTTCACCGCAGACCGCACAGGTGTTCGTCGTGCAGCAATTGCCACTACCTTGGATGAGTGTATTATTATCTCCATGCCCAAATGTGCCATTTCGCGTTGGCAAGCTGAATTGCGCTGCCGCCAGCCCGGTAATATCGCCCGGCAGATAATTATATTTTACGCGAAACGTGTTGACCGCAACGTTATATTTTTCAATCTGGCTGACTTGGTTGCGAATCAAAGCGGATTTAACCAGCAGTTTACCAGTTAAAACTCCACCGGTCAGCAATGCGATAATTACTATCACAATGCTTAGCTCAATTAGTGTAAAGCCCAACTGCTGCAGATGAACCGGATTATGAGCGGATTTCTTCATAACCCAACTACATAAACGGCACCAATTAATCTTCCGTTAATTTCACGCAAGCTTTTATTTATTTTATATTTCCAGCGTATAATATGCTCTATTAAAAAGCTTCGCTGCAGGACTTATGCTGCCTTTTGCGCGCCCAGCTTCTTCTTCACCTGGCGCTTCAGCTTCTGGCCCATTTCGGTCAGCTGGGCGTCGGCATGGCCGAGCAGGAAGGCGTCGAGGCCGCCGTTATGCTCCACGCTGCGCAGCGTGGCTGCGGTCACGCGCAGGCGCACCGGCTTGGCAAGTGCTTCGCTGAGCAGGGAAACCTGCTGTAAATTAGGCAGGAAGCGGGTTTTGGTCTTGCGGTTGGAGTGCGAGACTTTATTGCCGGTCAGGGCTCCGGTACCCGTTAAATCGCAGCGGCGAGACATATTTCTTCCCCAATTTCAGCATTTTTAGGTGAAGAGAACCGTATAAGCATCCGGCGGCGGCAAATCAAGCATTATTTTCCCACTTCACGGCGCTCAAGCGTAAGTTAAGCGTGCATAAGCAAAAAATACCGGGTTGGGGCCGTTTTTTTATTCCACAGAAGGCGCATTTTGGTGTAAGCAGAATATAAGTTCTCTATAATGAAAATACCCTTTGATACCAAAAGTTTAACAAAAACCAGTTTTTTAAGCGTTCAAAAAAACCTGCGGAAATCAACGATAGGTAACCAATTCGCAACCTCCACTTAACGTAATTTTCAAGCTTTTATGGGAAAACTAAGCATATACAACGCAGGCCTTGAGCCAAAAGGAAGCGGCGACAAAGGGGCGCAAGTCCTGGTCGCCGAGCCGGAAGTCAAAACCCGGCGGCCTTCCTTCTTCAAGGTGGTGCTCCTGAACGACGATTACACTCCCATGGAGTTCGTCGTGCAGCTGTTGCGGGACATTTTCCGCAAAAGCCAGGAAGAAGCCGTCGGCATCATGCTGGAGGTGCACCACAAGGGAGCCGGGATCTGTGGGGTATACACGCGCGATGTAGCGGAAACAAAGGCGGAAACTGTGGTCGCCGCCGCCCGCCGGGAAGAATACCCGCTGCAATGCCGTGTTGAACTCGCTTGATAAATTACTTGGTGGAAGGGTTACCCGTTATGTTGTCAAAGAATCTGGAGATCAGTCTGCATCGTGCGCTGGCCATGGCAAAAAAATACCGCCATGAGTACGCCACCCTGGAGCATCTCCTCTTCGCCCTTTCCGACGATCCGGATGCGTCCTCCGTCATGCGCGGTTGCGGGGTTGACCTTGACCAGATCAAGAAAAACCTGATGGAATTCCTGGAAAACGAGCTGGCCTCGCTGGTGGTGACGGAAGTGGAAGAAGCGAAACCCACCGCCGGTTTCCAGCGCGTCATTCACCGTGCCGCCATCCATGTGCAATCGTCGGGCAAGCATGAAGTCACCGGCGCGAACGTGCTGGTCGCCCTGTTTTCCGAACGCGACAGCCATGCGGTCTATTTCCTGCAGGAACAGGAAATCTCCCGCCTGGACGTGGTAAATTACATCTCGCACGGCATCGTGAAATACCAGGAGCGCTCCTCTTTGAAGGAAGTAAAGCGCGAAGTGGAAGACGAAGCCGACGCGCTCGACCGCCCGTCCAATAATCCCAAGGAAAAAGACGGCGGCAGCGAATCCCTTACCCAGTACTGCGTGAACCTCAACAAGAAAGCCGAATCCGGCAAGACCGATATTCTCGTTGGTCGCGAGGAGGAAGTGGAGCGCACCATCCAGGTACTCTGCCGCCGCACCAAGAACAACCCGCTCTATGTCGGCGAAGCCGGCGTGGGCAAAACCGCCATCGCCGAAGGACTTGCCCTGCGCATCGTGCGCGGCGAAGTGCCGACGGTGCTGAAAAACGCCGTCATCTTCTCGCTCGATATGGGCAGCCTGCTCGCTGGCACCCGTTACCGCGGCGATTTCGAAGAGCGCCTGAAAGGCGTGATCAAGGAAATTGAAAAGATTCCCGGCGCCATCCTGTTCATCGACGAAATCCACACCATCATCGGCGCCGGCTCCACCTCCGGCGGCGCGCTGGACGCCTGCAATTTGCTGAAGCCCGCTCTCGCCCGCGGCGGCTTCCGCTGCGTCGGCTCCACCACCTACAAAGAATACAACAACCATATCGAAAAGGACCGCGCCCTCGCCCGCCGTTTCCAGAAGATCGACGTGAACGAGCCGAGCGTGGAAAACTCCATCAAAATCCTGCGCGGTCTGAAGCCCTACTACGAAGAACACCACCAGGTGCGCTACACCAGCTCGGCCCTGAAAGCCGCCGTGGAACTCTCCGCCCGCTTCATCACAGACCGCAAGCCGCCGGACAGCGCCATCGCCGTGAGCGACGAAGCCGGCGCCGCGCAGATGCTGCTGCCCTACAACACGCGCCGCAAGACCGTCACCTCCAAGGAAATCGAGGACGTGGTAGCCAAGATCGCCCGCATGCCTGCTAAAACGGTGACCATGGACGACGCCTCGCGCCTGAAAAACCTGGAGCAGGATTTGAAACTGGTCGTTTTCGGACAGGACCGCGCCATCGAAGCGCTCTCCAGCGCCGTCAAAATGTCCCGCGCCGGTCTTCGCGAAGAAGAAAAGCCCATCGGCAATTACCTCTTCACCGGCCCTACCGGCGTCGGCAAGACCGAAGTGGCGCAGCAGCTGGCCCGTTGCATGGGCATGGAACTGATCCGCTTCGACATGTCGGAATATATGGAAAAGCACGCCGTCTCCCGCCTGATCGGCGCCCCTCCGGGCTATGTCGGGTTTGACCAGGGCGGCCAGTTGACCGACGCCATCGACAAGAATCCCTACGCGGTGATCCTGCTCGACGAAATCGAGAAAGCCCACCCGGATATCTACAATATCCTGCTGCAGGTGATGGATTATGGCCGCCTGACCGACCATAACGGGAAAACGGTGAACTTCCGCAACGCCATTATCATCATGACCAGCAATGCCGGCGCTTCCGACGCCGCCCGCGCCCCGATCGGCTTTGGCCGCACCGACCGCGAAGGCGAGGAAAAGGAAACCGTCAACCGCGTCTTCACCCCGGAATTCCGCAACCGCCTCGACGCGATCATCGGATTCAGTCACCTGACTCAGGACGTGGTGGCGCATGTGGTGAACAAGTTCGTCTTCCGCCTGGAATCGCAGCTGGCCGACCGCAACGTCACCATCAGCCTCGGCGACGACGCCCGCAAATGGCTCGCAGAACGCGGCTACGACCGCGCCAATGGCGCCCGCCCTCTCTCTCGCCTGATCGCCGAAAAGATCAAGCGCCCGCTGGCCGACGAAGTCTTGTTCGGCAAGCTGGCCAAGGGCGGCTCGGTGCGCGTGAGCGTGGAATCCGGCGAACTCGCCTTCAAATTCAGCAAAACCGGCGGCCCAGCCATCCGCAAGGAGAGCTTCGAGTCCGACGAGGAAGTGGTGTAACGATTACCTCAGCTATCCCTTCAAGGTAGAACGCCGGGAGCCTGCAAAACCTCCCGGCGTTAATTTTTTGCGCGTGGCTTCTGAATGAAAAAATAATTCATTTTAAACGGCAGCGCTGATAATCACTCAGGATACATCAATACAGTATCGCACCATTCATCAGGAAGCAGCATGGCACGACACCCTGTCACCCCTCCTTCGCCCTCCGAGCAGGAAAGCCAAAAGATTGACACATTCTGCCGCAAATGCTTTTTCATATTGAAGCCCATTCCTTCCGCATCTGCAAAAGCTGTTCGCAATACCATTCTGCGCTACCTGCATGAAGACGGCTCCCACCGCACCAACGGTCAACTTCCCGCTTTTCGCACCAATCATCCCATCACGCTGCAAAGTGTCGCCGTGCGTCTGATTGTGGATGCGCAGTGCGCCGACGAAGCGGATGGAAAAAGCGAAAAACTCATGCGTTCGCTCTATCAGGAAGTAAGCGGAGAGGCTCTGCCCGCCGATATTGAACCGATTATCAAATCGCTGGCGGTTAAACGCGGTTTTACGCAGAGCAAATAACGCTCACGCTAATGCTGAACGCACTTTTTGGCGATAGCAATAATAAACCGGCATTAGTCACATGCCATTATAATAACTACCACGCCATCATCCTCGTTGGTGCGTTAGCATCACCCACGGGCCCATTTCTCCGCTAGCGCCAGCCGAGAGATGGGACCCCGAATCACGTCTTCGCCGCGCCCAAGGACAATTAGAAAAATATAACCGGCGCTACATCGCCTTGGGCGTATAGCCGGTCAATTGCTGGCGCACGTCGCTTAAATTCTGCATGACCGCATCGAAATTGGCTACGTTCAGCGGCGCGTCGTTGCGGGTGACGAATTCAAAGACCGATTTATCCGGGTTGCCTTCCATAATCGGCATGAAATAGTCGCGCAAATACCGCACTTGCGCCATATCGCTTTGCGCAACATAAGCCAGCGCCAGTTGCACCACCATACGGGTTTCCTCGGTGCTTAGCGGCGCAGCCGGGTTGGCGCGCGCTTTCAGGGCACCCTCGATCAGCAAGGCCACTTTCGGCCAGTCCTTCTGCTGCCAGTAGATATCCAGCCGGATGGCCTGCCCTTCCGGGGTTTTATCATTTTCCAACATGCGCAGCGCGCTTTCATATTCCTTCTGCCCAGCCAGCGCGCGGATCGTAAGATAGGTACGCTCCTCGTTCAGCGCGGGCGAATTGCTGCCATAGACGGAATTCTGCAAGGCCCGCATTGCCTTGTCCGGCTGGTGGTTCATGAGGTAGATATGCGCGAGCTTCGCCCCTACGCGACTGCGCTCCTCGCGCTCGAACTTGAACTGCATGCGCTGCTCCAGATTGTTGGAAGCCTGATCCAGCAGGTCTAGCGCCACCATCTCGTCCGTCATGCGCTCCACAATACGGTCGCCCACATCATCAGTCGGCGTCAGGTAATGAAACTGGTTATAAAGGAACAGCCGCTCCAGCGAGGTCATGCCTGCCTTATCGTCGCCGTCGAACAGCGCCACAAAGGCTTCCGTCATTTTACGACCGGCTTCGGTGGCCAGCTCCGTATTGGGGAAGCCGCTGTTCATGGCAGCCCAGACGCGCATGGCGTTCGGCCAGTCCTTGCGGTCGCGGTAAAGCTCACCCAGCATGTTGAGCGTATTCAGCTCCAGGCTGTCGCCGCGCCACATCAGCGCTAGCCGCTCCAAGCGGTCGATCGCCTGGTCTTTTGTAATGCTGTTCTGCTTCAATTCCGTTGCAATCAGCGAATATTCCGCCCGCGCCCGCACCGAGGAATCGCGCAGCGTATCGGCAAGCTTCTGCCACAGCTCCATACCTTCCTTCTGCTTGCCGGTTTCCACCGAAATCTTGCCCATCAGGTAATTGACATAATCGGCAATGTCGTTGATCAGCCCATCCTTATTGAGCTGGTCGAAGATGGCCAGCGCCATGTTATACTGCTTGTTCGCCACCGCCCTATCGGCGGCAAACACGGCGAGGCGCTGGCGCATTAGCGGCGGGTATTTGCTGAAATATTTATCGTTATTAGCCATATAATCGAATTTCTGCTCGCTGTCGCCCAGCAGTTCCGAGAGCATGGCGCGCCAATAGGCAATCTCCGGCAAATCGTTCAGCTCCAGCGCGTTGAAATTCTCCGCCGCGTCGCCGAACCGGTAGAGCAGGAAATCCGCCGCGCCGGACAAGGCGCTCAGGCGCTGCGTTTCGTAAAATTTCGGGTCGGCGCGCTTAATTTCGTTCAGAATGCCAAGCGCCTCCGGTGTCTCGCCCTGGCCTAAGTAGAACTGCGCCATCATTTGCATTTTTTCGCTTCGCTCCGCTGAAGTCGGCGCTGCGGCGATCTCCTGCCGGAATTGCTGAACCTGCTTGTAAAGCGGGGTGCTTTCCGCCGGCTTCCACTCCTCGTAAGGAAACAGCGTCTCCCCTTTCTGCTGCGTCGCCGGAGATGGTTTTTTCTGCGTGGCGGATAAATCGGGTGAGAGAGTTGCGCCTTTTTCGGTGGAAATGCGGATGCCGTTACGCGCCATCATTACTCGCACATCGTCGGATTTCTTCTGCACCACCACGCCCTGCGTGCTCTCCATCAGGGTAAAATCGACGAATCCGCGTGCCGGGGCGATATTCTGGTTGTCGCCATAAAGCGGCACCACCAGCAGTTCATCGCCGATATCGGGGTCGGACACCGTCACCGCATCCGCCGCTTCCAGCGCCGGGATGAATACGTAGCCCTGCGATGTCTCGGTATTCACCTGCACCTCCAGCGGCTTGTCGCTCACGCGCTTTTCCCCGAACAATGTCAGCTTCCAGGCGAATGTGCCGGCTTCCTTGTGCAGCTCCGCCCCCTGGTAATTCTCCAGTGGAATGCGCAGCACCGTGCTGTCCCCGGCAGACAGCTGCGCCGCCTCCGCTTGCCGCGGTGCCAACTGCGCGTTGATCTCCGACACATCCACTGCCGCCGCCTTGCTGAACACCACCCACTGATAGCCGCCGCGCATGAACGTTGCCGCCGCCACGCGCTGTTTCCACGGGAAAACCGCTTCAAACACGCTGCCGCTGCGGGCAGCAGCAGGCTTAAAAGAGGCTTTGGTATTCGTATCCGCGCTTTCAGCCTTGGTAGCGGCGGGCCCGGGAGCGGCGTCCGTTCCGCCCTGCTCCCCGCCCTCGGTTGCGGTAAGGCGCGTCGACGCTTGCAGGGCGGCGGCCTCAGCGTCCGAAAGCGGTTCCGGTTCCTTGGCCTGCTTCGCCTCCGCCGGCGTTTCCGCTTTAGTTTCGGCTAATTTTTCCGCAGTCGCTTTCTTCGCTTCCTGTTTTCCGCCGGCGGCAGGCGCAAGCGAAGCGACGCGCGCGGCGCTCATGGTGTTTTTACCCGGCTTATCGAGCCCCGCCACCTGTGCCGTGGACCGCCTGCCATTCACGTTGGCCTCGCGCGTATCCACACCCGCGCGAATGCCCAGAATATCCAGCCCGCTGACATTGCCGCTGACAAAGCTGCGGATGCGGTACGCCCGGTTCATGGTCAGGCGCATGCCTTTGCCGCCATTGATAACGGAAGCGCTGGTGACATAGGGGCGCAGCTGGCGCAGCATCATGCCGAAATCGGGATCGGCGCGGCGGTCAAATGTCACGGTAATGATATTTCCGTTGGCGGAGGCGCTGATATAAACCGGCACCGGCCATTCGAACTGGATGCGCGCATAATCGCGGATCACCTGCCCGGATACCACCGGCAGGCGCGCCTCCCCCGCAGGCACGCCTTGCCCGGGCGCAACCAACAGCAGCGCGAGCATAAGGCATTTCCTGAGTTTCTGGCGCATCAGTATTCAATACGAATGTAACGGATGATTTTATATATCTTACTTATGCTTCCAAGCCAAGAAACTAAGCAGGACTTTAATCCGGTTATTGTCACCCCGTTGCTTGGAGCGGATCTGGGTGCCGGGCCTTCGGATGCCGCCATACGGCGGCATGATATTATATAGCCACCCCATGCTCCAACCGCACCGTGCGGTGCATGCGCGCCGCAAGATCGTAATTATGCGTGGCGATCAGCGCCGCCAACCCGTACTCCCGCACCGCCTGCATCAGAAACATAAACACTTCTTCCGCCGTCTCGGGGTCCAGTTTTCCCGTTGGCTCATCGGCCAGTAGCAGCGGCGGAGCATTGGCGGGCGCGCGCGCAATCGCCACGCGTTGCTGCTCGCCGCCGGACAACCGTGCCGGACGGTGCGACAGGCGCTTGCCCAAGCCCATGCTCTCCAGCAGAAGTGCCGCGCGTTGCTTCGCCTGTCCTGGTGTTTTCCCGTTAATCAATTGCGGGATCATTACATTTTCCAGCGCCGAGAATTCCGGCAGTAGCTGGTGGAACTGATAGACAAAGCCGATATGCCTGCCGCGCAGCTGCGTGCGCTCTGCGTCACGAGCGCGGCTGGCGTCGACGCCGTTGATATGAATGTTTCCCGCCGTCGGCCTGTCCAGCAGCCCGGCGATCTGCAACAAGGTGGTTTTTCCCGAGCCGCTCGGTCCCACCAATGCCGCCACTTCCGCCGGGTTCAATGTGAGGTCAATCCCGCGCAGCACCTCCAGCTCCCTGCCGCCCTGCTTGTAAGTGCGCCGCACCTGCGAAAGCTTTAATACCTCACTCATAGCGCAGCACCTCCGCCGGGTCGAGGCGTGAAGCCCTGCGTGCCGGGTAAAGCGAGGCGAGGAAGGAAAGCACGAGCGCCATCGCCGCGACGCTTGCCACTTCCCACCCATCCACCTTCGCAGGCAGGCTGGAGAGGAAATATAGCTCATCGGCCAACAGCTTCTGTCCGGTCATGCGCTCCAGCCAATGCTGTATGGCTTCGGTATTAAGCGCAATCAAAAGCCCCAGCGCCACGCCGCTCAGGCAGCCCACCACGCCCACGCTCATCCCGCTGGCGATGAAGATGCGTTGCACCATGCCGCGCGACGCCCCCATCGTGCGCAGAATGCCAATATCCCGCCCCTTCTCCCGCACCAGCATGATCAGGCTGGAGACGATATTGAACGACGCCACGAGGATAATCAGCGTAAGAATCATGAACATCACGTTACGCTGCACGATTACAGCGCGGAAAATATGCCCGTTGGTGCTTTTCCAGTCATAAATGCGGTAATCGGAGGTGAGGTTCTGCGCAATCGCGCGCGCAAGCCGGTCCGCCTTATCCGCATCCGTACCAATAATCTCAATGGCCGAGGCCATGCCGAGCTGCTCCGGCTCGCCTTCCAGCGCCGGCTGGCTCAGCTTGAAAAATACCTGCGCTTCGCGAAACGGCATCACCACCAGCCCGTTATCATAGGCGAACATGCCGATGCTGAACAGCGCCGCAATGGGATACGCCTTCACCCGCGGCACCACCCCGGCGGGCGTGGCGCGCCCTTCGGGCGAAATCAGCGTGATGCTGTCGCCCACCTTTAGCCCCATGCGCTCCGCCATGCGCTGGCCGATCACCACCCCTTCGCCACGCGTGAAGGCCGATAAATCGCCTTGCGTGATTTTCTTCGCCAACAGCGGCTTATACTGAATATCCTCCGGTCTTATGCCACTTATCATGGCCCCCGCCGCCTGTCCCTTGCCGCTGGCCATCACCTGCCCCTGCACGATGGGAATGGCGCTTTTCACCCCATCTACATTGCGAATCGACGCGCTTAAAGCATCATAATCAGGAATACCCCGCCCGGTGGAACTCACCGTTACATGCCCTTCCAGCCCGATAATACTCTCAATCATTTCCTCGCGCACACCGCGCATCACCGAGAGCACCACGATCAGCGTCGCCACCCCAAGCGCGATGCCAATCAGGGAAAACACGGCAATCACCGAAATCAGCCCCTCCTCGCGCCGCGCGCGCAGGTAGCGAAAAGCAATCAGTCTCTCAGCGTAGGTCAGCATGCGCGGGATAATGCTCGTTTACGGGGCATCAGGCAAGCGGAACTCGAATAGCACCCGCCCGCTTCCCGGCAGGGGAACCTCCCGCACGACCTCCGCGCGCGCCCGTAGCAGCGCCCGCGCCGCTTCCAGCGTGTAATCGGGGAAAATATCCGTCCGGAAGCGTAGCATCCGAGCCACCATCGGGTCGGATTTCGGCACGAATTCAATCAGCCCGCGCGGTGCAAGCGATATAATATAATCCATCACCTCCGCCAGCGGGAGACTTCTCCCGATGACCAAATGATGCATAATCGCCAGCGCCGTCACCGCGTCCGGGCGCACCCGTGCCGCAAACGCGCTTCGCTCCCTGCCGCGCCAGCCATGCGAGGGTGATGGATTGGCCATATCCATAAACAGCGGCATGAACTCCGTTCCTTGCACCCTGCCCCATGCCTTCTCCACCGCCGCCCGGTCCGAATCAACTCCCACTACTGATGCGGCCCCCGCTTCCAGCGCGCACAAGGCATAATCGCCCTGATGACAGCCAACATCAAGCAGAAGCGCCGGCAGGTGCGCATGCGCGAACGCTTTCACCGCATCCTGCTTGGCCCGCAATCCTTCCGCCGTGTAAATGCCGGAAGGTGCATATTCATTCCACTGCGTCTTCACCGCTTTCAGCCGCTCGTTTTCCACAAGCAGGCGCAGATGCAGCAGCAGGCCGCGCAAGCGTTTACGGGAAAGCTTGGGAATATTCCGCGTATTATTATCCCTCTTTTTCCATTCACGCCGCTCCGCCATGGCCGGCAATGCCGCATGCAGCGCAAAGCCCGGCTTTATCCGCGCATGCCATGGCATCAGGCGGAGCAATTCTCCCGCCGTTATTCCCTCCAGCGTCGCCCGCAAATACGGCGCAGCGGGAAGCCCCGTTGCCGCTTCAAGCATCAGCGGATAGAGAAACTCGCGGCAGAACTGCCGGTATCCTATCCACGGCTCCCCATCCCGGTAGGGGGTGACTGAGAGCACATCCATATGCAGCGCCCGCCCACGGATAAACTGCATATTGAACGCGGAAGCGTCCGAGAGCGTAAACCCTTCTTCCAGCAGCGCCAGATGCAAATCCAGATGCGCAAGCGCCGCCTGCTTCAGCGCACCGAACGGCCATTCATACGGATAGGTGATCAGCGGCAGAACCGGATGCTCCAGCACATACGCTGCGGTATTGTCGATTCCGGCATGCAGTGGATCAGACGCCTCCAGCAGGCGTGCGCCAATCATATGTCCGCGCTCCGCCATCTTCTGCAGAATCCCCGCCCGCCATACGGCCTCGAACGCCTGCGCCCCGGCAGGCGCGACCGTACGGAATATGCGGTTATCCATCCGGTAAACCCGTCCATTCGGATCGCGTAGCGACGCGGGATCTCTGGTGGGCATGCCGCTCATTCCCGCTCATCCCGCTTTCGCACCAGCCTTTCGCGGCAATTGCGGATTTTCGCAACCAGCCGCCGCCATGCCATTGCAACAGCCAGCAGAAGGCTGGCCGCGCCCGCGATCAGGCTTTGCAGGAACAGGCTCCCCGTTCCCGGATCAAGATAGGCCAGTGCCGCATGCGGCAGTAATAGCGCCATCATCCCCCACGTCACCGCCAGCCGCATCATTCCCCCTGTGCATTCTTTACACCATTGCGTTCATAGCACCCAGCGCCCGCTTTGCCAAACATAAGGCCCAGACATAAGGCATGTTCTAATGCAGCAGACGGTCAGTTATGTCGTGCACCTGGTTTGGTGCGGAATCGCTGTCTTTCAGGAAAATCCTGTCCTCCAGCATGGGGAAATCCGTTCCGAGCATCGCGTTGAAGATCACCCGGAAATTATTGACCGGAGTGGCAGGCATGCTGAACCCGGGCGGAAAACGCTCCATGTAAATGGCGTTTAAATTGCCGAACTTTACCCGCAGCTCATCCGGCGTCATATCGGCAAACTGCGCCGGCGCGCGGCGCAGGATACGCCAGGGATAGGGCCCTTCGTCGGATTGCAGCACGATAATCAGCGGACGGCGCGATGCCTTTTTCGCCTCCTCCGCCACGCGCAGCAGCAGCCGGTTGGTATAGCGCAGCTGGTCGATGAAACGGGTTTTCTCCTCCGCCTCGGAGCGGATGCGCGGAGGTGGGGCGCATATGTCGCTTTCGACGCTGCGCATATAAGGCGGATGCGGCAGGTAGAGATGCCAGAAGATAAAGTGCGGCCCTTCTTCGCTAAGCGCACGATATAAGGCCTTTTCCTGCATAACGGGATTATTGCACCATTTGCGCCACTCGCCCACGATCGGCCCGTCTATCCACGGCCAGCCTCTCCAACGGAAATACGCCTTGAAGCCATACCGCAAAGGCGTGCCGTCAATATACAGGCGCTCATTGATGCCAAGCGGGGCATCGCGCTTTAGGTAGAGGCTGATATTGTGCTGCGCCGCATCCATGCTATGCAGCGTATTCCATGCCCCTCCCATGAAAGTAGTTTGGTAGCCGATGGCATTAAATACCGCAAACGCCACATTATGGTTAAACGGCGCGATGAGATAGTGCTCGTTATTCACGCGCGGCGAGGCATGCACGAATGCCGGCAGGTAATTCATATTCAGCACCGATGTCAGCGAAGGAAGCGTTGTGGTGTAATTCGCATATGAGTCCTTGCGCACCTGAAAACCCGCCGCCTCCAGCTGCTGCATGAACTCCGTATTGGAAAATCCGTATTGCTCCCGCAGCGTGCTGTCGCCGGGATACCGGTCCGGCACAATATATACCACGTTCGGTAATTGCGGCTGGTTGTGCCGGTAAGCGTCCACCGCTTGCTGGGCCAGTACCGGGGGCGTGTAGGCAACCGGCAGTAGCACGCCCCAGGCAATGCTGCCGACATTGAACAGGCAGAGCATGGCGCCAAAGGCAAACAGCAATCGCCGCTCCGATACCGTTTCAGGGATGCGCCAAAGATACGCCGCCCCCACCACCACCATCGCCGCATACATTGCCAGCCCCATATCGGCAGAAGCAAAAAGCGCGTGCTGCCTGGCCGCATCAGGAATCATGGCAAACGTCAATGCGCACAGCGCCAGCAGCGCCGCCACCCGGAAAGCCTGCAATGGCCGGCGCATGGTGCGCGCAACCGCCCACCCCAGCACATACCATAATATTGCTTGCCCCATTCCCAGCAGCGCAATGCTGCACCCGTAGGCGGCATTCATCTCGGTTAAGTTATGCGCAAGGAAGAAAAGCGGATGCACCGCCGCAATCAGCAACGGAGTTAAGCGGATCAGAACCCTATGTTCGCTCACGGCATCATTCCAGGCCGCTATATGGAATATTTCTGAAACCGGCTAAAAATTTGGAGCGGGCGAAGGGATTCGAACCCTCGACATCAACCTTGGCAAGGTTGCACTCTACCCCTGAGCTACGCCCGCCCGGATAGCCGCTTTGTTGCTGCGGAGCCAGTGTTATAGCAAGTTTGATTTCGATTGCAACATCTAGCTTGCAAGAATATGCACGCGCAGGCTAGATTAAGCGCAACTCCTTGCCATCCCTAGCATAAAGCCATGTTTCCATGTCCTCTATAGACCCAAAATTGCTGGATATTCTCGTCTGCCCCCTCACCAAAAGCCCGCTGAAATACGATGAGGAGCATCAGGAGCTGATCTCCGAACGCGCCGGATTGGCCTACCCCATCCGCGACGGTATTCCCATCATGCTGGCGGAAGAAGCGCGCAAACTGGAAGCGAGCTGACTCAGCGAGGCCCCGGCTGCATCAGAACCGGCAGTTCTCCCACCGTGCCCATAGCATGGCGCATGAAGAATTTCCGCGCCGCCGGCAGTTTTCCGATGCCCCATAACCCCAGCCTGCGCGCCAGCTTCACCGGCGGCAAGTTAATGCTGAACAGGCGGGTAAGTCCGTCCGTTACCGCGATCATGGTAAGATTATCAAAGCGCCGCCAGCGCACATAGTCCGCCAGCCCGTCCGCCGCACCAAGGTCCAGCCCCAATTTAAAGCGCTTCGCCAGCACCTCGTGCAGCGCACCTACGTCGCGGAATCCGAGGTTCACCCCCTGCCCCGCAATCGGGTGGATGCCGTGCGCCGCGTCCCCGATCAGGCAAACGCGCCCGCTGGTATAGGTTTCCGCCAGCGTTAGCACCAGCGGGTAGGTAAATACATCACCCTCCACGCGAATCTCGCCTAAATAATCCCCCGTCCGCTCGCGGATTTCCTGCGCCAGCTCCGCTTTCTCCAGCCCGGTGTAAAAACCTACGCGCTCCGGCGGCTCCACCCACACCAGCGACGAGCGGTTATCCTGCATCGGCAGCACGGCAAACGGCCCCGCCGGCAAGAAGCGCTCCTGCGCCAGCCCGAGATGCGGCTTTTTATGCACGATGGTGCAGACAATGGCCGTGTGCTTATAATCAAACCGCCGCGCTTTGATACCCGCCAAATCCCGCGTGCGCGACTGCTTGCCCTCGGCTGCCACCAGCAGCGCCGCCCTGACAGTTTTCCCGCTCTCCAGCACGATATGGATGCCGCCGTCATCCGAATCGAACGCGTTCACCGAGTCGCGCGCATACAGGCTGATATTCGGATAACGCGCCAGCGCCTGGTGCAGGGCGATGCGCGTATGGCGGTTTTCCACAATCCAGCCGAACGGCAGTTCGCCGACATCCTCATGGTGATAATCGAGAAAAATGGGCGATTCATCATCAGAAACGCGGATATCCAGAATCGGCTCCGCATGCGGTTCCATGGATTCCCATACGCCGATGGCATTTAATAAACGCTGCGAGCCGAGCGCAATCGCGCTTACCCTGCCGTCAAAGGCAGGCACCAGCTGCGACGTCAGATCATCACGCTCAATCACCGCCACGCGCATGCCCTCACGCGCCAGCGCCACCGCCAGCGTCAGCCCCACCAGCCCACCGCCGGCGATGGCGATGTCCGTTCGTATCGGTTCATTTTCCATGACAAACCTCTTTTGCCGCCAAATTAGAACAGAACAGCGCCTGCGACAATCGCATATCCGGCATGGCACCTCATTTATCCCCGCTCCTCCCCGTCATTGCGAGCGCAGCGAAGCAATCCATATCTCAATGCAGGGATAGCTGGATTGCTTCGCTGTGCTCGCAATGATGGATGATTATTTTTTAGGCACAGAAAATTTATAATGCCTGTAAATTAAGCAACCCTAATTTTCCACCATCCGTCAAGTGCCTGTTTTACAACCATTCCATATTTGGCACGCATCTTGTAATTACTTAGGCGTTCTTGGCACATTTTGTGTCATGTAAACGTCCTGCGACTTTTTGGCCCGGAAGGTTTCCTTCCGGGTCATTTTTTTATAATGAAGTTGCAACCAAGCGCGGTGCTGCGTAAAACTGGCGCATGAGCCATTTCCGCATCGCCACCTGGAACGTCAACTCCATCCGTATCCGCCTGCACCTGCTGCAGCAGATCAGCCGCGAGCATGCGCCGGATATTATCTGCCTGCAGGAAACCAAGGTGGAGGACGGGCTGTTTCCCATGGAAGATGTGCGCAACCTCGGCTATGCGCATTGCTATTTCAGCGGACAGAAAAGCTATAACGGCGTCGCCCTGCTCTCAAAACACCCCCTGCAGGACGTCCACAGCCTCGGCATCGTCGATGCCGCGCACAAGCGCCACATCGCTGCCCGCCTGCCGGATGGCACCGAGCTGCATAATTTCTACATCCCCGCCGGCGGCGACATCCCTAACCGCGAAGAGAACCCGGCTTACGGCTTCAAGCTCGATTACGTGGACGCCATGCGCGACTGGTTCAGCGCCAACCGCAAGCCCTCGGACAAAATGATTCTGGTCGGCGATTTAAACATCGCCCCGCATGAGCATGACGTCTGGTCGCACAAGCAATTACTGAACGTCATCAGCCATACGCCGCCGGAAGTGGAGCGGCTGAACGCCCTGCTCTCCGACCTGCGCTGGACCGACACCGCCCGGCATTTCACCCCTATGGAGCAAAAACTCTACAGCTGGTGGAGCTACCGCAACCGCGACTGGCGCAAGTCCGACCGGGGACGACGGCTGGACCATATGTGGGTGACCGAATCCCTGAAACCCCGCCTGCTCGCCTCGCACACGCTCAAGAACGCCCGCGACTGGGAACGCGGCTCCGACCATGTGCCGGTCATCCTGGACCTCGCCGCATGAAAAACACTCCGCCCGACACCGCCCCGCTTTGGGATGCCGTCTCCTTCAACGAACAGGGCCTGATCCCCGTCATCGCCCAGCAATTCGATAGCGGCGAAGTGCTGATGCTCGCCTGGATGAACCGCGAAGCACTGGAGCAGACACTCGCCACCGGGCAGGTATGCTACTGGTCGCGCTCCCGGCAGGCCTTATGGCGCAAGGGCGACACCTCGGGACAAACGCAAACGCTGAAAGAACTCCGCCTCGACTGCGACGGCGACGCGCTGCTCGCGCTGGTGGACCAGAAAGGCGTGGCCTGCCATACCGGGCGGCGGCGGTGCTTCTACCGGAAGGTGGAAGGCGCAGAAGTTACCGTCACCGAAGACGCGGTCATAGACCCTGACAAGCTGTATAGAAAATAATTATGCCGCATGCGCGCGCGGGTTGAGTCGCACATAGCCCGCATAGCCGTGCATGGCGAGGCCCAGGGATACGCCACAGCCCAGCAGCAGCACGATCCCGGCCAGTGCGCCAATCAGGTAATACCCTACGCTTGCCGCTTCGGGCATGGCATCCATCGCCCGCGCGCCCAGCACGAACGCGGGAACCGATGCCACGCAAACGCTGATAAACATGCGCTTGCTGTAGGCCATGCTCACTGCACCGGCGAAAACCAGCACCGCGCCGAAAATAAACACGTAAATAAACGGCAGCTGTAATGCATTAAGGTTGGTGGCCGCGCCCAACAGGAACATCAGCGCTGCCGCGAGCGGAAACATCGGAACCGCCTCGCTGCCCAGCCGCACCGCCCAGATACCCGCCGCCAGCCCAAACAGGCCCGGCCACAATGAGCCGAATCCGAACAGCACGCCGCCGCTTACCCCGGCAGCCCCGCTACCGGAAATAAACGGCGCACCCAGCACCGCCCCTACCAGCGCCACCGCCATCGCAAGCACCAATCCAATGGTAATACGCTGCATTTGAGCTAATCTGCCTTAAAATCTAAGATATTTGTTAACCACTATATATGGCAGTTATCGCAGTCAATCAACCCTGTTCAGCGCCAGATAATGTAAAAAAGGCGCAGGTGGAAGCGTCAATCTTCATCAAACTTTCATATACAAATTCGATAAATGGCTTATAGTAAATATCAGGAATAAAAGCATTAGGTTATACTCACAATGGCAACCCCCACCCAGACCATTCCCGGAATCGGCAAGGCAAATACCCTTGAGCGCGAGCTACGTCATGAAGAAAAAGAAATTACTCAGATGGCTGTAGGTGCGGATGAAATGCAGATGATATCCTCCCGCGCGCAGAAACAGGCACGCGAGATGGACAATAAAGGCGACTTTAGTATTGAGCAGCGATTATCGGGCATTGAAGAGCGTGTGGAAGAAAATCATCGCCAGAATCCCCCCAAAGAAGCATTGACTCAGCGGGAAAAGGAAGAACCGCATCAACAAACCGCTGAAGTGAAAGCGCCTGCGCGCAGCGTAAAAAAATCTTCTTCAGAGCAAGTAGTAGACTCCGCTCAGGAAATGGCTCGTGCCGATTATGAAGCAGCCGTAGGCGAAGCCAATGCCGCTGGCGTGCAGCAATCCATGGTCGACACCAGATCCGCACAGGCAATGCAGATGGCAGCTGCAGATTTGCGCGCTGCTGTACAAAATAATGTAGCGCAATCCAGTCCGTTTGCCGCCCTAAGTGATTCTATCAGAGCCGCCGTTTCTTCGCTGGGAGATATAGCCAAGGAGATCAAGGTGGATTCAGGCCGTACTTATAACGGCGCGACAGCAACGGAAGACCGCGCAGTCGCGCAGGCGTTGAAAGATGCGCCCCTGGCGGCAAAGACGGAATCCACCTCCAGCGGCAGAACCGCTTAAAACTTTACCGCACCGCCTTCGCCCTGAGCCAGTGATCCGCCAGCACGCAGGCCAGCATTGCCTCCGCCACGGGCACAGCGCGGATGCCGACGCAGGGATCGTGCCTCCCCTTTGTCATGATGGTGGTGTTATTGCCGTGTATATCCACCGTTTCCACTTCGGTTAAAATTGAGCTGGTCGGCTTGATGGCAAGGCGCGCCACCACCGGCTGGCCGGTGGATATGCCGCCGAGAATCCCGCCCGCATGGTTGGAGAGAAACACCGTTTCTCCACCGACATTGCGCATGCAATCGGCGTTTTCCTCACCGCGCAAGGCCGCAGCCGCAAACCCATCGCCGATCCCCACGCCCTTCACCGCGTTGATGCTCATCATCGCCGAGGCAATATCCGCATCCAGCTTGGCGTAAAGCGGTGCGCCCAGCCCCGGCGGCACGCCCTCAGCCACCACCTCCACCACCGCGCCCGCCGAGGAGCCTTCCTTGCGGATGGAATCAAGATACCCCTCCCACACTGTCGCCGCCTGCACATCCGGGCACCAGAAAGGATTGCGCTCCACTTCCGCCCAGTCCCGGCGTGCCGGGTCAATGCCATGCGGCCCGATCTGCACCAGGCAGCCTTGAATGGAAATCGCATGGCCCAGAATCTTCCGCGCAATCGCCCCTGCCGCCACGCGCATCGCTGTCTCCCGCGCGGAAGAGCGCCCACCGCCGCGGTAATCGCGGATGCCATATTTCATCCAGTAGGTATAATCGGCATGGCCGGGGCGGAACTTGTCCTTGATCTCGGCATAATCCTTGGATTTCTGGTCCTCGTTCTCGATCATGAGCGAAACGGGCGTGCCGGTGGTCTTCCCCTCGAACACGCCGGAGAGGATGCGCACCGTATCACTTTCCTTTCGCTGAGTGGTAAAGCGCGACTGCGCCGGCTTACGCTTATCCAGCCACGGCTGGATATCCGCCTCGCTCAACTCCAGCCCCGGCGGCACCCCGTCCACCACGCAGCCGAT
>CAYPEF010000023.1:0-21744 GCA_964409675.1 uncultured Rickettsiales bacterium | reverse complement strand
ATTTACATTGACGATTTGCGCGAAGAATTCGTGCGCGATTTCGTCTTCCCCATGTTTCGTGCCAATACGCTTTATGAAGGCGTCTATCTACTCGGCACCTCCATCGCCCGCCCGCTGATCGCCAAGCGCCAGATTGAAATAGCGATTGAAACCGGCGCCGACGCCGTCGCCCACGGCGCCACCGGCAAGGGCAACGACCAGGTGCGCTTCGAGCTCGGCTATTACGCGCTGAAACCCGACATCAAGGTCATCGCCCCCTGGCGCGAATGGGACCTGACCTCCCGCACCCGCCTGATCGAATACGCCGAAAAACATCAAATCCCCGTCGCCAAGGACAAGCGCGGCGAAGCCCCCTATTCCACCGACGCCAATCTCCTGCACATTTCCTACGAAGGCAAGGTGCTGGAAGACCCGGCCATTGAACCGCATGAAGACATGTTCGTGCGCACCGTCAGCCCCGAGCAGGCCCCCGATACACCGACCTATGTCGAAATCAGCTTTGAAAAGGGCGATGCCATCGCTATTAACGGCCAGCCCCTCTCCCCAGCCAGTCTGCTGACTAAGCTCAACGAGTTGGGCGGCAAGAACGGCATTGGCCGCCTTGACCTGGTGGAAAAGCGTTATGTCGGCATGAAATCGCGTGGCATCTATGAAACTCCCGGCGGCACTATCCTGCTCGCCGCCCACCGCGGCATCGAGAGCCTAACGCTGGACCGCGGCGCCATGCACCTGAAAGACGAAATCATGCCCCGCTACGCCGAGCTGATCTATAATGGCTACTGGTGGTCGCCCGAGCGCAAAATGCTTCAGGCGCTGATCGACGAATCCCAGCGCAACGTCACCGGCACCGTCCGCCTGAAACTCTACAAAGGCAACGTCTCCGTTGCCGGCCGCACCTCCCCGGTCAGCCTCTACAGTCAGCAGCACGTAACCTTCGAGGAAGACAGCGTCTATGACCAGCGCGACGCCCAAGGCTTCATAAAACTCAACGCCCTCCGCCTGCGCTTGCTGAACGGTCGGTTTTAATCCCCTATATTTGTCACCCCGCCGCAAGGCGGGGTCCGGATACAGCCCCATACGGCGGCATGAGCCTCCTTACAAAAACATAATCCCCATATTTTTCAACGCTCAAGCGTAATTGGCATCATTTTTTCATCTATTATTAACGTGCTTCGTATAAGAAATATGTTAGTATGGAAATAATGACGCAGGAGAAATTGTGACAGGAAAGAAGCTTACACGCTTTGCCTTCATACTGGCGGGTCTGCTTTACCCCGTCTCTGCCGCTTTTGCCTCCGGTGATCCGATGATCGACGGCGCGCGCGAATGCACCCGCTACCTGCCGCGCTTCGAGCGCGAATACGGCATCCCCCTGCACCTGCTATCCGCCATCTCCTCCACGGAATCGGGCCGCTGGCATGACGGCTTGAAAATCGCCCTCCCCTGGCCGTGGACCATCAATGCCGAAGGCAAGGCCTATTACTTAGATAGCAAGGAAGAAGCCATCGCCACCGCCCGCAAACTGAAAGCGCAAGGCGTCAAAAGCATGGATATCGGCTGCATGCAGGTGAACCTCTACCATCACCCGGAAGCCTTCCGCAGCATCGAAGACGCCTTCGAGCCGGAGAAAAACATCGCCTATGCCGCAAGCTTCCTGCGCAACCTCTACCAGGAAGGTGGCAGCTGGCGCAAAGCAGCCGCCGATTACCATTCCAAAACCCCCTCGCTCGGCAGCCAATATGTCGGGCTCGTCTATGATAAATGGTACACCATCATCGACAAGCTCCGCCTTGCGCGTACCGTGGTATCCAGCGCCGAAGCCATGAGACCGCCTGCCGCCACCAGCACGCAAACGGCCGTCTATAACATTCCCTCCAAGCCTGCCTCGGCGCAGCCCGCTATCAAAGCTGCCGCCACACTGGGCGAGCAAACAGGCAAAAAACTGCCAGAACAAGCTCCTGTACGCATGAAAATCATCAAAGTGGCCGACAACAAACCCAAACGCGAAAATGGCCTCATCGTCATCCGCCCGGCCTCCGCATCCCCTGCCACCGCACCGGCAGCAAAGCAAGATGCCATCATGAATGTCGCCTACGCCTCATCCGCTGCCGGCGCAGGCACGCACGCCACTCCTGCGCACACCCCCGCCACAAGCAGCGCCGCCAAAGGCCCGCGCTTCATATTTACCGATTGAGAATTACATAAAATCCTCTAATACTAGCCGCTTCATAAATAAGGTCATGTCCGGCTATGTATTCCGAAGTAAAACCCAAAAAACCGTTTGAAGTTTTCACCGCCCATTCGCGCGAAATCTGGTGCGATGGCGAGGGCGGTGCGCTCGGTCATCCGCGCGTTTTCCTGCACATGGACACCGGCAGCGACAACATCGTCTGCCCCTATTGCAGCCGCGAATATATCTATACGCCTCCCGCAGGCGGCGCGCCCGGGCATCATTGATCATGGGCTGGTCCGGCGCCATATTGCTGACATTGATGGGTGCAACCGTGCTCGTGATGCTTTTTGGCATCGGCTTCATGCTCAAAGGCGGAGAACAGAACTCCCGCCGCAGCAATAAGATGATGGTCCTGCGCGTCTCGTTTCAGGCGCTGGTGCTGGCATTTCTTTTTATCCTGTACCTGACGAAGCGCTGATCATGGTCAAGCTCAACAAAATCTACACCCGCACCGGCGATGAAGGCGAAACCGGCCTTGTCGGCGGCGGGCGCATCCGCAAGAATCACCCACGCGTGGAAGCCTACGGCGACGTGGACGAAGCCAATGCCATCATCGGCCTCGTCCGCCTGCACACCAGCGCCGAACCGGACGCCATGCTGGAACGCATCCAGCATGATCTGTTCGATCTGGGAGCCGACCTCGCCACCCCTTTCTCCCATACCGAAGCTCCCGAATCCGCCCTGCGCATGCTGCCCACGCAAACCGAACGCCTGGAGCGCGACATCGATATGCTGAATGAAAAAATCAGCCCTCTCCATTCCTTCATCCTCCCCGGCGGCACCCCGGCCTCTAGCTATCTGCACCTCGCCCGCACCATCGTGCGCCGCGCCGAACGCATGGCATTCGCGCTGGCCGAACACGAACCCGTCAATCCGCACGCGCTGCATTACCTGAATCGTCTATCGGATTTCCTGTTCGTCCTCGCCCGCGCCATGAACGATAACGGCACGAAAGACGTGTTATGGAAACCGGGAGTCAACCGATGAAAATCCTGGTGCCCGTCAAGCGCGTCATCGATTATAACGTGCGCATCCGCGTGAAAACCGACGGCAGCGGCGTGGAGAAAGACGGTGTCAAGCACGCCATCAACCCCTTCGATGAAATCGCCGTCGAAGAAGCCATCCTGCTTAAGGAAAAGGGTATCGCCTCCGAAATCATCGCCATCTCCATCGGCGAAGACGCGGTGCAGGAAACCATCCGCCACGCGTTGGCCCTGGGCGCTGACCGTGGCATTCACATCGCCGCATCTTCTCCCATCCAGCCGCTCGCCGCCGCGAAACTTCTGAAAGCTTTGACTGAGCGCGAACAACCCGGCCTGATCCTGATGGGCAAGCAGGCCATCGACGACGATAGCAACCAGACTGGCCAGATGCTCGCCGGCCTGCTCAACTGGCCGCAGGCAACCTTCGCCTCGAAAATCGAAATCAATGGCTCCTCCGCCGACGTCACCCGCGAAGTGGACGGCGGGCTTGCCACCCTGCGCATTACCCTCCCCGCCATCATCACCACTGACCTGCGCTTGAATACGCCGCGCTACGCTACCCTCCCCAACATCATGAAAGCGCGCTCCAAGAAAATCGACAGGATCGATGCCGTTTCCCTTGCCGCCGACACCGCACCGCGCCTAAAGGTCATTACTACAACCGAACCACCTAAGCGCTCGCGCGGTATCATGGTAAAAGACACCGCCGAGCTGGTGGACCGCCTGCGCAACGAAGCAAGGGTGTTGCCATGAGCGTCCTCATCCTCGCCGACCACAGCCAGGGCAAGCTTTCCGCCGCAACCGCCTGCACCGTCACCGCCGCGCGCGCTTTGAGCGACCAGATTACCCTCTTAATCACCGGCCACCAGTGCGAACCCGTCGCGCAGCAAGCCGCCTGCTTAACCGGCGTCACCAAAATATTAGTAGCGGATGACCCCGCGCACGCATTCCCACTGGCGGAAAACATCGCCCCGCTCCTCGCATCCCTCGCCGCTGACTACCGCTATATCCTCACCCCCTCCACCAGCATGGGAAAAGATATTCTTCCCCGAACAGCTGCACTGCTGGACTGCGCACAAGTCTCTGATGTCATACGCATCGAAAGCGCCGATACGTTCATGCACCCCATCTACGCCGGTAACGCGCTGGAAACAGTCACTACCACCGACAGAATCACACTCCTCACCATCCGCCCCACCGCCTTCGCCCCGGCGCAAGCAGGCGGCACCGCCCCCATCGAAGCGCTCGCCACCGCTACCATCGATACGCACGTAAGCTGCATCGGCACGCAAACAAGCGCTGGAGAGCGGCCTGACCTGACCTCCGCCCGCATCGTTATTTCCGGCGGACGCGGCATCGGCTCGGCGGAGAATTTCGCAAAACTGGAACAATTGGCCGATAAGCTCGGCGCTGCCGTCGGCGCATCACGCGCAGCGGTAGATGCAGGTTATGCCCCGAACGATCTGCAAGTCGGCCAAACGGGCAAAGTCGTTGCGCCGGAGCTTTATATCGCCATCGGCATTTCCGGCGCGATTCAGCATCTGGCCGGCATGAAGGACAGCAAAGTCATCGTCGCCATCAACAAGGACGAAAACGCTCCCATCTTCGAAATTGCCGATTACGGGTTGGCGGCGGATTTGTTCGCCGTGCTGCCGGAACTGGAGAAAGCGATTTCCTGATGTTTAAGCAGGTAGCCGTCGCACAACTCAACGCCACCGTTGGCGATCTCTCCGGTAATTGCCAGAAAATCATCGCCGCCGCTCATAATGCTTATGCGCAGGGCGCCACCTTGCTCGTCTGCCCCGAACTCTTCATCACCGGCTACCCGCCGGAAGATCTGGCTCTGCAACCCGCCTTCCAGCACGCCGCCATGCAGGCGGCGGAACAGCTCGCCGCTGCTGCAAAAGACCTGTGTGCCATCCTCATCGGCGGTATCTGTGTGGAAAATGGCGCGGTACATAACACAGTCTTCCTGCTGGAGCATGGCAGAATCGCCGCCCGGCATTACAAGGTCATGCTCCCGAACGACGGCATCTTCGACGAAAAGCGCCTGTTTACCCCCGCCAATGCCCCGACAGTCATCACCTGCCAGAATATTCGCACCGGCCTGCTCATCTGCGAAGATGCCTGGCACCCACAGGTAGCGGATGCACTCAAACAACAAGGCGCGGAGCGCATCATCATCATCAACGCTTCCCCGTTTGAAACCAACAAGCGCGAACGCCGCGTGAAGCTGATCGCTGACATGGCAATCCGCCACCAACTGCCCATCCTCTACGTCAACCTGATCGGTGGGCAGGATGACATCATCTTCGACGGCGGCTCCTTCTCCATTAACCTAAACGGCAAGATGGATTGGCATGCCGGAGAATTCACCGAATCTGTGCAACTCTGGAATGCAGGCACATCCCTTCCCCTCCTGCCGGATGAACAGGAAAGAACATGGCAGGCCGCCGTGCTGGGCCTGCGCGATTATGCAAATAAGAACCGCTTCAGCGGCGTGGTGCTCGGCCTTTCCGGCGGCATCGACTCCGCCGTTACCGCTGCCATGGCGGTAGATGCGCTCGGCCCCGAGCGTGTGCTGGGCGTACGCCTGCCTTCTCCATACACTTCCAAAGACAGCATGGAAGATGCCGCCGCTACCGCGCAGTTGCTTGGCATCCGCATCACCACTCTGCCAATCACCACATCCATGGACGCCATGGAAGCAACCCTGTTCCCCATGCTGGATGAACTAGGCTATAAAAACGGAAACCGCCGGGAAGACATTGCCATCGGCGGCAACCTGCAGGCGCGCATCCGCGGCGTGTTGCTGATGGGCGTAAGCAACGCCACCGGTCATATGCTTCTCAACACCAGCAACAAATCCGAACTGGCGATGGGATTTTCCACCCTGTACGGCGATTCCTGCGGCGGCTACGCTCCATTAAAAGACATCTACAAAACACACATCTTCACCCTCGCCCACTGGCGTAATGCGCACAAACCCGCCAACATGCTTGGCCCTGAAGGCACGGTCATCCCCGAACGCTCCATCACCAAGCCCCCCAGCGCCGAACTCAAACCAGGCCAGAAGGATGAAGATCAGCTCCCGCCCTATCCCATTCTGGATGGCATCCTAAAACGCTACCTTGAGGAACGCGCCTCCGCGCAAGCCATCATCGCCGAAGGATACAATCACGCAACCGTAGAAAAAATGCTGCGGCTGGTGCGCATTTCCGAATATAAGCGCCGCCAGTCTCCTCCGGGCACGCGCGTCAGCCCGATGCAGTTTGGCCGGGACCGGCGCTTTCCGCTGACGAACGTTTTTTCCGAATTTTCTTAAACGGGTAAATCATCTGCCCCACGAAATCCTCTGGGATGGATGGATCATCCGCTCCGAACGCTTCCGGCAATTTACCCTTTGGCATGTAAAACGTACCGAACATCATATCCAGCACCGGAAATGTCGGCGCGAAATTCTTATTGCCGCCTTCTTTATAACTGGTGTGGTGCCAGCGGTGAAACACCGGCGTCGAAATTACATATTTCAATGGTCCCAGCGACCAATTCAAATTAGCATGCACGAAAGCGGAATAAACCGTATTGAACGGCGCCAGCAGGATAAACGCCTTCGGCGCGAATCCCATCAGCAATACAATGCTATCCACCAGCGTTGCGTAAAACCACATATTAAACGGGTGGAACCGCATGGTGGAAATCCAGTCGAGGTCCTTGGTGGAATGATGAATGGCATGAAACGGCCACAACAAGCGTTGATGAAACAAGCGGTGAATCCAGTAGAGCGGAATATCGGAGATAATAAGGATCAACAGCATCTGCAACCAGATCGGAAGCACTGAGAGCGGCCCGTACCCTTTCTCATAAAACGACGTTAGCACATCCCCCTCAAAGCCCAGCATATACGAAATGCCGATAATAAGGAAAAACAGCTTTACATACCGCGTCACTAGCGGAAGCAGCAGCCAGTAGCACAAATCCGTCACCAACTGCTCGCGCCGCCACCAGCGGATATTGCTATTCATGGGAAACAGTCGTGTCAGCACCCAGAATCCTGCGCCCATCGCTAACAGGTAGAGCATAATCCCGGTCCAGGTATCCAGCACCATCTCAACAATATCACCCATGCCCATTCCTAAATCTATCTGCGCAGTTAATCGCACTTTGCATGATACAATTGGTCACATCCATCACGGATTCTTGGAAGCATCGCCTTCCGCACCGGCATCTGCCGGCGCTTCACCGCTGATCTGCTTGGTATCCACGCTCGGCACCGTGAGCAGCCCCCGCGCCGTCGGAACGGTCTTCACGGATTTCACATGCGAATCGCGCAGCAGCGTCAGGCTCACCCGACGATTGCGCGAAGAGTTGGGCTCATTGGGAATCAGCAGGTCACGGTCCGCCATACCGGTTACCTTTGAAATACGCGCCACGTCAATCCCGGTTTCCGTCAGGTAGCGCCGGGATGCATTGGCGCGGTCCGAGGAAAGCTCCCAATTTGAATACCCGTCCTTCGTTACAAACGTAGAGCCGTCCGTATGCCCGGCCAGCGAAATCCGGTTATCCGTTTTCGCCACCACATCCGATACCACTTTCAGCACCGCGCGCCCCGTATCCGTCATGGTGGAACCGCCCGGCGTGAACATGGGCCGGTTCTGGTCGTCCACCATATCGATTTTCAAACCCTCAGGCGTATGCGTGATGATGATATTATTCTTCATCTGCTTGAGCTCCGGCGATTGCTCGACGGCATTCATAATCTGCTCTTCCACGCGCTTGAATTCTTCGCTGTCGGCATCCTTGCTGCCCTTGTCGCCGGTATTCTGCTGCTTATCAAACGCCTGTGTGGGATCGGCCATCGGCGAATCAATCGGCTGGCCTTGCGAATCGTCCTTCTGCTCGTCATCGATCTTCTTGATCGGATCGCGCGCCACCGGCCCCTGTGGCAATTGCCCAACAACAATCCCCGGCTGCGTCAACGTGCTTTTGCTGCTACCTTTTTCATTCGGCGTTGCTCCCCCTTGGAAGCCGATACCCTTGGCATCTTTCAAGCCCGTAGTCGGCGTAAAATAATCGGCAATCCCCTCACGCTGCTCCTTGGTGGTGCTGGAAAGCAGCCACAGCAGCAGGAAAAACGCCATCATAGCGGTCACGAAGTCGGCATACGCTACTTTCCAGGCACCGCCATGGTGCCCGCCGCCGCCTTTTTTGATTTTTTTGATGATAATGGGTGGGGGTGTATCTGCCATAGAGGCAGTATGCCAGACAACCCTAAAAAAACGATTAATTAATTCGCTGTTTAAGCAGCCTAAAGCACTGAAATTACACCCGCTGATACGTCCACACTGTTGCCGGAGGAATATTCAGCCAGATACGCGCGATTTTATGCGCATGCACCGCATGCCGCATTAGCAGTTTTCCGCTCAGGGGCGATTGCGGACCATACGTAAATTGCACCAGCTTTCCCCCGTCGGCAATGGCGCGCAGCAATTGCATGGTAATGCTATGCTGCACGGATTTCGGCATCGAAAGCAATGGCAGGCTGGAAACCACTCCCTGCACCTCCTCAATGCCATGCTCCTTCAGCGTATCGCTTAAATGGTTCGCATCGGCGCGGATAATCTGCAGATAGGGAAACCGCTTGCGCAGAATATCCGCGAGCTTCTTCTCCCGCTCGATAATCACCAGCTTCTGCGGGTCAATCCCCGTCTCCAGAAGCGCATGCGTCACCGCACCCGTCCCTGCCCCCACTTCCACCACATACCCCGGCGCATCCGGATCAATCTGCGCCGCCATGCAGCGCGCAAGACTTTGGCCGCTCGGCGCAATCGCGCCGATCTTCAGCGGAGAGCGTATCCATGCTTTTACGAATGCGGCACGCTTAGCCATATATCTCCCGGCCTGTCAATTCCTGACCTGCGACGCATGCTGAATCTGCGCCACCGCCGCGTTGATTTTCAAAGAAAGCAGCGAGCGCCCGTAATTCACCGTAGCGCTGGTAGCATCCCCTTTCGCGCCGTTAATCAGGAAATCCTTATCCGAATACGCGCCAACCTGTCCCCGGCGCACCAACCGCTCATCGATGGCCATTAGCTCAGACGTATCGAAAAACCCCGCATGCGCATCCGGCGTGGGGATGGCAAGCTTCACCTGCTGCACCCATTCCTTCTGCCCGTTATTGGCATAATAATCGGAGACATTGATCACCTGTATCCCCTGGCTTCGCCACTCGGCATTCAGTTTATCCGCCACATATTGCTGCATCCGCTGATTGCCGCCATGATCGCCGATAAAGCAGATTAGCTTAAACCCCTCCTCACGGAAACTGCGCGCCGCGTCTTCCAGCACAGCGGCAAAGGTTTCTTCCCGCAGCGAAACCGTGCCCGGAAACAGCATATGCCCCTCCGGCGGCGAAATCCTGCCTTCCGGCACATAGGCCAGCACCGGCGCCACCAGCGCGAACCCTAATTTCTGCGCAATTTCCCCGGAAGTATAATTCACAATGCGGTTATGCTTCCCCACCGCCAGATGCGGCCCGTTCTGCTCGGTGCCGCCGGTAGGGATGATCACGGCGTAAGACCCTTTCTGCATCCGCTCCTTGATCTCTGGCCACGTCAGATCCTCCAGATAAACGGATGCCCCTTGCGCCCATGCATTGGATGAAAGGCACAACCATCCCAGAACAGCAGCAAAAAGAGAAATAAAACGCATTTAACAACCCAAATTCATACGGTATAAATCCGCAAGCATTATTACGGCATATCACCGATTATCATATGAAACAGGAAAAGATAGACGAAATTTTCCGCCGGCTCTGTGAACACAACCCGGAGCCGAAAACGGAATTATACTCCACTAACCATTATACGCTCCTGGTTGCCATCGTCCTCTCCGCGCAGGCCACCGACGCCGGGGTCAACAAAGCCACCCCCGCGCTGTTCGCTGTAGCGGATACGCCCCAAGCCATGCTGGCGCTGGGCGAAGACCGGCTGAAGCAATACATCAAAACCATCGGCCTCTTTAACGCCAAGGCCAAAAACATCATCGCCCTCAGCGCCATGCTGGTGGAGCAATACGCCGGCGAGATTCCGCGCAAGCGCGAACTGCTGGAAACCCTCCCCGGCGTCGGACGCAAAACCGCCAATGTCTGGCTCAACTGCGCGTTGGGCGAGCCGACCATTGCCGTGGATACGCACGTCTTCCGCGTCAGCAACCGCATCGGCCTGTGCAAAACCACGAACCCCTTGCAAACCGAGCAGGCACTGGAGCGCGTAATCCCCGCACACTGGAAACAGCACGCCCACCACTGGCTGATCCTGCATGGCCGCTACATTTGCGTCGCCCGCAAGCCCCACTGCGCCCGCTGCGTAATTTACGACCTCTGTCAATATCCCGATAAAACCGCTTGACGCAATCCGCACAGCAATAGTAAACAACCTTTAAACGGTTCTCTGAAAAGAGATGAAAAGGGAACGGGGTGCTGAGCAACGCTCATACTCCCCGGCTGTACCCGCAACTGTAAGCGCCGAGCGCATCATGATCATGCCACTGGGCAATCCCCGGGAAGGCCATGATGGGCAAAGACACGCAAGCCAGGAGACCTGCCGTTAAAGTGCCACGCGTGCTTGCCGGACGGGACCATCCGCAGGTACAAACAATACGCTTCGTATGCGCATTCATACGCGGTGGCACTGCCTTTGAAAAAGGCAACGCTCACCCCGATTTTTAGCATATGGAGCCATTATGCGCCTGTCACAACTTTTCGTCTTTTCCAGCCTCTGCCTCACCCCTCTTGCATCCGTGTACGCGCAGGACGCCGAATCCACCCTCCCGCCTGTCATCGTCTCGGCATCGCTCTACCCTCTAAGCCCTGCGCAAGTTGCAAGCTCCGTGAGCGTCATCACCCGCGAAGACATTGAACGCAGAAACGCCGTCACGGTCACCGACCTGCTGCGCGACGTGCCCGGCCTTACCGTCGCCTCCAACGGCGGCCCCGGCCAGACGGCGCGCGTACTGCTGCGTGGCGCCGATTCCCGCCACACGCTGGTGATGATCGACGGCGTCATCGTCAACGACCCTTCCGACACCGGCGACGCCTTCGATTTCGCATACCTGAGCCCCGATAACATCGAGCGCATTGAAATCATCCGCGGCCCGCAAAGCACGCTCTACGGTTCAGACGCCATCGGCGGCGTGGTCAGCATTACCACCCTTTCCGGCAGCGGCAAGCCCAAGCTCACCGGCTCGGCGGAATACGGCAGCTACCATACCAATAAAGTCTCCGGCGGCTCCAGCGGACAGGCCGGCAACACCAATTACAGTTTCCTCGCCTCCCGCCTCTCCACCGCCGGCGTCTCCGCCTTCGACCAGAAATTCGGCGGTCAGGAACCGGACGGGCATAAAAACATCACCCTCTCCGGGAGGGCGCTCACCACCTTCAGCGACATCTTCTCCACCAACATCACCGCCCGCGTCATCGATGGCTTCACCAAGTTCGACGATTTCGGCGCCGACGCCCCCAACCGCGCCAACTCACGCCAGTATGTCGGCGGTATCACCGGCAATCTAAGCCTGATGGACCATCAATGGCAGCAGGAGCTGAGCCTTGACGGCATGCACCTCAACCGCAGCAACGTCAACAGCTTCGGCGATAACGACTACACCAGCCAGCGCGAGAAAGTGCAGTGGCTGCACCACCTCAAATTTATCGCCAACAACCTTATCTCCCTCGGCGCTTCCTATTTGCGCGAAGAAGCCAAGGGCGACGGCTTCCCCAATCACAGCGTACATACCAACGCCGTCTTCGGCGAAGACCAGATCAGCATAACGGACGCCTTCTTCACCACCGTGGGCCTGCGCTTCGACGATCATAGCCAGTTCGGCAGCGAACTCACCTACCGCATCACTCCCACATACAGCATCGCCTCGACGGGAACCAAGCTGAAAGCCAGCTACGGCACCGGCTTCAAAGCGCCTTCGCTCTACCAGCTTTATTCCATCTTCGGCAACACCGCCCTGAAACCGGAAAAAAGCAAAGGCTACGACATCGGCTTCGAGCAGCAGGTGCTGGGCGATTTCCTGACCTTCGGCAGCTCCTGGTTCCATAACGACATCGACCAAATGATCGACTATGATTTCACCACCAATCACTACCTCAATGTCGGCCACGCCATCACCAAGGGTTTTGAAAGCTTCATCGCCCTCTACCCTGATGACGCCTGGACGCTGAAGCTCAATCACACTTACCTGCTGGCAGAAGACAAAAACACTGGCCAGAACCTGGTGCGCCGCCCAAAACACCAGCTCTCATTCAGCGGTGACTACCGCATCAGCGAACGCGCCAATATCGGCCTCACCGCCCTTCTGGTAGGCCGGCGGGACGATTTCGACCTGAGCTTCTCCCGCAGCGAACTCCCCTCCCACTCCGTTTTCAGCGCCTACGCCAATTACGAAGTCACCGACCACATGACCCTTTACGCGCGCCTCGACAATCTGCTGAATAAACAGTATGAAGAAGTCTATAGCTACGGCATGCCCGGCCTTTCGGCCTATGCTGGCGTCAAACTAACCTATTGAAGGAGCCTATGCGCCCCCCCATCCGGCTGGGAGTCAATATCGACCATGTGGCAACGGTGCGCAACGCGCGCGGGGGCGCCCACCCCTGCCCGGTGCGCGCCGCCCTGGCCGCCATGCAAGGCGGTGCCGACGGCATCACCGCCCATTTGCGCGAAGACCGCCGCCACATCCGCGACGCCGACATGGAGCGCCTGAAAGCAGAAGTCCCGCTGCCGCTCAATTTTGAAATGGCGATGACGCCGGAAATGCTCGCCATAGCGCTCCGCATCCGCCCGCACGCCGTCTGCCTGGTGCCCGAGCGCCGCGAGGAACTCACCACCGAAGGCGGCCTGAACGTGCTGCGCGCCGAGCGCGAACTCACACCGTTCATAGCACAATTGCAAGATGCCGGAATCCGCGTATCCTTATTTATCGACCCTTCCTTGGAACAAATCGAGGCAGCTTCCCGCACCGGCGCGCAATGCATCGAACTGCACACTGGCGAATATGCCCATACCTACACCGGCAGCGATTCACCCGAACTTAGCCTGTTGCGCGAAGGCGCAACGCTTGCGGCGGGACTCGGCCTCGAAGTGCACGCCGGCCACGGCCTGACCTTTGAAAACGTCAGCCCCGTCGCCGCTATTACGCACATCCGCGAACTCAACATCGGCCATTTCCTGATCGGCGAAGCCATCTTCACCGGCCTGACCGAAGCCGTCGCCGAAATGCGCCGCCGCATGGAGCGCGCATGATCGCAGGCATCGGCTCGGACATTGTCGATATACGCCGCATTGAAGCCCTGCTGGCACGCTTTCCGCAGCGCTTCATCGCCCGCCATTTCACCGCTTCCGAAATCGCCGCCGCGCAGGCGCTCAACAAGCAAAGCCCCGCCGCCCTCACCGCCTATTACGCCACCCGCTTCGCCGCCAAGGAAGCCTGCGCCAAGGCGCTCGGCTGCGGCATCGGCGCGCATGTCGGCTGGCACGACATCGAAACCCTGCGCTCGCCCAATTCCCCACCTTCCATACGCCTCACCCCCCGCGCCCTCCGGTATCTCTCACAAGCCAAGCACAACACGCACCCCGTCCACGCGCATGTTTCCCTCAGCGACGAATACCCCTACGCGCAAGCATTCGTCGTGCTTGAGTTCCGCCCCGCATGATCCTGATCACCCGCCCGCAGCCGGACGCCGATCACTGGGCGCAGGAACTGGAGCGGCGGGGCCATGCATGCATCGTACATCCCCTTACCACTATCCGCCCCCTCCCCGATGCAGCCGCCGCCATCCGCGCTGCCATCACCTCCCCGACGGATGCCATCATTATTACAAGCCTGCAAATCCTGCATCTGGGCTTCTTGTCCGAAATCCCCGCCGCCCAGCCCATCTATTGCCTAAGCGCCGCCACTGCTGAGAAAATCAGCGCACTTGGATTCAACCACATCATCCATGCCGAAGGCGACGTGCAAAGCCTCGCCTCCCTCATCCGCCAGCATGCGCCACCCTCCGTGCTATATTTACGCGGAAAGCACATTTCATCCGACCTGCGCCCGCTGCTGCCGGATACACTTTTAACCGAAATCACCTGCTACGAAGCGACCGCCATTGATACATTCAGCCCCTCCCTCACCGTTCAACTGCGGCAGGGTGACATCCGCGCCGTCACCTTCTTCTCCCGCCGCACGGCGGAAATCTATATGCATCTGGCCGGACAAGCCAATATCGCCCCTATTTCAGCACACATGGACTGCTTCTGCTTAAGCGAGCATATCGCCCAGGCCGCCGCCGCGCTCCCATGGAAACGCTTTATCATCAGCCCAAAACCCGCTGCCTCAAGCCTGACTGAGGCTATAGACATTGCCTATCCTCCCGACTAAAGTACCCGCATGACAGAACAAATCATCCCCCCCGAAGCCTCCCGCGAATCCCGGCGCGCGCGCCCGTCGATCTTCGCGCAGATGCGTAAATTCTCCCTCACGCTGGTATTGCTGGCCGCCGGCTGGTTTTTCTTCGCGCAGGTAGTGCCGCGCATGCTTTTCACCGAACAGCAGCGCAAAAGCGCCGAGCACAACGCCTCCCCCGCGATAACCGATGAAACGCCGGATACGCCACCTACCGCTAACGATACTCCCGCCACAGAAATCGCCTCTCCCGCCGCCGAGCCTCCCGCAGAAACACCTGCCGAAGCCCCCACCCCGGCAGCGCATGCTGAAATAAACACCCCGCCTGCACCGGCAGCCAATAACTTCAGCGAAAAAAACACCGAAGCGCTGGAAGCGCGTATTGCCGCGCTGGAAGACACTATCCACCAACTGCAAGCCAGCACCGCGCATAATGCATCCGTTTCCCCGGAAACCATCCGCACCATGCAGGAAAAACTGGCGGCGCAGGAAGAACAGACCCAGACCATGAAGCAGGAACTCAACAGCGAGCAGCAGGCCGCATGGCAAATCACTGCCCTCTGGCAGGCCTACGGTACCCTCTCCGAGGATGCCCGCTCCGGCAATTCCTTCATGGACGCGCTGCTGCGCTTCTCCAACCTCGCCCCCGACAGCAAGGACATGCAGCAGGCGCTGGACACACTACTCCCTTACGCCGAAAACGGCATCGTCACGCTGGATTTCCTGCGCGATAATTTTGCCGATATCATCCCCGAAGCGCTCCGCCCCGCCGCCGAACCGGCGCACGATGCCTCCACTTCCAACCAGCTGAGCTTCAACCTCTCCTCACTGGTGCGCATCCGCAAAGTCGGCAAACCGCAGGGCACCACGCCCGACGCCGTCATCGCCCGCGCCGAAAGCGCGCTGAAGGAGGGCGACGTCTCCCTCGCCTTCTCTGAAATCAATAGCCTGCCGGACGACACCCGCAGCGCCTTTCAGGCCTGGCAGGAACACGCGCAGAGCTACCTCATCCGCGATAAAGCCCTGAACACCCTCCGCCATGCCCTGATGGTACAAACCGAATCCGCCCAGCCGAAGGGAATCACCCGTTGATGCTGAGGATTCTACTCTACCTCATCATGATCATCGCCGCCGCCGTCGGCGTGGCGTGGGTCGCCTCCTCACCCGGCGCCGTTACCATCTACTGGCGCGACATGCGCATCGACATGACGGCAGCCTTCCTGTTGCTGGTAATCGCGCTTGCCAGCATCGCCATTTCCGCCATTTTCCTCCTCACCCGCTTCATCCTCAAGGCCCCGCAGCATTTGCGCCGCCGCCGCCAGAATATCCGCTATGCGCGCGGCCTTCAGGCCGTCACCCAATCCCTCGCCGCGCTTGCCGCCGCCGAAACCACGCGCTCGAAAACCCTTACCCAGCGCGCCCGCAAGTATTTAGGCGACGCCGCCATCACCCACCTGCTGGAAGCCCAGCAGGCGCGGCTGGAAAATGACGAAACACGCATCCATCAAGCCTTGGAAAAAATGCTTCAGCACCGCGACACCCGCGCCCTCGCCGCCCGCAGCCTCGCCGAATACAACGCCCGCCACGGCAACCTCCCCGCCGCCCAGAAATTCGCCTATCAGGCCAAGGATCAGGACCCGCGCAACCCCAAAACCTACCGCACCCTGTTCCAGGTTTCCCTGCAATCTGCCCAATGGCAACAGGCGCAGCAGGCCATTGACAAGGGCCTGTGGCAACGCGCCATCACCCGCCAGACGGCGAAACGCTGGCGCACATTGCTTGCCATGACCCGCGCCGAAGCCTTCGCCCGCTCCGGCGACATGACCGGCGCGCTGCATGACGCCGAGCGCGCCTTCAAGCAGGAACCCGGCTTCTCCCCCGTCGCGCTGCTCTATGCCGATTTGCTTATCCGCAACAATAATTACGCGCTCGCCAGCGGAATCCTGCGCAAGGCATGGACGCACACGCCGCACCCGCACATCACCGATAAAATCATCGCCATGGCCAGCGAGCGCCCGGCATCGGTCACGCTGCGCATCGCCCGCAAGATGGCCGCTGCCAAAACCGCCAGCAGCGAATCCGCCGTGCTGCTGTCGCGCGCAGCCATGCAGGCGCATGACTGGAAAACCGCCCGCGAAGCGCTGAAGCAAGGCATTACCGACCACCCCTTCGCCCCGCGCCTGCACGCCGCCTATGCCGATCTTGAATTGCAGGAATTCAGCGACGCCGAAGCCGCCTCCCGCTGGCGGCTGAAAGCGGCGCAGGCCGGCACCGAACCCTGCTGGACCTGCGGCGATTGCGGTCACCGCTCAGTACAATGGGAGCTAACCTGCCCCATCTGCTCCTCCTTCGACAGCTTCAGCTGGCAAAACGTATCCCAGCAATATCAGCCGCCGCTAATATAGCGAGCCGCTCTGCGTCAACCCAGCGCGCACCGGCACGTCCTTGCTTGAAATCGGCGGCATGTCGTGAATCATCACCGGCTGAACAGCAACCCCCTCCCCGGCGGGTGACATATTCTGCGCAGCCGGCTCCAGCTTCTCATAATGCGCCTCCGGCGGCTCGCCCTGCCATCCCGCCAGCCGCGATTCCGCCGGCGGATACGGCTGGTTATAGCAAAGGATATCGGTCAGGAATTTATAGCAATAGCGCTGCGGCAATGGAGGTGGCTGGCGTTTGGGCGTCGGCGTATAGGTAAAATATTCCTTCACCTTCTCCTGTCCAGCAATGAATGTCTCCTTCACATCCATCGCCGCACGGCCTGAATTATCAACAATCGGCGTGCAAGCACTAAGTACAACCAACATCATTACAGAGGTTTTTTTCGTCATTGCCAGACAGTCTCCTTGTACGCAAGCCTGTTAGCAAAAACCATACCTACACGTCCACCACATGGTCCGGCAGCTTGTTGGCCCCGCCGTGCAGGCGCGGGAAATACTGCTTCAGCACCCCACCGCACTCCATCACCGAATCAATAATCCCTCGCGCGAATTCATCATCACCCAGTTGCTCGGTCAGGCGGAATATGATCTCCTGCCATGCCTGCTGCGGCACCCGTTTCATAATCCCTTCGCCCACCACGATTTCCGCATAGCGCTCTTTCTCGGAAATATAAATCATCACCCCGTGACTTCCCTCCGCACGGCAAAGCCCCTGCAGCATGAACTGCTCCTTCGCCTTGGCGCTGACATCCTTTAGTTTCCATCTGGTTGGAATCAATAGCTGGTGCAGCCCGGTATTTTCAAATACTAGCAGCAACGAAAGAAAAACTATCAACTGAACGATCAGCAACAGCGTAATATTCAGCAGCGAAAACACCGCAAGCAATGCCGGCGGCACCGCAATGGCGAAAATAGCCGCCATCACAATCCCCGCACTCTGGTGATCGACGCTCCTTCGCGCCAGCACCACCATGATTTCCGCATTGGCCGCCGCCTCCGCCGCGCGCACCGCCTGCATGACCGTCTGGCGTTCCTGCGCCGAAAGTATCGAATCTACCATCTGCCCGATGCACCTCCTCCGCCAAAACTTCCTCCACCACCGCTGAATCCCCCGCCGCTAAAGCCGCCGCCATTATAAAACCCGCCATGCGAGCCGCTGCTGATAATCAGGGGAATAATCCCGTTCCTGCCCCGTCGGCTGAGCATGGGAATCAGGAAGAAAATCAGGAAAATGAAAAACAGCGGAAACAGCACCTGCCCCCAGCCTTCCTCCTGCTGCATCTTCACCGTGGACGGCGCCGCCTGCCCCGCAATCGCAACGTCGCTGCCCTCCAGCACACTCAGAATCGCCGCCGTTCCCTGCACGATCCCGCGCGGATAATCCCCTTCCTTGAAGCGCGGCAGGATAATACGGTTGATGATTAGATGGCTGATGGCATCCGTCATCGTTCCTTCCAGCCCGTACCCCACCTCAATGCGCACCGCGCGCTCATGCGGCGCCACGATCAACAGCAAGCCATTATTCTTGCCCTTCTGCCCGATGCCCCAGAACCGCCCGAGTTGATAGCCATATTCCTCAATGGAAACACCATCCAACGATTTCAGCGTCGCCACGACCACCTGTTGGCCGGTCTTGCTCTCATGCGCTGCCAACGCTTCCTCTACGGAAGCGCGGCTGCTCTGATCCATGAGATCCGCCTGATCCACCACGCGGCCCTTCAGCTCCGGGAAATCCGGCGTTGCCGCCAGCGCCACCGGAATATCCAGCACGAGCACCAGCAGCAGAAAATGGCGCAGCAATGCCCGCATCAGAATTTCACCGCCGGCGCATCAGCAGCCGAGGCTGGAGCGCTGAAGGATTCCTTCGGCTTTGCCCCGTAGATCCACGCCCATAACCGCCCCGGGAAGGTGCGCACCTCTGTATTATACGCCCGCACCGCCTCGATATAGTCGCGTCGCGCCACCGTGATGCGGTTCTCCGTTCCCTCCAGCTGCGATTGCAGCGCCATGAAATTCTCATTGGCGCGCAGTTCCGGATACCGCTCGCTCACCACCATCAGCCGCGAAAGCGCCCGCGTCAGCTCGCCCTGGCTCTGCTCAAACTGCTGAATGGCGTTTGGATCGCTCAGCTGGTCGGGCCGCACGGTAACGCTGGTTGCTTTCGCGCGCGCCTCGATTACCGCCGTTAGTGTCTGCTGCTCATGCGCCGCATACCCCTTCACCGTTTCCACCAGGTTGGGAATCAAATCGGAACGACGCTTATATTCATTCTGCACCTGCGCCCACGCCGCGTTTACCTGCTCCTCGAGCGTGGGAATAGTGTTCACGCCGCAGCCGCTCACGCACAGGCAGGCCAGCAGCATCATGCACAGGCGGCGGAACAGCCCGCCCTCACATCGTATCGCGCTTGAAGTCATATTCGCTCCTTATATTTGCCAACCATGAATCATCAAATACTGATCTATGCTAATATCATATGCCTGTAAAGTCTCGCTAGCCTTTCCAGCGCGCAGCGCAAAGATTCCATAAAGTTTCAGAAAATTGAGGCGCAGCGCTACGCTCCTGCATTGTTTCTTTACCACGCTTTTGTCACGCTTCACATGCTCATTCATTTCAGGAGGCATGTTATGACATACGATAAAGATTTTAAAACCAATGCAGATGACACCATCGCCACCCATCCCGGTAAGCACGGCGATCACCCCGTCGGCGGAATGGTCGGCGCAGCTGTCGGCGGCGTAGTGGGTGGCGTTGCTGCCGGAGCTGCGCAAGGCGCAATCCTCGGCACCGCAGTCGGCCCGGTCGGCACTGCCGCCGGCGCAGTGGTTGGCGGTGTGGTTGGCGCACTCGCCGGCAAAGCAATTGCCCAGGACATCAACCCCACCACGGAAGATGCCTACTGGAGCGATAACTACAAAACCCGCCCCTATATCACTTCTTCCGAAGATTACGAAACCTACCGCCCCGCCTACCGTTACGGCGTGGATTCCTACTCTACCTATGAAGGCCGCGCGTTCGACGAAATCGAACCGCAGCTGAAAACCCGTTGGGATACGGTGCGCGGCACGTCCTCCCTCGACTGGGACCGCGCCCGCCCCGCTGCCCGAGACGCCTATGAGCGCCTCTACACCCAGCGCGGCAGCGATATTTAGGCTGTTGGCTTTAACAAAGGCGGAGATTGCAAAATCTCCGCCTTTTTTATCCCACGATTTTCCTTGTTATGATACACATACCCGTTTTAGGAAAGCGCCAGCGCCAGTATACTCAGCGAATTCTTTGTAGAAGCAATGCAAAGATTCGTGCTTTTCTGAAAAGTAATATCGCATATCAACTTCATGATTTCGTTAATAGAGAAGCTAACGAGTATAGGTGAATTGCAAACGGATTTAATTGGCAAGCTATATAATTCTACATCCTGGTGCCAGATTATAAGATTTTAGATCCAGTTGTTAATCCCTACTTAATCATTCAGCTGTAGTTCTAACAGTATGGTTCATAATGTACATAATCGTACTCCTAATCGTCTCGGTTTCACACTGATTGAACTCTCCATTGTGCTGGTGATTATCGCCCTCATACTGGGAGGTATTTTTGTTGGCAGGGAGTTGATTGAAACCTCAAAAGCGCGATCTGTTATTGGCGCTGTGAATGAAATGAATTCCGCTTTCGGCACATTCAAAGTAAAATTCAATTGCCTTGCCGGAGACTGCCCAAATGCAACCTCTTTATTTGGCACAACAGATGAAAATGGCGTAACAGTCGCTAACGGCAACGGCAATGGCCAGCTGAGCCCCTTCGGCGACACAGAGTGGAAAGAAAATTTTCAGGCGTGGCTGCATCTTTCTGACGCTAAGCTCATTCCTTCTGCTGCATACACAGGCACGACAGGACCGGGGCATGCGCAACGCAATGCAATTCCCGGGGTGAATGTACCCTTTGTGACTGGCTGGAGTAACGGCCTAGGCATTTATGTAGGTTATGATAGTGTTAAAGGGCATATATACGAAATCGGAACACCTGGTATGCCTGGCGCAAACAATGATTGTTGTGAGCTAATGAGACCGGCCATGCCACCGGCAGCCGCATATTATATTGATAGCAAGATGGATAATGGTTTACCAACCACCGGTACTGTTTGGTCTTTATTTAACGGCTGGAGTAATGGTTGCGTCTCTCAGAGCAATAATTCAATCTACGGCCTGTCCGATGCATATGCAGACACTGCCGCCGGTTATACTATTAACTGTACTTTACTGATGAAAGGCACGTTTTAGTTTTATTCTTACTCAAGCATATGCATAGAATCATGCATTATAGCAACAAACAGGGCAGGAAGCATCTGCCCCCTGCCCTGTTAATGTGAATTAGATCACATGGAATAAATAGAGCAATATAATAATCGGTAATGGCAGACCGATCATCCAAAGTAAAAGCCCTTTCATTGAACTCTCCTTTTTCTAACGCTTGGTCGATTTGCTTCCCAGCAGAAAACGCTGCAGCACCATGCCTATGCCAAACGCAATCATGCTGCTGACAATCGGGCGGGCCTTGATGGCGCTTTCCACTTGTTCCTTGCGCGCCACCGAAGCGTCACGGAGGTCCTGCGTCTGCTGCTTGAACTTATCCTTAA
>CAYPEF010000022.1:17559-22025 GCA_964409675.1 uncultured Rickettsiales bacterium | reverse complement strand
AGCCCATAGCCGGTGGCGCTGACGGCTGCATCTCCGGCGGTGGAGGCGATGGCGCTGCCTACGGTGTGTTTGACTGGAGCCATACTGTTACCTTGTTACCCTTTCGTTCCCGTATCGTGGCGATTTTTAAAGTTATTTTGCCACTTTTTCTATCGTTACGCCTATTATGGCATGGCAAGGCCAAACCACAAGTTAAGTTTTTGTTACAGCTTCGCCACTTAAGGCGTAAACCCTGATTCCCTCTGTTTATCAGGAGGAAAGCGTGGATTTACGTGGCGGTGCCGCTGCCCGGACCACGCCCGGTGTTCATGCCCGCCATGCCCGGCGTGCTGGCCGGGTAAAACTGCCCGGAAGCGTTAGCGGGCGCTACGCCGTTTTGTGCCAGAATGGTGTTCCATTGCTTGGCGGCTTCCTGCTGTTGCTGTGTATAGCCGCTTTGCACCATCTGCGCTTCTCGGGCGCGCATGCGCTGCTCGGCGATCAGGCGCTGCTGTTCCTGCTTGGCGGCGGCCACTTCCGCTTGATAGGCTTTCTCATAATCGGTGGTGACGACGCTCCATAAAGCGCCTAGAATGCCGCCTGCTCCGAGTGAAACGGGCACAATGCGTTTTCCCGCTTCCAAGGAGCCGTTTATTACGCCTGAAGCGGCGTCGGAAGCGACTTTGCCGATTTTTGAGGGGTCATTATATCCTTCATATGCCATATACCCCACGGTGGCAGCGGCAACCCCCGCCAGGGGCTTTCCAATATAGGGAATATCAACAAGCGCTTCTGTGCCTTTAATGGCGGCATTGGCGCCTTTATCCAGTACAACATACGTTCCTGCGACAGTGCCTGCAACACCAAGCCCCGCGCCGATAACCGCGCCTTTAGAGCCGCCGCCAAGAAAGGCTTTTTTTACCGCTCTCCAGTAAGCCCCAAATCGGCTTGGCATTTCTACTTCGGGAAGTTTTTCCGGGGTCATGCGAATATCCACTTTTTCATGCTCTTATCATGCCACAGCCGCGGCCAGCCTGACAAATGAAGATTCCATGACAGGCGTGTGACGGGGCTAGCTGATGCCGATCCCGCTGGCAGGGGTGGGCGCATACATGAGCGCCTCAGCATCGCGTCCGCCGAAAGGAGATCTTAGATTGCCTAAATTGCTATTATTTACATGGCTGACAAGGAATTTGTCCACGGTGCCGTCCGCATTCATGGCGAGTAAGTTCATGGTGCCATTTCCAAGGGTACCTGAAAGGGCGGAGAGTGTTCCGGCTCCTTGCAGTTTTGCAAGGTCTTGCTCGTTTTTAGCGAGTTTCGCCTGCTGCATCTGCACGGGGTCGGTGTCGATGCCCTTCATGGTCAGGGTTTCCAGCGTAGCTCCGTGCGTATCGGTGTTGATGCCCATGGCGCGGGCGGCGGGGTTCAGTAATTGCGGATCGGGGTCGGCATGCGGGGTGCTGACGGACGGGGAATGGGCGCTTGGCTCGGTCAGGCCCATGGCCGCCCCGGTCAGCGCCGCTCCGCCGCCAATGGCTCCGGCAATGGCGCCGACGCTGTCGAAAGCAGCGGTGGCAGTGGCGATTCCGCCAATCATTTCTCCCATGGCCTGCTGAATTTTCTTGCCTTCTTCCTCCCGGGCGATGCTTTCTGCGTTGCCAACCGCTGTTTCGGAAGCGCTTACCACCGATTGAATTTGGCTTCGTACCGCTTCGTAATCACGCGCAGAAATACTGGCATTGCTTAACGAATTTATGTCAACTCCTTGCAATGCGGCCTTGGCGCTTTCAGGGAGGCTGTTGATGCGGCTAATCAGATCGCTTGCGGCTCTTTGTAGATCGCTGACATCAATTTTACCATCAGAAATCTCGGTGGGCGCGGTATTATTAAAAAATGCGGGTGCACAGGTTTCCGCTATGGGGGCGGCGGTAGCCTGATGATAGGCTTCCTGCATCTCCGCATTGAGCTGGTCAAGGGTAGGGCTGATAATTGTCATAAGAGCTCCCGCAATCTTTCGTTAGTTTAACTTTAGGATAAAAGCACTTGCCATACAAATGAACCTTTTATGACAATCCCGGCCTATCCTAGCCCTAAGCCTATAAAAAAACGGTAGCTTTTTGCGTGGAAAAGCCGTTTGAAAGGGGGATGGAGCATATCATCACCATTTCCGCCGCCGAGGCAGGCGAACGGCTGGACAAGGCGCTGAGCCGCGCCGCCGAGGGGCTGTCGCGTAGCCGGGTGCAGGCGCTGCTGGCGGAAGGGCGGGTAACCGAAATCGGCGGCGGGCAATCGCTTGCGGTGACAGATGCATCGCTGAAAGTGCGGGAAGGGCAGGTGTTTCGCATTGGAATACCGCCGGTTGTGCCTTCGGTGATTCAGGGGGAGGAAATACCGCTTGCCATTCTTCACGAAGATGCCGACCTGCTGATTCTTAACAAGCCGCCGGGGCTCACCGTGCATCCTGCGCCGGGACATAGGGAGGGGACGCTGGTCAATGCATTGATTGCGCATTGCGGGGAGTCGCTTTCCGGCATCGGCGGGGTGGCAAGGCCGGGGATTGTGCACCGTATCGATAAGGATACCAGCGGGCTGCTGGCGGTGGCGAAGTCGGATGCGGCGCATGCGGCGCTCTCGCTCCAGCTGAGCGAGCGGAGCCTGAAGCGCACCTACCTGGCGCTGGTCTGGAGCGCGCCGGTGCCGGTGAGCGGCAGCATTGAAGGCAATATTGGGCGCTCGCCTGCCAACCGGCAGAAAATGGCGCTGCTTGCCGAAGGCGGCAAGCCGGCGGTGACGCATTACCGCACGCTGAAGCGGTATGTGGCGAACGGCGTAGCGTTTGCGGCGCTGGTGGAATGCAATCTGGAAACGGGGCGTACGCACCAGATCCGGGTGCATTTGTCTTATAAAGGCCATGCGTTGATCGGCGATCCGCTATATGGCGGGCACCAGTCCACCAAGATTGCGCGGTTGCGAAAAATACTGCCGGAGGAGGTGGTGCGCCTGTTGTCAGGGTTTAAGCGGCAGGCGTTGCATGCCACCCGGCTGGGGCTGGTGCACCCGGTGACGCAGAAGCTGATGCAGTGGGAAGCCCCGCCGCCGCCGGACATGCAGGAATTGCTGGCAGCGCTGGAGCCGTTTGTGGTGGGGTAGAAAAAGGGACGGCACATTAGTCCCCCCGCAAGCGGGGGGAATATTTATTCAGGTGCGTGGGCGCGGATGAAGATGCGGACGCATTCCTGCGCGTGGGCGTCGATTTCCTGTTCGTCTGGCGCGGGATTCAGCCCTAGCAGCAGGCGCATGTAGGGGCCGCCTTTGAGGAGGGCGAAGAACTGGTCGCAGGCGGTGGCGATATCGTGTGGGGCCAGCCAGGCTTGCGCGCTCGCGTGGCGCAAATAGCCGGTGAAGGCGTCTTTCTGGTGGACGGGGCCGGCTTCGTAAAAAAGCTCGGCCATTTTGGGGTGGCGGTGGCATTCGCTCATTACCACCCGGTGCATCTGCAGCGCCTCGGGGTGCGTGACCAGCCGCAAAAATGCCCGGGCGAGGGTGAGCATGCCTTCCTCCAGCGGCAGCTTCTGCGCCTCCAGGTAAATTTCGCCGCAGGCGAATTGCATGCATTTGCCGCGGATGATCTCCTTGAACAGGGCTTCCTTGTTCTGGAAATGGCTGTAGATGGTGAGCTTGGAGACCCCGGCGGATTCGGCGATGGCGTCCATGCTGGCGCGCTCGAAGCCGCAGGCCAGGAACTGCTCACGCGCGGCCTGCAGGATGGCGGCGTGCTTGCGCTCGTCCTTGGGGCGCCCGGCGCTGCCGCGCTTTTTGGCGTCGCAGGAGGCGGGCTGGGGCTGGCATGGTTCGTTCATGAAGGTGGCTGCCGACAGGGTTTCTACAGTGATAGATAGATTTTCCGGGGCCTTACCGCAAGAGGCAGATGGAAAAACATGCATTTACGCCGCGCGTAAGCGTCTTGACATTGCGGGGTGGTGTTCTAGAATCGTGAGTGAGTTTGGTATGATACTGCAATCCGTTGCCCGGTTCGCCGGGTGCGGAATCTTGGACTATACGCTTAAAGAGTGCCTTCCGGATTGTCTGGGCCGGGTTCTTTCTGGTGTTTGTCGTAAGAGTGGGTGGCTTTTTTAGCCGGTCTCGAAACTCTGTCCTCCGGTGCGCATGCATTGGGGGGCGCAACATTAACGCCATGGAAGTATAGGAGTTACAATGGCTACAGGCATCGTTAAATGGTTCAACCCCACCAAGGGTTATGGTTTCATTCAGCCGGAACAGGGTGGAAGCGACGTGTTCGTGCATATTTCTGCAGTCGAGCGCGCCGGCATCACCTTCCTGAATGAAGGCCAGCGCGTGAGCTACGACCTTGCCACCAACAAGGGCAAAACCTCCGCCGCGAACCTCAAGCTGCTGAACGCCGCTTAAGTTTTTCGAAAAGAGAAACGCGAAAAACCCGCTACCCGCAAGGGGGCGGGTTTTTT
>CAYPEF010000022.1:1890-17459 GCA_964409675.1 uncultured Rickettsiales bacterium | reverse complement strand
GCGAGGGATGCGCCGTGTCTGGCGCGGGCGTGGCTTTCGATGGCGCGCGGCATCCAGCCGTGGCCGATGCCGTTGAGGTGGGACTCGAAATGATTGGCAGCACAGATGCTTCCGTCGTGAAGTTCGCGTACTGCATAAGCATCCTCCAGCCGCTCGATCACGCATCCTTCGCCGGGGTGCGCGCCGCTTAAGATGTAAATTACCGGCAGCGCCACCGGCTCGCTGCAGAGCATGCGCTTCGCGGCATCGTAATCACGCGCCGTCTCGCATGCATGGCGCAGCAAATGCGCCGGGGGCAGGGCATGCTGGTGGTAGGCGCGCAGGCGGTTGCGCATCCAGTCGGTGACAATATTGCCGCGCCAGCGGCGCATCGGGGCCTGGTTCAGCGCGCACGCGAAGCGCCCCGGCGCAAGCGCGTTGAATACGCCGCTTACTCCCGGCCAGGTGACATTAAGAAAATCCCCCGCCGCGCCGCGCTGGTGCGCCACCACCATGGTTTCACCGAGTGCCGGGAACGGCCAGTCCAGCACGCGGGCGAGGTGCACGCCATTGGGGGTATCGTACGCGCCGCTGGTGCAGCCCCATTCATAGGCGAGGTTCAACGCATAGACGCCCGGTGCGCCGATAAGGGTGGCGGATTGCCGGATTTCATCTGCATATGGGTTGCGCGTGCGTGTGAGCCAGCGTTTGGCGATGGCGTCGCCCAGCGGTAAGGCGACCGGGCTCACCAGCCGCGAGGCCAGCCCAAAGGCGCAGCGGCTGGCGGCGAGCAGGTCGCGCCCGCGCTGCGCATGCTGCTGGGTGAGGGCGGTAAGGCCGGAATCGCGGATATCCATGAAGGGAATGGGCTGCATGGGTTTAGCTCCTGATGTTTCTGCCGCCAAAGACGAAGCGCGTATAGAACCAGCTTAGCCCCAGCAGGCTCACGCCAAGGCCGAAGAAGGAAAACACGCGCAGCAACCCGCTCAGCGCCGAGGCATCATAGAGGAACACCTTGCCCGCTGTCAGGATCATAATGAAGAGCGAAGCGGTGCGCATGGTTTTATCGCCTCTCAGCGTACCGAAGAACAGCAGGAAAATGCCAAGCAGCAGCCAGGCGAAGGAATAGCTGTAAATCTCCGGCAGGCTGGCATGGCCCTGATCGAGATACGCGCCGCGGAACAGCTGCGTCACATTGAGCGATACGAAGGTAAACAGCAGCGCCAGCGCAAACATGCCGGTATAGCGCACCCAGTGCGTCTTGCCCGCCGCCGGCAATTCGCGCGCGGCCAGCAGCACCCATGCAATCGGAAGGCCATATGGCAACAGCAGCCCGTTAAGCAGCGGCCAGCTGCCGACATTCTGTTGCGCCCAGAGCGGGTTATAAAGGAAGAGATCAAAATAACCGATGCGGAATGCACCGACCGCGCACAGCATCAGCCCGCTCATGGCCACGGCGTGCCTGTTGATGCGGTTGCCGCCTGCAAGGCAGGCCAGCCCGAACAGTATAAGCGCGTTGGTGATCGCGCCGCGCTCGATGAATCCGGCTTTGGCGAACAGCACGTTTTCATTCACGTGGAAGGCGTGGCGCATCAGGTAATAGCCCATTACGCCGATGAGCGCGATGGCGGAGACTTCCAGCCATTTCACCAGTTTCCCGTCCTGTCGGCGGCGCAGCAGCAGGCTGGAGGCGGCGAAAAGCGCGCCCGGCAGGCCGAGCTGGAACAGCGGCCATTTCACCAGCGGGATGGTATCCTGCAGGCGCAGCTGCACTTCAAGCAGGCTGAAGCTGGTCAGCTGCACCAGCAGCAGGATTTGCGGCAGCAGCACCGCGCCGAAAGCACAGGCGAGCGCCGCCGCAATCGGGCGCAGCGCTTTAATATCGAAGCGCAGATTCAGCCAGCACACCGCCAGCAGCTCCATGGAAAGCGCCACCGAGAGGAATTCACGCCGCAGCTCGATGGTCAGGCCGAGTGCAATGAATGCAGTGGCGGCGAGGCTGAACACCGCCAGCAGCTTCTGGCGCGTATCTTCCTCCGGGAAGCGCTCCATCACCTGCCGGACGGCATTGACCGATGCCAGCCCCAATCCCAGCGCGATCATGCCCCAGAGCGGGAATGCAAAATCAACCTGCGTGCGCAGCTGCGCGTAGCCGATCAGGAAATAGCCAATGGCCGCCGCGCCGGAAAGGGCGGCCAGCGATACCGGGTTTTCCGCCCGCCACAGCAGCGCGTAGCCGCCGAGGGTAAAGAGGGCGGCGAAGGAAAGCAGCGTATAGGTGAACAAGCCAATCTCCGGCTGCCGCCAGGTGACAAGCATCAGGGCACTGATGGCAAGCGCTCCCCACGGCGCGAAGCCGTAGGCTTTCGGGCGGAAGAAGGAGAGGGCGATGCTGCCCGCGCTCAGCAGGAAATACATGCCCCATTCCATGCTGCCGTAATGGCTGACGGCGGTGACGGCGCACATCAGCAGCATGGAGCCGCCGAGGGTGAGATAGGTGAGAATATTCGGCAACGGCACGCCTTCGCGCAGATTGAAGCTGGCGTCGGAGAGGATTTCCTTGGTGTAATTCACCACCGTTGCGCAGATGGCGATCAGGAACAGCCCGAGCCAGATGCCGTCGCCGGGGATGAATTCGGCGACCATCCACAGCCCCACCCACGCGAACGTGCCGATCACTGCCGGCAGTGATAGCCACCACCAGCCTTGCTTGCGGATCACCACGAACAGGCCGGTGAAGATGGCGTAGAGATAGCTGAACAGCAGCAGCGCGTTTGGTTCTGAGGAATGAATCAGCGCGGGCGTGAGGAAGCCACCGATCAGGCCGAGCAGCGCAATCGGCGCGCCGTGGCGCACGGAAAGCACCACCGCGATTCCCGTCACCCCGGCCATGCCGATGAAGCCGAGCAGCCCGGGGATTAGCCCGTATAGGCTGCTGGCGGCGAACAGGCAAATGTATAAATCAGCAATGCCTGCGCCGCAGAGCGCCTGCGCGATGCGCTCGCCGTTGGCCACACCTTCGCGCAGGCGCAGGTGATTACCACCCAGCAGCATGGCGACGCCGAACGCCAGTCCGCCCAGCACGCGCACCCACGGCGTGAGCAGATTCATGTCGATGGAATATTTGACCAGGTAAAATCCCGCCAGCGCCAGCGCGATGCCGCCAATCCACACCGGCAGCCGCGCGCCGAACTGCTGCTCGAAGCTGAAGGCGGGTGCGGCATCGGGCAAGGGAGCAAGTGCCGCAGGCGGTATTTCGGCGAAAAAGGATTTCCGCACCGGAATATTGGCTGCCTCCGCCTGCGGCTTCGTCTCTACCGGCAGAGGGGCGGGGGGTGCGGAGGCCTGTATCGTTTCAGGTGTGCCCCGATTGGCGGCGGGGGGTAGCTGCGCGCGTAAGTAAGCAATCTGCTCCTTGGCGTAACGCATATCCTCCTGCAAAGTGCCAATATGGCTGCGCAGTACCCAGGGCAGGATCAGGGAAGCCAGAAAAAACAGCAGTATGCCGATGCTTATCAGTATTTCCATATTACTCCCCCAATGGCTTTTTGATAAACGAACGCTTGATTATTGTCACATTATCATATAATTTTACACTGTTCAATAAATAATTCATCAGTGTTTAATTAGAGGATGCCTATGGCTCGCCGCGCCGATCATACGCGTGAGGAATTAAAGGAGCTCGCCATTGCCGCCGGGCAGGAGCTGATTCGCCGGGAAGGGCTGGCGGGATTCAGCGCCCGCAAGGCGGCCAGCGCGTTCGGCTATACGGTGGGCACGCTCTACCATGTGTTCGGCAGCTACGACGACTACCTGCTTCATATCAACGCCCGCACACTGGACCGCTGGTATGATGAAATGCAGGCGGCGGTGAAGGCGCATGCAGGCACGGCGGCGGTGCATGCGCTGGCGCAGGCCTATATCGGCTTTGCCCGTGCGAACTACCATGAATGGAGCGCGTTATTTGCGCACCGCCTTGCCGAAGGCAGGGATCTGCCGGAATGGTACGCGCCAAGAATGACGCGCTTTTTCACCTTAACCGAGCAGACGCTGCTGCCGCTGGTGAGCGGCAGGGAGGCGGCAGCCATCGGCGCGCGCGTATTGTGGGCGGGCATTCACGGCATCTGCGTGCTGGCATTGTCGGGGAAGCTGGACGCTACCGGCGCCGGTTCCGCCGAAGCGCTGGCGCATGATCTGGTGGGCAGATATTTGCAGGGGCTAATTAAGAATTAGGGGTATTTCTGTTCTCACGAATTTCGTGATATTCCACCTCTATTACGGAAGGCGGGGTGCCGGAGGATGCGCCTTCTTCCCGCACTTCATAAGAACCGCGTGCGTATCTGCCGGCAAGCTTTCCGCGAATAAGCAAATAGATAAGGGTGGCGCTTATCACGCCGAGCGCCACGACAAACAGGAAAACCCCGCTGATCAGCGCAACGCCCAGCAGAAAAACATTTATCAGAAGAAGAAGGGCTGTGCGCATGCGTGCTACCTTGTTAGGCGGAGTATAAAGCCTTGCGGGCAGGATGGTAGTATTTCTGCACTCCCGGGCGGCTTCTTTATGAAGCTTCGACAATGTTCGTTTGATTGTAAAGTGATTTCAATAAATAATCAGTGATAACACCGGTTAAAATACTTGCCCGTGCATATGCTTCGTTTATAGTTGCCTTCCAGCATTGAATCCGCGCTCGAGCGCGGCATCTTTCTTCGCAACCCTCCTGTTATGGAGCATCCGAATGCTGCGCCCCGTTTCCCGTTTGTCTGCGTTTGCCCTGCTTTCCTTCTCCGTCAGCCATGCGGCGCTGGCGGTGAATTATAATATTCCCAATGATCTTTCCGGAGCCACTGCCGTAATGCAAAGCGCCGGGTACGGCGCGGGCGTGGTGTTTGGCGATATCGATACCGGCATCACACCTCAATGGATCGGCTTTACGCCCGCCTATAACGGGCAGGGGGTTTCCAATATCGATACCGTCAATAGCGGCATTTGCTTAAGCGGCGTCTGCAAGGCGGGCGGCACGCTCACTGATCCTAACGGGCATGGCACCTTCACCGCCAGCCAGATCGTCGGCGGCATTCAGACAGCCAATGCCAATTTCTCCGGTGTGGCGCGCGCCGGCAAGCTGATCTCGGTGCAGGTGCTGAACGCGCAGGGCTCCGGCACCAATACCGACATCGCCAACGGCATCCGCTATGCGGTGGATCGCGGCGCACAGGTGCTGAACTTAAGCCTTGGACCGACAGGAACCGGTTCGCAGCAAGCGGCCTTTTATTCGGCCATGGCCAGCGCCATTAATTATGCCGCCTCGAAAAATGTTTATGTGGTGTTCGCCGGCGGCAACAGCAGCCAGAATTTAGCCGGAGGCCTGAAAGTCACCGGGTTTACCGACGCCGCCATCCAGCGGCTGATTTTCGTTGGCTCCACCAATTCCGGAGACGGGGTGCACGCCTCCAGCGTGAAGCTCAGCTCCTTCAGCAACAAGCCGGGCAACGGCACCTTTCAGTCCACCAGCGGCAAGATCACCGCTGATAAAAACATGTGGGTGATGGCCGACGGCGGCGATGTGAAAAGCAGCTGGTTCAGCACCACCATCTCCGACCCCGTCTGGGGCGCCAGCACCTCCAACAGCGGCGCCTGCGCCGGTTATGGCTGCCTGGTGCAGAAGGTAGGCACCTCGATGGCCGCGCCGCAGGTGACCGGGGCTATCGGCCTGCTGATCCACCAATGGCCGGTGCTGGTGACCAACGGCACCGCCGCGCAGATCCTGGAGCAGACCGCTACCGATTTAGGCGCAGCAGGCGTGGATGCCGTTTATGGCAACGGATTCATCAATCTGGTGAAGGCCTTCCAGCCGGTGGGCGGCACTTACGCGGTGACCAGCAGCGGCGCAACTGTGCCGGTCGGGCAGGGCGGAGCCAGCAGCGCCGCCGTTTCCGGCAGCGCCATGGGCTCCATGCCGCGCCTTTCCACGGCGCTGAGCAATTATACCGTATTCGACGGGTTTCAGCGCGATTTCGCCGCCAATCTCTCCGGCCTCGTTTCCACCCGGCCCATGCAATCCGCACTGGCGCAAAGCCTGACTGCGCCGAAAGTGACGCAGACCAACGTGCATTTTACCGACGGCAGCCGCGCTTCGTTCGGCAGCATGGAAAATACAACGCCGGTATTACGCTCCTCCGGGCAGGAGGAGGCAGGCATGGTAGCCTCGTTCACCGATGCCTCCGGCATTACGTTCGCCGCCGGACGCGGATTTCCGGCCTCCGCGTCATTCGCCAATGCGCTGTGGGGCGATGATAGCCCGGCCTCCGGGCAGGTCTATGCGCTCGGCGCATCCAATGCCTTGCAGAATCTGGCGCAGGGCGGCTATTTCACCGCCGTCGGGCGGCAGCTGGGCGCAGATACGCGCGTGGCGGTGGCGTGGTCGCAGACGCGGCATGACATGCAAAGCGGCCCCGACTGGAGCTGGGCCAACCCCGACGCCTCCGCCTTCGGTGCGGGTTTTACGCATAAACTTAACTCTCGCTGGACAGCGGGCATGACCATGAACCTGCTCAACGAGCGCTCCGGGATGCTCGGCACCGTCTATGCCCCCTCCGGCCCGCTGACCATGGGCGAGCGCAACCGTAGCGTCTCCTTCGGTGCCTCCTCCGCGCTTGATCTCGGTGGCAGCCTTGATTTCCTGCTGGATGCCGCGATTGTGCGCACCAATGGCGCGCAGTTTGAAGGCGGCCTGATCTCCGACGTTACCCCCGTCTATGCGCGCAGCCTCGGCGCGTCGCTGGTGCAGCGCGATGCGGCGAAGGAAGGCGACAGTCTTGCCTTCTCGGTGCGAGCGCCGCTTCGCGTCACCTCCGGCTCGGCGGCGCTCGCCACCAGCTCGGTGGATTCCCTCGGCCTCGCCACCACCGCCACCCAGCGCATCGGCCTGCGGCCAGATGGCAATGAGTTGAATTTTTCGCTGGCGTATCAGGCACCTGTGAACGAGCGCGTAAGCTGGAATGTGACCGCCATATCACGCAGAGATGCGGATAATATCAGGGGATTGAATGATAACGGGGTGCTGGTAGGGACGGATATTCGGTTCTAGCGGCAGCCAGGCCTTGACGTTAGTAAACTAAAAATATTAGTCGCTTCAAAACAATTGCTTTTAATTTTTTGATGCAGTGGTCGCCGCAAGGATTTCAACACGCCGGTTTTTCGCCCTGTTATCGGGATTGTCGCTCCCGTCCGGGTTCTGATTAGGCACTAACGGTTTGGTTTTGCCGTAACCGGTTATATGAAACATTCCTTGATTCAGCTTGCCGCGTTGCAGCAGCCAGGCAGCCACTGCCTGTGCCCGCCGTTCGGAGAGTTTTTGATTATAGCTGTCGCTTCCTTTGCTATCGGTGTGACCGCTGATATGGATGGATGTAATGCTCTTATCATGCAGTATAACCGATACTTTTTTAAGCATCGTCTGCGCTTCAGGCTTAATATTATATTTATCGAAATCGAATAAGATATCGGTATTGAGATTGATTTCGTAGCCTTGGTCGGTTTTCGTGGCGCCGATCTCCTGCATTGCTTTACTGATATCGGCGGCGCTTGCCTGAATGTCCTGAATGTTCGCTGTTATTGGATGGGAAGATGCGTCCGTAATCGGAAATATCTGGCTGGTGATAGGAAAAATTTGCTTTTCTTTAAGCGCGCGTACCGCTTTTTGGTGAATTTCCGGCGTGTTCGGATCGGCGCTTTTCCAATCATCGGCACATGCGGGGAAAAATAGGACCGCTCCGCTTAGCAGGGTAACAATGCGTAGTAATGAATACATAGCGGTTTATTTGTAGGTAATGGTCAGCTTTTCGACCGGCATGAAGTCCGGCATATAGAAATCGATCGTTGCTGCATTATCGGCGGGGGCGGGGAATTTTATCCAGAATATTTTTTTCATATCAGGGTAAATCTCGCTCAGAAATACGTCACTGCCCATACGCAAAGGCCGATATTGCTTGTTTTTCGACACGTAATATGCCTGCGCCATATTATAAGTTGCCGCTATGCTTTTATCGGAGGAGGGCTTTACCATGATCGTCAGCACGCCTTCTTTGGCTTCGGCGCTGATGATATCGGCATTCATGTCGTCTTTCAGGCTTTTTGTGGCGGCAAGGCTCTGCGCATGAGCATTGGCATAAGGTAAAGCCATGAAACCAATAAAAGCCAAAGCCGTGCATAGGCGCATGACGCCTAACATCCTGTCTGTATACATGGTAACCTCTATTGCATTTAAGCGTTAATGAAAAATGTGATGCACGCGGTGGATGGCATGCGGGAAATTAAAAATATTAAGTAAGATATTCTGTTTTTAGCATACGTGTTTTTTTATTCAACGCTCTAGCAGGGAAAAATGTAAAGCGGTTTTCGGGGTGAATGATGGACCGGGCTGTGCTTAGGAACCGTCGGCTAGTTCTTCAGTGCAGTATTTACCGTTATCACGAACCGTGCGCCCTGTGCGGCGGGTTCATAAAGAATCGCGGCGCCGTAAGCGGCAAGCAGGGCGCGTGCAATGGAAAGGCCGAGTCCGGTGCCGCCGCTGTTGCGCCGGGTGGTGAAGAAGGGGGTAAAGAGTCGGGCGGCATTAGAAGGGGAGATGCCCTGGCCGTTATCTTCCACGCAGAGGCGAAGGATTGTATCGGACACCTCCGCGCTGAGCGTTACGGTGGATGCGCCGTGCTGGCGGCTGTTTTCCAGCAGGCTGCCAAGGACGGTACGCAGGATATCGGCGGGGAAGGGGAGCAGGACGCCTTGTTCGCCGCGCAAGCCTAATGCGGGGCCTGTATCCTGCGTATCGCTTTGCAACAGGCGGAATATTTCTTCCAATCGGCAGGTTTCGGTGCGCGGCTGCGTCATGTCGGCGCGCGCCAGTTCCAGCAGGCGGGAAACCAGTATCTTCAGCCGCGCCGTGTCATTTCCGATATTAGCGAGGAATTTGTGCAGCTGCTCCGGCGGCATGGAGTCGCCGTGCTCCAGAATCAGCTCAATCGCGCCCTGGATGGCGGTCAGCGGCGTTTTGAATTCATGCGAGACATGCATGGCAAAATTGCGGATGTATTCGGAGCGTTGCTCGATCGTATCGGCCATACTGCCGATATGCTGCGACAGCAGCGCCAATTCCTGCGTTACCGGATCGCAGATGGGGGCATGGTCCTTCTCGCCGCGTGCGATGCGCTGGGTCTGCGCGATCAGCGCATGCACCGGGCGGCTGATGGCGTAAGAGGTGAGTAACGCCAGCGCGATGGTGATGCTTACGATCAGGCTGAGCGCCACGGCCACGCTGCCGCGCTCATCATACAGCCCTTTCAGGATATTGCGCGGCGAGCGCGACAGCAGCACCACCCCGATCAGGCGGCCGTCATTAATCACGGGCATGGCGGTAAACACGCGAATATCCGCGCTGCGGCTGATGGAAGCGAGCGGCGGAGCGGGATGATCGGAATAACGCCTGCGCAAAACGGAAGTATAGCGGCCCTCCAGTGCGCCCTGCACTTCCGGCACCTGGGCAAGCGACAGCCCGGTTTCCTTGCGCCCGCCTACCACCACTCCGCGGAAATCCAGCAGGCGCACCCCGGCCAGGGTGGTGAGCGTGGCTTCCTCCAGCACCGGGGCGATGGAATGGCCAGCCTGCAATGCGGCATTATCGGGTGCCTGCGCAGCAATCGCTTCGGGCCGAGGCGGCAGCACCTCCGACTGGCTTAAGCTCAATTGCGGCGCAACCGGCGTATAAATAGCGTCCGGCTCGCGTGGTGGCAGCATTACCGGTACGCCGTAAGCGGGTTGATTCTGGATACGTGGGATCAGCGCCTGCCGGTAGAGGGCGGCGATATAGGCGCCCTGCGCAATCAGCTCCGATTCGCTCTGGTGAACCAGTTCGTTTTCATAAAGACGGAAAAAATAAATGCTGCCGAGTGGCGCCGCCAGCACTGTCAGATTCACCACCAGCAGGATGGTGCGCAGCCGTAAAGGCGGCAGGCGGGGCGCGGCTATTGGCACGGGCCGAGCTTATAGCCGATGCCGTGCACCGTCTCGATCACGCTGCCAGTCCCGTACTCGGCGAATTTCTGGCGGATGCGGCGGATATGGCTGTCGATGGTGCGGTCGCTGACGGTGATATCGGGGTAGGCGTCTTCCATCAGCGCCTCGCGTGTGTAGACTTTGTCAGGGCGCTTCAGCAGCGTAGCCAGCAGGATGAACTCGGTGGCGGTAAGCGGGATGGGCGCGGCCTGCCAGAAAGCGGTGTAGCGCTCCGCATCCACGCGCAGCATGCCCCGCTCCCAAGCGGTGGGGGCGGTATCGGATTTAGGCCGGGTGCGTTTTACAATGGCCTGCACCCTCGCCACCAGCTCACGCGGGCTGAAGGGTTTGCTGACGTAATCGTCACCCCCCAGCTCAAACCCGACAATGCGGTCGATCTCCTCATCGCGTGAGGAGAGAAAAAGGATCGGGATGTCCGAATGCCTACGCAGGCGGCGGCAGACTTCCAGCCCGTCCATTTCCGGCATCGCGATATCCAGCACGATGCAGGCGACGCTTTGCGCGCCGGCTTTGGCCAGCGCCTCGCTGCCGTCGGCGGCTGTCTCGGTGCGGAATCCTGCTTTACTAAGCGCGAATTGCAGTACTTCGCGGATATGCGGATCATCATCGACGATGAGGATGGTATTGCTCATATCGCTATCGCTAGCATAATTTGCCGTTATCGATAACCTATTCTTTCTCATTGAACGGACAGTAAAAAGCTGGCACTGAGGGAATCCAGCTTCGGCTTGGCATTGCCATCGGCGAAATTGCCGGTAAAGCTTTTAACGATCAGGCGAGCCTTGAGATGCTGCGCCTGTAGCTCAAGCTGGAAAGGCAGGTCATTATCGCTGGACTGGCCTTTGTGATTCCGGTCCCACTGGGAAATTAGGCCGCCCAGCTCGAAGGTCAGGCTCTCCTGCGTATCCGCGCGCTGCACGGTATAGCAGTTGCAGGTCGCGTCAAACCGGATCGAAACCGTAACGGCATCCGGCGGGGTTCCCAGTTCCAGGGTGCGTGTCGTCTCCTGCTGGTTGATAAGGTACATGTCAATATCCGTCAGGTAATCATAGCCGCTGACAGCCATATACATCGGATTCGGACTGCGGAAGGAGAATCGGTAGGCAAGGTCTTCACGATTGCGCTCATAGGCGGCGATATAGACTATGCCCATCGCATCGGTGATGGCGGCGGCACTGGTATAGTCAGGTTGCTCAGTCAGCGAGGCGAACCATGGGGCAAGGCGCGCCGCCTGATTCGCTTCCGTCAGGTAATCCGCAATCGACATGATATCCACCCGGTCCGCCGGGCTGAGATTCTGAGCGGCAGGGCGGATAAAGCCGTTTACCAGCATGCCATTCCTGATCAGCAGTTGTTCCAGCCGGTGCTTCTGGCTGGCCGCAGACACCTCCACCGCGCCCCATGGGCCAAACGAAGCGGCAAGCAGCAGGAAAATCGCGCTGAATAAGATGTGCTTAAGGCTATGCCTCCGGTATATGAAAACCACGGATAAGGTTAGCCATACCAGGCTCAGCAGCACAGCGTAGCGCTCCTCGGTAATGCCGTACTGGGAGATGCGGGCATTGAGGCCGACAGCAAATAATATGAGCGGCGCAATCAGCACGATGGGAAATGCGCGTCGGAACAGGGAAATAATGCCGGGCGACGCATGCAGGGGATAGCTTGCCAGATATACAACAATTCCGGCGCATCCGAATCCCGATACCAGGTATGCCACGCCACCCTTTGGCAGTTCGCCCGTTAGTATGATTTTGGCGATATAGCTGTAAAGCAGCAGCGCATAAAGCAGCAGCAGCGGGATGGCGATATTGGTGAGAATAATGCGTTTGGCGCGCGGATAGGCGGTGGCGACCGCATCGAACTGCCGCGGAATGCCTGCCATCGCTACCAGCGGCGAGAACATGGTGGCCACCACCAGCCATACATCAAAGGAGATATTGGCATATAGATGGAAGCCGAACAGGAATTCCAGGCTCAGGATAATGGCTTCGATACCGAGATAAAGCACGATTGCCGCAAAAAACGTGAAGGCGATATGCGACCATAGCCCATAGTTGAATTGCCATATCTGCCTGTCGTCGGTGTTTTGGCGCAAAAACGGGGCGACGAAGAGAAGAAGAAATATCCCCGTTCCGAGAAAGCCCAGAACCGGTGCAATGGCCGGAGCGCACCACAGGTGCCAGCCGATGATTAGAAAAACGGGAAGGGCGAGAAGATGGGTGCGAAGCGCGTTCCAGCCCCGGCTTTCGCCAAACAGGGTCGCGGCGATAAACCAGAAACAGCCGCAAAAAGCGATGGCGAGCGTTTTAAGAGAATGATCGGGCGGGTAATGATATACGCCCCTGACCGCCGTTATGCAGAAAAGAATGCTGAACAGTACCGGCAGTGGGAAGCGGCGGACCGCCCGCAGGGTTTCATAACCGAAAACAGTGAAGGCTTGTTTAAACATAACGCGCTCCTAGTAGGATATGGACGGTTGCAGATCGTTGAAAAGCCGGATATCGCGCAATGTCCATTGCCGCCAGTCGCGCATGGAGTCGGCCAGTTGCAGGCGTAGCGTGATATGTGCCGTAAACACGCGCTCATACGCGGGACTGTCAGGATAATGTTCTTCAAACCACAGCAGTGCCGGCAGTGCCTCCGTTCCGATTTCGCGTTGCAGGTAGGCTACGTCCAGCGCAGCGCCCTGTCCGGCTGCTTCATAACAATGCGTGACATTATACTGCGCGATAATGCCGCCGAAATTGATAAAGCTGCATGCATAGAGCGTGGCATAGAGCGCCATGCTGTTGGTCTGTATCAGCCAGCTGTTGGTTTTGCCGAGGTAGATGCGCGCCACAATCAGCAGCAGCCCCAGTGCCACCAGCCCCATCCAGATCAGCCCCACCAGGCGCAGCCAGGTGAGGGAGTATTCGCTTATATAGCCTGTCAGGCGCAGGGTGGCGGAGGCCACCAAAAAGAGGTTCTGGCCTACCCAGCCATATATCAGCGCCCGGATGACAGGGGTGCTTTCACTGCCGGGCTTGAACGCGATCAGTACGAACGCGGCAGCCAGCAGTGCCGTAGCCATCAGCGGATAAGCGCCCTGATGGGCATATTGCGCGTGGGTCATGCCGTCCGGCAGAGCAACGCCGCTCCAGATGAATACGGCATCCAGCATATTCTGGATAAAGAATAGGCCATTGAAAAGCAGCAAAGAGGTTTGAATGGCATGGGCGTTGAATAATACCGCTAGTGAAGCCGGAAGCTGCACTGTGCTCTGGGCGGGAGTTTGCCGGAAACGCTTTGGAAGCCGGGGGCGGATCACCGACCAGCAGAAGCTGGCTACCAGCAGCCAGTAAAGCACACGCTCCCATGACAGCAATTCAAAGAATTGATCCCAATGGATTAACATCAGCCAGCGTTCAATAATCGGGTTGGCCGCTGCGAACAGCGCTATGAAAATACCCGATAATCCCAGCGGTAGCAGCCAGTGTCTGATCCATATCTTGCATGTATTGGTATGATGCGTGCTGCGGCGCCGCTTAGCAATGCGCAGCATCAGGCGGTTATCTTTCCATAAGCGGCTCCAGCCACTTATTGCGTAATCAATGACGTTTTTTGCCAGCGTGAGCGCGCTGTGCGTATCCGCTATTCTGGTCATCAACGACAGGCCGATAATGGTTGCGATATACATCCACCATGCCAGCCCGCTGCGCGCTTCCATCAGTGCAAGCGAAAGTCCTAGTGCGGCCAGAGTGGCAATATCCATGGACCGGCGATGGAAACGTTTATCGGCATGCAATATTACCGCCGCAAGCAAAAGCAGGCTGAACAGCCCCAGCGTCCAGCCGTTCTCCACCATGTTATAAAAAAGAAAATCCGCTATCCCTGCAAGGAGCGCGCAAGTGGTGAATTTATATGCAGTTTTATACGCGTATAAATGCATTACTGTTTTTTGATGCATGATGGCCTCCCTTGGTGAAGATGCTTCCACCATGGCAGCCTGTTATGGCGCGGTGATGACGTAATGAAGGAATTTTTCCGCCTTTTTTGTGCAAAAAGCGTGCAGATGAGTTGTTTAGGAGGGGGTTCTGTCTTTAGAATGCTGTAAAGCGGTCTGAGGATGAGGCGCAGTGGTATCTGACGCGGAAGCCAGGTTAAGATCGACGCCATATCTTTTCGCATAATATGCAAGCTGACTGGCGACGGCGGTTGCTTCCGCTTTGCGGCTTTCCACATTAAATGTTCGCGCAAGGTCCGGATTTTCTTTGAACTCCTGAACAATAGCGGATGTATCCTGATAATTGAACGACCGGATAAGCTGTTGCATATCGGATATCAGGGCCGTTTTTTCAGTATGGTTATTCCACAGCATATTTAATTCATTCTGATTCAACTGACCGTCCCGGTTAGCGTCGAAACGCCGCGTTGTAGATAATACCCGGTGAGCAAGCGCATTGCGGTATTGCGTCCAGCGTTCTTTCAGGCTGACAGAACGCAGGGATTCGGGTTCGCATGCCGCTCCATCAGGCGAAGAGTGGTGTGAAATGGCATGCGAAGCCATTGTGAATGTCCCCGGCTTTGAAGTATGATCGCTTGCCTCTGTCGAAGCGTCATGACTTGCGGACGCGCCTTTGTATGACGCAGGTGATTTTGTTTTCGAGAATTCAGTATTGGTGAAAACAGGCATTGTCTGGCCTCTCTTGGGAGCGAGACTTCCGTCTTCTTCAAAAGTGGGAATAGCGTCCATGCCTATCCCCTTTGCCTTCAAGGCGGCCATTATGCGGGATTTTAATATGTCATCCGCTTTATGAAGAAGAATATCTTTGCCGTTGATTCTATGAGCAACTAATGCATTGCCGCCAGCGTCTTTTATGGGGTCGCGGCCAACGCCACGGCTGGCGAAGGCATGAAAATTCTCGGTGATGCGCGTGCGGTAAGCTGCTTCTTTGTCGGTGCCATCGATCAGGAACAATTGACCGGTTTGATCCCTGACCGGCATCCAGAGCACTTCATGTGTAGTGATAACCTTTGTTTTGGCGTGCTGGGGCGCTATGGCCGGAGCAGCGGCAGACGGTTGCGCGCTGGCCTGCCTGGAAGGGGGCTCGGAAACGGGAGGCAGGCGCTTTGGTTCGGGTGCAGCGGCGGCTTGGGCCTGAAGCCACTGCGTCAGCTGAGTATCGCGGAATGCTGCAATTGCGCTTCCCGGTGCGAACCCTGTAAGCCTGACAGTTGTTTTTTTATCATCCAGCGGATGGCTGGTTACAAGAGTAATTGTTTCACCTTTTTTAATATCGTTAGCATAAAACCCATGATCAGTGGCAATGTCATCCATTGATAGAGGAAGAGGGGTTTTTTCGCCGCGGAATTCGAAATAAGCCGTCTTTTTTTTGTCCTCATTGCTATGCAGGTTAAAGGTCATGCTACTTAGCGTCATATCCGCAGGTGCGGTTATGGTGTAGGCATAATGTCCGGACGGCGCAGATGCGGGCAAAGTCGTGCTGGCAACAATCGGAACATGCTGAAGGAAGGGTTCGGT
>CAYPEF010000022.1:0-1880 GCA_964409675.1 uncultured Rickettsiales bacterium | reverse complement strand
TTCGGTGGCTAAATGCTTATCTTCTTTAAATGCAGCTAGTTTCGCTGCTAGCTGGTTCGCGGCTTCTGCCGTTTCGGCTGTAAGCAGGCCGTAACCTACCCTTGGATTATAGGTTAAAATGCCGTGCTTGTTGGAAAATTCGAGACGCGCACTGCCATCTTCATTATAGACGTCTTTGCGCAGAGAGGCGATCATGGCGAATTGAATCTCTTCGGGGGTCAACCCCTTGGCGCGGCCGGGGGCTATGCCGTGTTTTTCTTGAAGCGCAGCATGCACCGCAGCCGCAAATGGTGCACTGAAAGAGGTTCCCGGATCCCGAACAATTAATGCAGCGGTAAGGACGGGCCGGTCTTCCGAGTATTCTTCTACTTCATACCGATTATTGCGATATTCCGCCGCACCGACGCTGATTGCTCGCGCTCCATGTGCCAGAATGCCAGTATTTTGTTCATTGGGCGCGTTTCCATCACGTTCATTTCCTGCGCTATGATAAAGGACTGGATTAAGCCGTTCTGCTAATTTCCAATCATCGGCAGAATTGTTATTTGGAATATGAATATTATTAAGCTCAATACTTCCAACGCTCTGTGATAAAATTACGCGTCCTTGCTTCACTTTATCATTGCGTAATAGCAGGGGTAGCACTTTATCTTCCGGTTTATCGGTATAATTGACGATGCGGGTGAAGGCTAAAATCGGGAACACGCGCTCTGCCGCAGAATTATCGCCTGTAAGCGCAGGGAAAGCATGTTTGATAATGCCTGAGGTGATTCCTAAATGATCACTTTCTCCTGATAGGTTTCGTTCGACAACCAGTATTTCCGCAGGTGAAAGTTTACCATTCCCACTGAGTTTTTCTAATTTAGGGCCCTCAACCAGTTCGAGTGTTGTAGGTCTAGGAGAGGGAAGGGGGTAGGGTTTTAGCAGATCCTTAAAACTGGCAGAGCTATTGGCTTCTGATGTAAGATTTTCCTCGATGATCTCTTTGCCGGTAAGGGCTCCTTTCATGCGGAGAAATTCTTTGAATGACTTCGATGGAGAATACGCCTTATCAAGCATGCTATATCCATTTTTATCAATAGCATTAATAGGAACGCCATTTTCTAGGAATAGTGCAACAAGCTCTTTGCTCGTATTGCTAGAATAAGATGCAAGATGCAAAACAGTTTCTTTTCTTACAGTTAACCGGTTTGCAAATTCCTTGCGAGCTTCAGGGGCTTTATAATGCGCCAATATAGCCTTGGCTGCATCTGTATGCCCGCGATCGGCTGCTGCTTGCAGTGGATTATAGCCTTTTTTATTAATCTCTTCTGTCGATACGCCGCTATCGAGCAATAAGGGTGCGCTTTTCGCGCTTCCTATGTATGAATCAGCTAGAAGATGTAATGCATTATCGCCGTCAGGGGTTCTGGTATTTGCGTATGCTTTTCTGGCTTCAGGAGATTTATGCTGTGCAAGTAGTGCTTCTACCGCTTCCTTGCGATCATTGGAGGCTGCTGTATGCAAAGGATTATAGCCCTTATTATTCCTTGCATCGGAATCGGCGCCCTGCTGCAGCAGCAACGCGATCATTGTTGTGTTGTTCGGATCATAAAAAGACGTTACGGCTATGTGCAATGCCGTTTCACCGGACGCTGTTTTGGTATTTGCATAGGCGGCGCGCCTACCGGGGTCCTTGAATGCGTTTAAGAGATGGTTTGCAATAGCATGATTTCCGTGCTGAGCGGCAATATGCAATGGTGTGTTGCCTTCTTTATCGCTAATATCAGGTCTGGCGCCTGCTGCTAGCAGCATTTCGGCTATTGATGTGGATACGCTTTTGTCTGCAACGTGATGAAGAGGGGTTTTCCCGTCTTTATCGATGCCATTAACGTTTACGC
>CAYPEF010000021.1:0-22076 GCA_964409675.1 uncultured Rickettsiales bacterium | reverse complement strand
ATGAAGCAGGATATCGCCATGCGCGGTATCGCCCGACAGAAGTTGCTGCTGCCGGAAGTGGTGACGCTTAACCCCGCCAATTGCGCGCAAGTCTCTGCCAAGACGGAGGAACTGGCTGAGCTGGGGTTAATCCTGGAGCCGTTCGGAGATAACGCGGTGGTGGTGCGTGAAATCCCGGCCATGCTGGGCGACACGGACGTACAGGCGCTGGTGCAGGATCTGGCCGCGCACATTGCCGAGCACGGGGAAGCGCTTTCGCTGAAAGAGAGAATCGAGGAAGTCAGCGCTACCATGGCTTGCCATGGCAGCGTGCGCGCCGGCCGAGCGTTAAGACTCGCTGAAATGAACGCGCTGCTGCGCGACATGGAGCGCACCCCCCATTCCGGCCAGTGCAATCACGGCCGCCCCACCTATGTGGAGCTGAAAAAAGCCGATATCGAACGGCTGTTCGGGCGGCGCTAGCATGCTAACCCGGCTTAATCTACAAAGCGATATAGTGGTTTGATTGACTTGGGCGGGCAAGGGTGATACGGGTTTTCCTGCGTCAGGCATTGTATTTCTTTGTCATTCCACCGGCGTGAAACACCGCTTTACCTAACCAGCACATGCAAGAGCAGACCTCCGCTTTTTTTGATTTTGCCGTCAACCACTTATATTACCTGGTTCCGGCCAGTATGGGCGCGTTTATCTTTTCGCGGCCAGGTTATTATATTTTCATCAGCATGGGCGCGTTCCTTTTTTCCCTGCTGGGCACGCGCCTGATGATCCTGGCGCTGCGGCGCAACCCACTTTTTATCGACCGTCCCAACCAGCGCAGCAACCATACCGCACCGACACCGCGCGGCGGCGGGGTAGCGGTGGTGTTTTCACTGATCGTCTTTCTGCTCGCCGCCGATGCCAGCTACTGGCTGATCATCGGGCTGGCGCTGATCGCCACCGTGTCGCTGCTGGACGATATGATTACCTTATCGCCGATCACACGCCTGCTGGTACAGCTGTTCTGCGTGCTAATTGTACAGGAAGACGCGCAGTTCGTGCTGTTCGGCGACCTGATCCCCGCCTGGCTGGATTACCTGCTGGTGGTAGGATGCTGGGTCTGGTTCATTAACCTGTTCAATTTCATGGATGGGATTGACGGTATCGCCGCCGCCGAGGTGATCAGCATCGGCATCGGTATCTGTTTAATTACCGCCGCCACCGGCATGTTCGGCAACCAGCTTTCCATTTTCGCGCTGTTGATGGTGGCCGCCGGCAGCGGTTTTTTATGGTGGAACTGGCATCCGGCGAAGATTTTCCTGGGCGATGTCGGCAGTATTTCATTGGGATTACTGCTGGGGTATCTGCTGTTTTCCTCGATGCAGGGAGGAACCATTATAAAGGATATGCGGTATGTTTACCCTGCACTGATCCTGCCCGCCTATTATTTAACCGACAGCACGCTGACACTCTTAAAACGCCTCTGGCGCGGTGAGAAAATCTGGCAGGCGCATTCGCAGCATTACTATCAGCGCGCCGTGCGCAACGGCCGCAGTCACCGGCTAGTGGTGGAGAACATCCTCGGTGTAAATATACTACTGATCTGCCTGACCGTTTTTACGCTGATTATGCCGGAGCTGGCGCTATTTGACCTGTTTGTCGCCTATGCCATGGTGGGTGCGCTGATGCATAATTTCACCCGGCCGCCCAGGCATGCGCTGAGAAAATGAATATCTTTCGCTTTCATCGCGGCGCCATCGCGTTTGCGCATGACTCGTTGATGGCGGCAGCGAGCTTCGCGCTGTCGCTGTATTTGCGCTTAGGAAGCCAGGGAATGGACCAGGCAGCGCCCTACCTGCTGATGGGGACGCTGCTCTTTACCGGCATCAGCATGAGCGTATTTATTGCCATGCGCCTGTACCGGGGCTTGTGGCGCTATGCCTCGATTGAAGACCTCGCCACCATTACACGCGCGGTCACGCTCTCCATCCTGCTCTTTTCCTTCGTGATGTTCTTTATCAGTCGCCTGGAGGGTTTTCCGCGCTCGGCACTGACCATCAACTGGCTGGTGCTGCTGGCGCTCCTTGGCGGACCGCGTTTTCTTTACAGGGCGGTGAAAGACCGCACGCTGCGCCTGCCGGAACATACCTATGGCCGCCGCCCGGCGATTCCTGTGCTCCTGATCGGGGCCACAAACCGCGCCGAGCTGTTTTTGCGCGAGTTGCGCATGGAGCGCGAAGCGGCATATCAGGCGGTGGCGATTCTCGATAGCCGCGCCAAGCGGATCGGCCACAGCATCCACGGCGTGCCGATTTACGACATGAGCGCGGGCATCGAGCCTATCGTGGCGCGGTTCGAGCGACGTGGCAGGAAGCCGCAGCGCATCATTCTGGCTGGAGAATACAAGGCGGCAGATATACGGCATTTCCTGCGCATCGCCGACCAGCTGGGAATGACGCTCGGGCAACTTCCCAGTATGAGCGAATTCAAGGAAGGTATGCATGAGGGCAGCCATATCCGCCCCATCGCTATCGAGGATTTGCTGGGCCGCCCGCAATTGACGCATGACCGCGAGGCCATGCGCCGCTTCATTGCCGGCAAGCGGGTGCTGGTGACCGGGGCAGGCGGCTCCATCGGCGGCGAGCTGTGCCGACAGATTGCGAGCTATGCGCCGAGCAAGCTCATTTTCTTTGAGCAAAATGAATATGCGCTTTACCAGATCGACGCCGAGGTGCGCGAGGCCGCGCCCACCTGCGTCACGCGCGCACTCCTCGGGGATGTGCGCAACCCGGCGCAGTTGGAGCGAATGTTTCAGGAAGAGCGCCCGGAAATCGTGTTCCACGCCGCCGCCGTCAAGCATGTGCCGCTGGCGGAGGACAACCCGGTGGAAGCCATCGCCACCAACGTGCTGGGCAGCCGTAACGTGGCCGAGGCCTGTCAGCGCTTCAGTTGCGCCACCATGGTGCTGATTTCCACCGACAAGGCGGTGCGCCCCGCCAACGTCATGGGCGCTACCAAGCGGCTAGCGGAGATGGTCTGCCAGGCCGCCGGGGCAGGGGCGCAGACGCATTTCGTGACTGTGCGCTTCGGCAATGTGCTCGGCTCCACCGGCTCGGTGGTGCCGCTGTTTCAGCGCCAGCTGGCCAAGGGCGGGCCGCTCACCGTCACCCACCCCGACATGGTGCGCTATTTCATGACCATCCGCGAGGCGGTGGAGCTGGTGATCCAGGCCGCCGCCATCGGCAGCGCCTCGCCAGATGCCGGAGAACGCATTTTCGTGCTCGACATGGGCGAGCCGGGGCGCATCGACGATTTAGCAAGGCAAATGATACGCTTAAGCGGCCTGCGCCCGGATCAGGACATCAAGATCACTTATACCGGCCTCCGCCCGGGCGAGAAGCTGTTCGAGGAGCTGTTTTACGATACCGAAAGCGAGCAGCGTACCGAACATACCAGCATTTTCCTAGCAAAACCCGCTCCCGTTGATGTGGTAGCCTTAAAGAAAAAGCTTGATTTACTGGCGTTGCACTGTACCCAGAGGCACGAATCGCTGGCACTGGCGCTGCTCCATGAATTGGTGCCCGACTATGCCAGCGCCGACATTGCACCCATTAACCATGCGCTAGCTACCCATTCATGACCATTATTCCCGTTAAACGCGCCCTGCTCTCCGTCTCCGATAAAACCGGCCTGCTCGATTTCGCCCGCTTTTTAGAAGCACAAGGCACCGACATCCTTTCCACCGGCGGCACCGCCAAAGCGTTGCGTGACGCCGGGATCAAGGTAACGGAAGTCTCGGACTATACCGGCTTTCCCGAGATCATGGATGGGCGGGTAAAAACCCTGCATCCCCGCGTCCACGGCGCATTACTGGGGCGGCGTGACGAAGCGGCGCATATGCAGGCGATGAAGGAGCATGGTATCCAGCCGATTGACCTCGCCGTCATCACCCTCTACCCATTCGAAGCCACGGTGGCGCGCGGCGGGTCGGAGGAGGAATGCATTGAGAATATTGATATTGGCGGCCCCAGCATGATCCGCTCCGCCGCCAAGAATCACGCCTCCGTCACCATCGTCACCGACATCGCCGATTACGCACGCGTGCAGGAGGACATCAGGCGGCAGGGCGGCACTACGCTTGCGTTGCGCAAGGAACTGGCCGGAAAGGCCTATATGCGCACCGCCGCCTATGACAGCGCTATTAGCCGCTGGTTCGCGCGCGATACGCTATTTGCGCCGCAGCTCAGCCTCACCGGCAGCCTGCAACAGGTGCTGCATTACGGCGAGAACCCGCACCAGAAAGCCGCGTACTACGCCAGCGGCGAAGCAGGGCCGAGCATGGCCAGCGCGAAGCTCGCGCTCGGCAGTTCGCTCAGCTATAATAATTTAAACGACGCCAGCGCGGCGCTGGAGCTGGTGAGCGAATTTTCCGAGCCGGCGGTCGCCATCATCAAGCACGCCAATCCGTGCGGCGTGGCGCTTGGGGCCAGCATCACCGACGCCTATCACAAGGCTTTCGCCTGCGATAAAACCAGCGCCTACGGTGGTATTATTGCGGTCAACCGCCCGCTGGACCTTACCTTTGCCGAGGCCATGGGATCGCTGTTCGTGGAAGTACTGATTGCCCCCGATGCCAGCGAGGAGGCTATTACACGGCTTTCCGCCAAAAAGAAAATGCGCCTGCTGCTTACCGGCTCCATGCCGAACCCGGCGCGCGCGCGCATGACGCTGCGCTCCGTCTCCGGCGGGTATCTCTATCAGGAAGAAGATACGCGCATCCTCGGCGAGAAAGCGCCGGAAGCCGCCACGCGCAATGCGCCTACCGCGCAGCAGCATGCCGACATGCTGTTTGCATTCACAGTAGCCAAGCATGTCAAATCCAACGCCATCGTGCTGGTGAAGGATAATGCCACCATCGGCATCGGCGCCGGACAGATGAGCCGCATCGACTCCACCGGCATCGCCTGCCGCAAAGCCCTCGCGGCGGGCTTCACCACCCAGGGCGCGGCCCTGGCCTCAGATGCGTTCTTTCCCTTCGCCGATAATGTAGAAATGGCAGCAGAGGCGGGCATCGCCGCCATCATCCAGCCCGGCGGCTCCATCCGCGATGCGGAAGTGGTGGCGGCGGCGGAACAGCACGGCATCGCCATGCTTTTTACCGGCATAAGGCATTTCCGCCATTAAAGAAAGTACTCAGTCCGGGGTGATACTGATAAGCTTGCCATTACGAGCTTTAAACATCGCAACTTTATAAATAGTATGCGGTCTCAGGCTGGAAATAACTCGCGCGGTCATTGGTAATAGTGGCTGAAAATCATAAGTAAGCTCTGTCACTACCACGTTTTGATTAAGTGCCACTTGATACCCTTCCGGCATTGCCGGATTATCACCGGTGGAACCTAATCGACTTACGCCAGGTTTTATCATACCAACAGGCGAATATTGCCATGCAATGCAAGGTGTTGATGTATTTAGGCATGGTTCCGGGGCCGTGGCCGAATTTTGCACGCCGGAGAAAATCAGCGTCCCCTGCTGTTCCAGATCATAAGGTTCCACAATCTGCTGCGCTGCATCTTTTAAATCATTGAGATTCGTCGCCGTAATTGTATCGCGTCGGGTAATGATATCGGAAATGGAAGAGACCGTTTTATCGAGTTTTTGATGTAAAATGGCATAGCGCGCCGTTTCAGTGACGCCAACAAACAGCGTAAGCAATAATGGCAATGTCAACGCAAAATCAATTGCGGCGACTGCTTGTTCAGTAAAAATGAAAGAGGCAAATGGTTTTGACAATTGATTATGCCGTTTGTTTAGCGCAATTACTGTTATTGTAATGTAAAATAATATATAAAGCTTTAATGCAAATATCTGATTCGCAATCAATTCAGTTTATATTAGCATAATATTATTCAAATATTAATAAATTTTTAGTATTGTATTGGCAATAGCTGATTATTTAGGGAGCAAGGCCAATATGCCTACCCCGTACAGAAAGTGTTTTAACACATGCTTAGTCTACTGATAAAAAGGGATAAAAAACAATCCTTCTTCGCTAATGATGAAGGCAGCACGCTTATTATGCTGGGTTTGCTGATCCCTTTGTTTATCACCGCAGCTGGGGTGGCGGTAGATATAGCACGTATGCATGCAGCTTACGGCAAGGCGCAGAACGCGCTGGATGCCGCCGTATTGGGGGCCGCAGCGTCATCACAATCCCTACCGGACATTACTACCGAAGCGCAAAATATATTTAATACCAACTATCCCCCGTATTATCTTGGAACAACACAGCATGATTTCACCATTACCAAATCTGCCGGCATTGGGGGAATAGATAAACAGCAGGTATTCGACGGCTCAATGAAAATTGACGTACCAATGACGCTGATGTCCCTACTTGGAAAAGATAAGATCACGCTGAATATCCAATCTCAGGCTACGCTTGGATTAACGCTGGAAACTGAGCAGCGCGTGGAATTGGCAATGGTATTGGATTCAACACGCTCCATGAACAAAAGTGGTAAAATTGACGGCTTAAAACAGGCGTCAGCGGATTTGATGGACATCTTGTTCGATAATAAGAGTACGTTGCCGAATTTATTTGTTTCTGTAATTCCATATTCGTCCAGCATCCGAATTCCCGTACCTAGTCCATTATCAGCCGAATTGAGAAACAACATTTTTTTTTACTACTTATTCCTCGAAGGACATTATTACGTCCATTTTAATTATCTTGCGCGGAGCGGCACATACTTGCCTGGCATTTCTAATATTGTTGGGCTGAATAAACCAGGCAAGGGCTATCAGCTTACCAGCTACCTAACCCGATTTGGCCCAGAGCTTTATTATCTCTCAAATCGAGACATTGATTTGCCAAAATCAAATAACCCATATGAATATACTGATGACCCACCAACGAGCGACGCAACCCGATTCCGCTCTAATCGCGGCTACATGATTAATTTAGATGATGATGCCAGAAATGCATTTAATGCTGCTTATGCTAGTACGCATGGCGGGTTTGAGCCTTTAAGCTATCCATCATCATATTACTCGGATTCTCCTGGGTCTCCCTCCTATCCGACTCCCAATTTTTACAATCCCGATCTTCCGCAAGGCACGTGGTATGACATCCCCAGTGAAAATGGGTATGAATTGCCACCGATTCTCTTTGCCTCTGGTACAAAGGCATATATCATGAATACCATCAATTCTATGCAGCCTACCGGAGATACCCGCATTAATGTGGGACTGATGTGGGGATGGTATACATTATCTCCTAAATGGCAGGCCATCTGGGATGCAGGTCGCCCCTCCCTTCCGCTGACGCCAAACGAAAAAGTGCAGAAAATATTGATCCTAATGACAGACGGACGCAATACTATCTACACAGGAGATGGGGTCACAGTATCCAATGATAATGATACCACCGCCACCCTGTGCAATAATATTAAGGCCTCTGGGATAGATGTCTATACAGTCGGCTTTGGCTCGGATACGGACATTGACCAGGATTTATTGCGCAACTGTGCCAGCAGGCCGGAGAATTATTTTTACGCGCCAACCTCGGACGATTTAAAAACCGCATTCCACGCCATTGGCGACAGCATCCTGCAATATACCGTCAGGCTGAGCAAATAGATGAAATACAGCACACTTCATACCCGCTACAAGGCCACGTTGAAGCTGCTTCGGCGTAAAAGAAAACATCTGGATTCAAAGCGCGCCGATGGCGCGGTAGCCATTGAATTTGCTTTTATCGCACCAATTTTCTTCCTGCTGGTGATGGTGATTGTGGAACTTTCCATCATCATGTTCATTACCGCCGTGATGGAAGGAGCCACCAGCTTTGCCGCACGTGTTGGCAAAACTGGCTATGTTCCTACCGGCACGGCACGCAATACCAACTATATTCGGCAACAGTTCATACGCTTATCAGGCGGGGTGCTGAAAGCGGATAAACTATCGTTCAGCGCAAAGGCTTATACGGATTTCAATAAAATCGGCAAGCCTGAGCCTTGTCTAAACGCTGATTGCAGTGAATATGAGGATATTAACGGCAATGGCCAGCACGACGCCGACCAAGCGACTGAAGGACCAGGCACAGATAGTCAGGTAGTGTTGTATGAGGCTACCTATCCCTGGCCATTGGTCACTCCCGGAGTAAGATATTTCTTTGCAAATGACCACACTGGCACTGTACGTCTTATCACTGCACGCGCAGTAGTGAAAAACGAAAGCGGATCTTTGCTGGTGGAGCCGGATCCTGCGCCAGAGCCTAACCCGTCACCGGAACCAGCACCCGCGCCGGAACCCGCACCCGCGCCGGAACCCGCGCCGGAACCAGCACCCGCTCCAGAACCAGCACCCGCTCCAGAACCAGCACCCGCTCCAGAACCAGCACCCGCGCCGGAACCAGCACCCGCACCGGAACCAGCCCCCGCACCAGAACCAGCACCCGCGCCGGAACCGTTCCCGGACTTCTTCCCACCTGAAGATTAACTGGAGTAGATTATCTCTGCCGGTTTAGTAAGGACAATAGGACTAAGCCGGGGAGTGCCAGCAGCACCGAGAATGCAAAGAACGCCTCCCAGCCGAACGTCTTGGCCACCCAGCCCGCCGGGGTGGAAAACCAGGCCCGCGCCGCGCCACTTAAGGAACTCAGCAGCGCATATTGCGTGGCCGTGAAGCGCAGGTTGCACAGCGAGCTAAGATAAGCCACGAACGCCGCTGTGCCCGCTGCGCCACTGACATTTTCCAGCGTGATGCCAAGCGCCAGTATATCCGTATCCGCCCCCACCCGCGCCTGCACGATGAACATGGCATTGGTCAGCCCGTGCAGCAAGCCGCCGATCCACAGGCTGCGCATGATTCCTAAGCGGCGCACCATCCATACACCGATGAAACTGCCGGCAATGGTGGCGAAAAAACCGAAGATCTTGACGATGGAAGCAATATCCTCCCGCGAAAAACCGACCTCGCGCAGGAACGGGTTAGTCATGATGCCGATAAACGCATCGGCGAATTTATAGAAGAAAATGAATAGCAGGATGGTCAGCCATTGCGGGCGGCGCATGAAGTCCGCGAACGGCTCGATTACATACTGCCGCAGCCATGCCGTCCAGCGCAGCCGCACGACTTGCACGGCATGACGCTCAGGCTCGCGCGCCATCAGCGCCGCCAGCAGGCCGACGCCGACCAGCGCGCTCATCACATAATAAGTGCCGTGCCAGCCGAGCGGGCTGACCAGATAGAGCGCCCCGGCGGAAGAGACCACCATCCCCACCCGGTAGCCGAACACCGACATAGCGGCCCCTGCCGCTTGCCGGTCTTCCGCCAGCGATTCCACGCGGTAGGCGTCGATGATAATATCCTGCGTGGCGGAGCAGAATGCCACTAGCAGCGCCGCCAGCGCCGTCGCCCATGCATCGGCGGCGGGATTAACGCCGCCTAGCAGTAGGATGCTGGCAATCAGCGCCACTTGCGTGCCGATCAGCCAGCCGCGCCGGTGGCCGAACAGGCGGCTTAAGTAGGGAAACGGCGCACCGTCCACCAGCGGCGACCAGAGGAATTTCAGCGAATAGGGCGTAGCGACGGAGGCGAATAGGCCGATGGCGGTTTTATCCACCCCGGCTTCGGAAAGCCATAGGCTTAAGGTGGAAAGCACCAGCGCCAGCGGCAGGCCGCTGGAAAAGCCCAGCGCCAGCACCACCAGCAGCGGCGGCTCCAGATAAAGCTTCAGCCCATGCTTCATGCCACCAGCTTATCCAGCGGCTGCAACGAGCGCGCGCCCAGCTGCTGAATGATGCGCGCAGCGCAGGCGTTAGCGAGCTTCGCCGACGCCGTGTAATCCCAGCCGCGTGACAGCCCGTAAAGAAACCCGCCCGCAAACAGATCGCCCGCGCCGGTGGTATCGACCACCTGCGGCACCTTCTGGGTAGGCACGTCGAGCAGTTCGTCTTTGCTTACGATCAGCGCACCCTGTTCGCTGCGGGTGATGGCGGCCACCTGGCATAATCCCCGCACTGAGGCAGCGGCGCTTTTTACGTCCGGCGTCTGGAACAGGGAGAGGATTTCCGCTTCGTTGGCGAACAATATATCCACCTCCTGCTCGATCAGCCGCAAAAATTCCGCCCGGTGGCGCTCGACGCAGAACGTATCGGAGAGCGTGAGTGCAATGCGCGCGCCGGACTTGCGCGCGGCGGCGATGCCTTTGCGGATAGCGGCCTTGGCATGTGGCTCGTCCCACAGATAGCCTTCGATATAGGTAATGGCCCCTTGCGCGATCAGCTTTTCATCAATATCCGCCTCCGCCACGCCGCTGCAGGCGCCGAGATAGGTCGCCATCGTGCGCTGGCCGTCCGGCGTCACATAGACCAGGCAGCGGGCGGTGCTGGGGCCTTGCGTGGCCGCGGGAGTGAGGAACTCGACGCCGATGGCACGCATGTCATGACGGAAAATGCCGCCCAGTTGGTCATCACGAACTTTTCCGATGAAGGCGGTGTTTGCGCCGAGCGAGGCCAGCCCCGCCAGCGTGTTGGCGGCAGAACCGCCCGAGCATTCGGTGGCCGGGCCGAGGCTTTTATAGAGCGCGTCGGCGCGCGCTTCGTCAATCAGTGTCATGCTGCCCTTGGGAAGCGCTTCCTGCGCGAGCTTCGCCTCGTCGCAATAGCTTAATATATCAACAATGGCATTGCCGATGCCCACGACGTCATAGGTTGTTTTCTGCATACATTCTCCTTGCGATATCCAGTGTTTCAGGGGTGTCCACGCCAAGCGGCACCGTGTCCGCCAGCGCAACGCCGATATGCATGCCCGCTTCCAGCGCGCGCAGCTGCTCCAGTTTTTCGCGCGCCTCCAGAGGGCTTACCGGCAGGGACATGAATTGTTGCAGCGCCTGCCTGCGGTATGCATAGAGGCCGATATGGTGGTATAGCGGTCCCTCGCCGTAAGGGGCGGTGGCGCGGGTGAAATAGAGCGCCTTGCCTTGCCGCGCCTCCTGCCAGCTGACGATGGCTTTTACCACCGCCGGGTCGGTTTTTTCCCGTTCCTCGCGAATTTCCGCCACCAGCGTGGCAATGTCCACCTGCGTATCCTCCAGCAATTCCACCGCCTGCGCGATCACGCGCGGGTCGAGGGTCGGCATGTCGCCCTGCACGTTGATGATAATGTCGTGCCGCCCGTACGGGTCGATCTGCTGCAGCGCTTCCCAGATGCGGTCGGAGCCGGAGGCGTGGTCCGGGCGGGTGAGCAGGGCGCGCGCGCCGGCATTTTCCACCGTCCAGGCGATTTCCGCGTCGTCGCAGGCCACATAGACCGGGCCGATATCGGCTCGCATCGCCCGCTCGGCCACATGCACGATCATCGGCTTGCCGCCGATATCGGCCAGGGGCTTGCGTGGCAGGCGGGTAGCGCCCATGCGGGCGGGAATCAGGATGATCGGGTGAAGCACGGTTTCAGCGTAAAAAAGATATAAATGTCCATTGAACTGAAGGCGGCAGCATATTATAGCTAGGCGCAGAAACACAACCATTTATCCTTACATAAAGGTACGGTATGAACGGACTCGAACTGAATAAAATCGCGGCGGCGGTGCTGCTGTCGGGCATTATCGCCATGGTATCCGGCATCGTCAGCGAAGGGCTGTACGAAGCGAATAAAGGCGAGGAAACGGAAGCCAAGCGCGGCTTCAGCATCGCCGTGGCGGAAAACGCCGTGGCCGCCGAAGCGCCGGCCGCCGAGGAAAAGCCGGTAGAGATTGCCCCGCTGCTCGCCAAGGCCGACCCCGCCAAGGGCCAGGCGCTGGTCAAGCAATGCACCTCCTGCCATACCTTTGAAAAAGGCGGCAAGAACGGCGTTGGCCCCAACCAGTACGGTCTGGTCGGCTCCGGCTTCGCTCACAAGGATGATTACAGCTATTCCGAAGCATTCAAAGCCCTGCACGGCAAGCGCAAATGGGATTTCCAGGAACTTTCCAACTTCCTCGCCAATCCGAAAAAAGACGTCCCCGGCACCAAAATGGCCTATGCCGGTTTGAAAAAGCCGGAAGATCGTGCGAATCTGATTGCGTATTTGAATACGCTCTCCGACAGTCCGTTACCGCTGCCGAAGTGATAAACGTTTAGTTTATCTGCATATTTAAGAATTATGAATACTCCCGGCAAGCATAACGCTTCCGGTGAAATTATTAATTTGCAGCATGGCATGAAATAATTATAATTTGCCTACATTTTTTACATTTTTCCTGACGAGTTTTAGATGCCGTTAAAAAATTTCTATACTAATGTAATTTCTCGCCCTCCGGTAAAAACTCCCGTTCGATCAGGTACACCTAGAGATACGGAAGAGCGCCTTTATTTAGGATTTAATATAAAGGATATAGAAGGTTATATCGAACACACATACCGTAGCAGGGAAAAGCCCTATCCTAATGCCGATCAGGAAGCTGTCCGTAAAGCAATCTGCAAACGCGACTGGTTAAGCACTACTACCATTGATGCCATTAACGCAGAGGACGCACCTCTGCCCGATCATTTAGGTAAAAAAAGCAAGTGGTATTATAAAGATCCGATTGGCAATTCAGCTGAACTTAATCGGTTACAGATTTTGAATACCGAAAAAAGTATCCGTGTAGAAGGCAGGAATTTTCAGGTTTTTGCTTATCCTAATAGCCCGGTTGTAACGTTAGCGCATGGCGCACGCGTTTATTTTAATCAAGACAACGGGGAAGCATACACCACGGCAGCCGAATTGGATAAGCTGGTACATGCGACGGAAAAACACGCAAGAATTGGTGATGAAAGAGTCCGGTTCGCCGGATATATCTATTATACACGCAACAACAAACCCGTTCGTTCTCACTCTCTCAACCCGGTTTTCGCTACGAAGAATAACGAACTGGTATCGGAATGGCAGAATGGACAATTTACATTCCGTCATGAAGTAGACGAAAATGGAAATATTAAAACTATAGGCGATGCGCTGGAGGAAGATCAACATAACCAGCCGTCGGTAAAACTAGTACATACTCATCTCCCACGCCGTTTTAACGATCATGAAATCACACCGCCTGTATGGAATATTTTATCCTGTGGGCAACACGATGATATACGCGCATCGTTGCCTGTTGGAGACCCGAGACGCAGAATAAAATACGATGCTTATCTCGAAAAGCATCCGCTTGTATCGCTTCTGGAAAGCCCAGCTGTTGCTGAACCAGCCACGGGCGACTCTACCTCTGAAATTGCGGTACCTACAGTTACAGCTCCAGCCCCTTCCAGGCTTGGGAAATTTTTTAAAAAACACACATCATTAGATACCGCTGTTAAAGGAGGCATTATTGCTGCTGCAGCGGCCACAGGCGCATATGCTGTGCGTGATGCATTCAAGGTAAATCCCGGTGAACTAAATATGCCCCCTGCCGCCAAGACTGAGGATGGACAAGCCGAAATGGCTCATGTCGCTCGCATTGGCCAGCGTAAAGATATATTTCGCTATCCTAGAAATCTCCTAAAGCTTCTGGATAAAGCAAAATCCGAGGGACGTAATATCCTTGAAAATATTGAAACGCTGGAAAAAGCGTATAGCGATGCTTTTAACGGCGAAAAACTGGAAATACATATGGTTCAGCCGCAATATGAGTACAAAAATCCTTTTACCGGTGTAATAACCACCCGTGAGGGCATAAAAGGCATGAAGCCGCCTCCACCTATTTATCCTAATGAAAAACCCTTGGTTGAAAGAACTATTGACCCTGAGACAGGCGACCAGGTTACTAAAGTTGATAAGGATTCACTAATAACTTATGCACGTCGCATTGCCCAAATCCATGAGCAAACAGGCCGTTGCGATGGACCTGATGAAGTATTTAACACTGGCGCCGTTTATAAACCGCAGGATAAAATGGTCTTTCCCGATAGCCATACTAGCCGCTTAAATGCTTCCGGCCCCGGAATGGCGCAAGCTGCCGGCACCGGAACACGCTGATACGATCAATCTGTCATTCCAGGATTGTCTCCGAATATGGGCAGATAAACCAGCGTGAGCTGACAGTGTAAAATGCGGGTATATAGTCATCCGTTGCAACCAACCAGTTTTCCCGTAACGTCATCACGTAGGAAAAACCCACTTGATCGTAGCGCAGCGTAGCAAAATCCTCGCCTGAAGCCGCAATCCGATTGTGCCCGAGGTACGAATAAAAAGCTTGCACCTGCTGCTTTGCGTGCGCTTCCGTGTCGGTCAGCAATATGACGCGTCGTAAATAATAGGGGTAGAGATAGCGGGGATAATGCGGCTTCCGCCAGCGTTCCTCCCGCTGCGCCGGGTTGGGCAGCATGTCCACCAGCGCCACCGCTTCTGCGGCGGTCAGTTCATCCAGTTCCTTATGCAGATATACCCAGGCGGCGTCCTTAAAACCATACATGTCGCGGCCGGTTTCGACGATATTCATGTAAATCAGCAGCAATTCGTCTTTTGTATAATACTGCTCCAGCTTCAGCGCATAGATCGCCTCCCGGTATTTGCGGTAGAGTGAATAATCCGCGCCGACGAAGATATTCTTGGCGATCTGCTGCGTAATGGTGCTGACGCTGTTTATCCGCTTGCCTTCCAGCAGCCAGTCAAGGACCGGACGCCAGTATCGGTCCGGCTGCAAGGCGCCGGTCCGGTAGAAAGCGCAGCTTTCCTGAATCAATGTCGCCTCCACCAGCGCGCGCGGCATGGGGGCATTGTAAAGCGCAAGCCCCGCCTGGCGCGGCGTGGCGGAATGCGGCGGCAGATAGGTACAGGCGCTGCGCAAACAGCTGACATCCGCCGTTATATACAGATAAAGCGGGTGCAATGCGGCAAGCAGCGCCAGTATTACCCCCCGCAACAGCCATTTCATGGCGGTTCCCTTACCATCCGGTTGCATTTCGCCTATAACATGCCGCGATATGCCGCATGGTGAAAGCGGTTTTTCCGAAAACGCTGGTATATACCGGCAAGAGATTGTATAAGCATGTATTATGATCGGTATTTCGGTTGCTTATATCTGGCTGATTACCGCCGTCGTTTTGATGGCGCTGGAGGCGTTTGGCCTGCCCGGCATCGGGCTGATGTTCGCCGGCCTCGGCGCCTTGATTGCAGGCATGGCGATTCAGACCGGGCTGGTGAGCGAAACCAATTATCTCCTGCAAGGCATTATTTTCTTCCTCGCCACCGCCATCTGGACGGCCCTGCTGTGGAAACCACTACAGAAATGGCGCATCCGGCTGCATCAGAAACCCGCCTATGACAGTTTGGTGGGCGGGCTGGCCACCGTGCACGGTGCACCGCTCATTAAAAACCGCGAAGGGCAGGTAATGTGGTCCGGCACCATCATGGCCGCCGAACTGGCGCATGACGCAGCGGTGGACGAACTGCCAGTCGGCGCGCGGGTGACGGTGGGCGATGTGCGCGGGTCGCTGGTCATCGTGCGGCCGAAACATTAATACTCAATCCCAGAAGGAGCGTTCGCATGGAAATCGCACTTGCCGTACTGGCCATTGTCGTCATCGCCATTTTCATGGGGGTGAAGACGGTGCCACAGCAGGAAGCCTGGATTGTGGAGAGCTTCGGCAAGTTCGACCGCAAGCTGGACCCCGGCCTGAATTTCCTCATCCCGTTTTTCCAGCGCGTGGCCTATAAGCATACGCTGAAGGAACGCGCCGTGGATGTGCCGGAGCAAGCGGCAATCACGCGCGATAACGTGACGCTGGTAATGGACGGTATTCTCTATGTGCGCATCATCGACCCCATTGCCGCGTCCTACGGCGTCAGCGAGCCAGTCTATGCGCTTTCCCTGCTGGCGCAGACCACCATGCGCTCGGAAATCGGCAAGCTGACCCTTGATAAAACCTTCGAGGAGCGCGAACAGCTGAACTCCAATATCGTTACCGCAATCAACCAGGCGGCGCAGACCTGGGGCATCCAGTGCATGCGCTACGAGATCAAGAATATCACCCCGCCGCAATCGGTGCTGAAGGCCATGGAGCTGCAGATGGCCGCCGAGCGGCAAAAGCGCGCCTCAATCCTGGAATCAGAAGGCAAGCGCCAGTCGCAGATCAATATTGCCGAAGGCCGCAAGCAAGAGGTGGTGTTGCAATCCGAAGGTGCGCTGACCGACCAGGTCAACCGCGCCAAGGGCGAGGCGGAAGCCATCCTCGCCGTATCCGAAGCCACCGCCAAGGGCATCGAGATGGTTGCCTCCGCCATCCAGAAAGCCGGCGGCGAGGACGCGGTTTCATTGCGTATTGCCGAGCAGTACGTAGCCGCCTTCAAAGAACTCGCCCGCACCAGCACCACCGTGCTGCTGCCCGCCAATGCCGGAGACGCCGGGTCCATGGTGGCGCAGGCGCTCAGCGTGTTTGAGAGCATCCGGCATAAAACGCATCAACCCGCCTCGGTGCTGCCGCCCGACGGTGCCCCCACCGCCCCGCGCCAAAGCCCATGGGGAAATAGCTAACTAATTGCCATTCCCGCGCAAGCGGGAATCCAGCGTAGCCGCACAGGTAGAGTAAAAAATTCTCGATTCCCGCTTGCGCGGGAGTGACAAAATGCAATTATCTTTAAGCAATTATTATTTGATGTGGAGTATCGGCCATGAAATGCCATCCTTTCCAGAAGCCACGCCCATGGATGACTTCGCTTGCGCTGTTCATGGCGGTGATTCCCGCTGCCTATGCCGCTCCCCAGCACGCCATGACGCTTTACGGCGAGCCGAAATATGGCCCGGAGGTAAAACACTTTGAATACGTCAACCCCGACGCTCCCAAGGGCGGTAGCGTCAAGCTGGGCGAGATGGGGACGTATGACTCGCTCAATCCCTATATCCTCAAGGGTGTGAAAGCGCCGGGGCTCAGCATGCTCTATGAAAGCCTGATGGCGCAGTCGATGGACGAGCCGCAGAGCATGTATGGCCTGATCGCTGAAAGCGTGGATGTAGCGGCAGACCGCTTAAGCGTCACGTTCGTCATTCGCAAGGAAGCGACATGGCAGGACGGCACGCCGATCACGCCGGAAGACGTCGTCTTTTCGCTCGACGCGCTGAAAACCAAGGGTGACCCCACCTACCAGCTGCTTTACGACCAGATTGCCAAGGTGGAAAAAACCGGAGAGAGAGCCGTCACTTTCACCCTCAAGGACGCTGGCAACCGGGAGCTTCCCTTCATCGCCGCGCAGATGCCGATTCTGCCGAAAGCCTGGTTCGAGAAACACCCATTCGAAAACGCCACGTTGGAACCGCCCATGGGCAGCGGGCCGTACAAGGTCAGCGCCGTCGATCCGGGCCGCGCTATTACCTATACGCGGGTGAAGGACTATTGGGGCGCTAACCTGCCGGTGAACAAGGGCCAGTATAATTTCGACACCATCCGCTACGACATGTACCGCGATGAGAACGTCTCGCTGGAGGGCTTCAAGTCCGGCGCCTATGATTTCCGGCAGGAATATATCGCCCGCAACTGGGCCACCGCCTATGATTCCCCGGCGGTGAAGGACGGGCGCATCATCAAGAAGCTGGTGGAGCACAGCATCCCGCAGGGCATGCAGGCCTTCCTGTTCAATACGCGCAAACCCCAGTTTGCCGATGCCCGCGTGCGCGAAGCCATCGACATGACGCTCGATTTCGCCTGGCTCAACCGCACCATTTTCTATGATGCCTATAAGCGCAACACCTCTTACTTCCAAGCCACCCCTTTTGCCGCCACCGGCGTGCCTGAGGGAGCGGAACTGGCGCTGCTGGAGCCGTTCAAAGCCGAGCTGCCACCGCGCCTGTTCAGCGAGCCTTTCACCCTGCCGCAGACCGATGGTTCCGGCAATATCCGCGACAATCTCCTGAAAGCGCAGAAGCTGCTGGAGGAAGCAGGCTGGGTGGTGAAGGACGGCAAACGGGTGAATGCCAAGACTGGCGAGCGGCTCTCGATTGAATTCCTGTTGCGCCAGCCCACCATGGAGCGCGTGATCGGCCCGATGCGCAAGAACCTGGACCGGCTGGGCATCGAATCCTCCATTCGCATGGTCGATGACGCGCAGTACCAGAAGCGCACCGATAATTTCGATTTCGACGTGGTTTCCATCTGGATCAACCGCGGCGTGTTCTTCCCGGGCAACGAGCAGAACCTGCTGTGGAATTCCTCGCAGGCCGAGGTGAAGGGCAGCAATAACCTCGCCGGCCTTAAATCCCCGGCGGTGGACGCGGTGCTGAAACAGCTGGTGAGCGCGAAGGATTTACCGGCGCTGACCGCCGCGGGCCGGGCGCTGGACCGTATCCTGCTGTGGGAGCATCTGATTATCCCCAACTGGCATTCCAACTCGTTCCGCATCGCCTACTGGGACAAGTTCGGCCAACCGGCTATTTCACCCAAATACAATATCGGCTTCACCACCTGGTGGATAAAAGACGCGAAATAATTCATGCGCACCGCCTATGTGATCAATGCCGCCATCGGGCGCGGCGGGGCGTATATGGCCTATCATATCGGGCGGCTGCTGGCGCGCGAGTTCGGCTACCGGCTAGTGGACGTGCAGACCATGCCACCGAAAGACCGCATTTTCACCTATGACACGCCGATGGAATCCATGCCGCTTGCGCGCATGGAGGCGCAGATTCAGGCGGATGACATGCTCATCTGCAACCCGTCCTTCTCGCAGCATATGTTCGGCCTGCGCCTGCCGGGAAAGAAGCTGATGTATGTGCAGGATTTCCGCACCTTCGCCTTTCTCGACGCGCATTTTGATTGTTACATAAGCGTCAGCAGCGTGGTGCAGGAATATCTGCGCTCGGTGTACGGGCTGGAAAGCAGCGTAATTCCGCCCTTCATTGATACCGCCGGTTGCGCTCCGCTGCCCTGGGAGCAACGCCCAGCGCAGGAGCTGCTGATCTACTGCAAGGTAATGAATCCCGAGCATGCCTATACGCTGAAGCTGCTGGAATCCTACCTTCCCGATTCTTATCAATCCCGCCTACTGCAAAGCTACACCATGCCGCACACCGCCTTCCTTCAACGGCTGGGCGCGGTGCGCTACGTACTGAACCTCTCCATTGCCGAAGGGTTCGGGCTGGTGCCGCTGGAAGCCTTCGCGCTGGGCACGCTGGTGCTGGGGCTGGACGGGGCGGCGGGAAGGGATTTCATGCGCTACGGCGAGAATGGCTACGCCGTGCCCTTCCGCGCCTATAAGGACTGGCTGAAGGAACTGCCCGCGCTCTTGCAACTGCCACACCCCGCTTCCGTGTTGACCGCCGCCGCCGAGACGGCAAGGGAATATGGCTATGCGCAATTCCGCACGCGCTGGCTGCCGGTTTTGGAGACATTGTCGCATGGCCACTAACCTGATCATCACCGGCCTGCCGCGCTCCGGCACCACGCTGCTCACCGCCCTCATCAACCAGTGCGACAACGCCGTGGCGCTCACCGAACCATTCTGGCAGTTCCGCTGGATGAAGGGAAACATGCACCTGCCTGCTTCCGCGCAGGTGGAATGGCTGGCGCAGGATTTTCAAAATATCCGTGAACAAATCCTGCGCGGCGATCCGGTGCAGGATTACCGCGACCGCCACGGCAATATTGTCACTAACGTTTACCGCGAGCATCATGATTCCCGCGAAATCGCTAAAGGATTGTTGCAGAACGTGCCGGTGAAATATGAAGTGAAAAATGCTGATTTTACCCTGGCCGTCAAGCACACCAGCCCGTTTTTAAGCATCCTTGACGCGCTCTGCGCCTCCGATCAGTTCAAGGTGGCGGTGATCATGCGCGACCCCGTCGGCGTCATCGCTTCCTGGCGAAGCATCCCCGACCATCCGCTGCACCGCGGCGAAATGCCGGGAGCACTGAGTTATTGGGAAGAGACCAAAAAGATATTAGAAGATAATCTTTTAGATTTACTTACAAAACAGGTATTGATTTACGATGCCGCTTGTAAAAAGATATGGGAGAATAAAGAAAAAATATCTCTCATAAAATATGAGGACTTGGTTTCCAAACCGTTCCTCTGCTTAAGCAGAATTAGTTTATCATCACATATTGCGCAGGATTTTAAAATCGGAATCCGCGATAACAGCTTTTACCAGCAGGATACTGAGGCGATTCGTGAAAAACTGTATCAGCACGGCCGTTACTTTAGCCATTTTTACTAAAGTGTAGTACACAGTATATATGGGGTTTTTTAGATTATATTTAGCCTGCATAGTTGTTGCCACGCATACGTGGTTTGAAGCATATGGCATTGTAGCTGTTTATTGCTTTTTCGCCTTAAGCGGTTTTTTGGTGACGCAGGTATTAAATGAAACCTATGGCTCCAGCTTTAACGACAGGTTGCGTTTTTTAGCAAATCGCGCCTTACGCATTTATCCTATGTACTGGGCGTGTTTACTCATCTCCATCGTCGGGCTTTTATACTGGCAAGGCGCATGCACGCGTTTTCATATAACCCGGCTTCCCGGTGATTTTACCGGCTGGATTAGCAATATCTCGATATTCGGGTTGGAAAAATATAATTCGGATAGAAGAATATTGGCAGTGATACCCGTTGCCTGGTCATTGAATATAGAATTATTCTATTACCTTGTCATTGGATTACTTATTGGAACCAATAAGCGGTTATGCGTTTTGTCACTCTTTGTTGCAATAGGCGTTACCGGCTGGATTATCGGATGGGCTGAGGCAAAAAAAGCCATTCTGCAATCTTACCAAGCGGGTTTCCTGCCGTTTATGGCAGGGTGTTGCGCGTATCATTACCGCCAGTATCTCATACCGGCGAAACGTCCAGTAAAAATCCTACTGTTAAGCGCAAGCGTTCTTGTTATCACTCTCCCGCCCTTATTCCGCTTATTAAGGAGGCATTATTTATCTATTGATGTATTTGATATTATTTCAGTAAAATTCAAAATTTATCTGTTTGCCACTTCTATTATTTTTTCACTGAGCCTTCCGGTATTACGCACTATGTCTTTCAGGCGAGCGGGTGCGCAACTGAATCATCTGGCCGGTGCCGCATCCTACCCGTTGTTTTTGCTGCATGTTTTTATCGCTCATTCACTCCTATGTTTCATGCCTGCCTTAAAATATGGATTTTCTCTTTTCATCATAACGCTTACGGTGAGTATGATAGCCGGGCTGATTTTACATGTGGCAGTGGAAGTGCCGCTTCTTTCGTTGCGCTCGGCGATACGAAGGAAAGAACCTCCCCGAAGCAAGCATTGAAATATAAAAGCTCAGAGGGAAAAGCTTATTTAAATAAGCCGCTATGAGTACTCATAGCGGCTTATTATTGAATAATTATAAATTAAAACAAAAACACAATTATTAATGATTCTTTATGCCCGGAAAGATTAAGTCATAATCATCTTTGTTATCTTTCTTATCTAGAGCTTCACAATCAGCTTCAAGTTTCCCTACATTTCTTGGAGCACAATGGATATATATTGGCATTATATCACCAGCTGGATCTGTAAGCTGCCAAATTGGCTGTCCTGTAGGACTATCATCACCTTTAACAATCTTACATTTAATTTTATCACCAGGAGCTTTTGTTCCTTTACAATAATCTGTAAGAGCTTCATCAATTTCCTCAGGAGTTTTGACTATTACAGGATCGGTCGGTGGTGCATATTCCAGATATGGATCAGGCTCAAAAGCATAGGCAGCGGTGCCGGAAGCAAGCGGCAGCGCAATCATTGCGGTTGCCATAAGAATATGTAATTTCATAAATACCCCTTATTTTTTGTTTGATGTTAATCAGATAATTAACATTAAAGACTGTAAACATTTTATGTTACATTTTTATTAAGGGATAATTACAATTATATTACAATGCCTAAATTTTAGTTTTCTAGGGCGAAATACTTATAAAATACAAAAGGCTCTACACCGCCTCCACCGCCACCACCTCTGGCACGTAATGCTTCAGCATGTTCTCTATGCCGTTTTTCAGGGTCATGGTGGAACTGGGGCAGCCGGAGCAGGCGCCGTGGAGTTCCAGCTGGACGATGCCGTCGTGGAAGCCCTTATAAATGATATCGCCGCCGTCCTGCGCCACGGCGGGGCGGACGCGGGTTTCGATTAACTCTTTGATTTGCTGAA
>CAYPEF010000020.1:17373-22421 GCA_964409675.1 uncultured Rickettsiales bacterium | reverse complement strand
CTGCTGGCGGCTTACCTGATCTATGTGGCCATCGCCTATCTCATCACCACCTGATAATCTCCGCCATGTCATGCCCGGGCCTGCCCCGGGCATCCTCACCCGCGTTCGCTGTCCAGCCAATACCCATCCCCCCGTCCCCCACTCGTCGTCCTCGGGCCGCCGTAGGCGGAACCGGGGACCCATCTCTCCTCTTGTGCAAGCCGATAGATGGGTCCCCGGACGACCCTGCAGGACGCCGAGGACGACAGCTAAAAAACACTTCCGGTCTCGTTCCTTCCCTGTATCTTTGGCTTCATTGAGCGCTCAATAAAGCGCAGGCGAACGGAAGTCATCGCCTGCCACGGGGAACGGGTGAAGCATCGGCCCAAATCGCTGCAAGCCCAAGCGTTGAATACAAAACCTCGCGCCCGTATTCCTTCCTCAAGGCCATGGCCTGATATTATACGTCGCCCCGGCGCAGGCCGGGGCCCATGCCTTGCCTCTTGCGCGATAGCGGAGGAGTGGCATAGGCCCCGGCCTGCGCCGGGGCGACAGAGTTGTCATCCTGAACATAGTGAAGGATCTGACTTACTCGGTATGCGGAAGCAGAATTCCTCGCTCCGCTCGGAATGACACCATCCCTCCCTGCACCCGCAGGCATGAGGGATAGTGCTGCTGCAAAAACTCACTCCCTGAACGCAAAAAAACGCCCCGGCATGCACCGGGGCGTGAGCGTAAAGGAGAATCAGAATATCAGGCGCGGCCGGCTAATTTCAGCCAATCGCGCCTGAACGGTTATGCGCGCCCGGCGGGTTGCATGCCGGCGAGCGCCAGGCTGGCCTGTTCGTTCACTGCGTTTGCCGTCCATTTACCAAGAACCGGCTTCGGCTCGTTCACCTGCGACAGCACACCCGCCTTGGCATGGGCGCTGTTCTTCTCCGCTTCAAACGCGGCCATGTCCACAGCCTGCTGCTCGATATGGCCGATCTGGCGACCCTTTTCGAGCGCCACGCTGACCACCTGCGGAATGACATTTTCTTCCACATATTTCTGACGCACGCCCAGCAGCCCACCCATCGCACCAGCAGGTGCGCCGAGCACAGCGCCGGCTACGGCGCCGATGGCAGCGCCTGCGCCAGCCATCAACCCTTTTGCTGTTGCAGCAGTGCCTGCGGCTATTTCTAATGTTTTTCCCGGTATAATATTATTCATTGTAGATGCGGCTCTTTCAGCAATACTGGTAAAGCTCATTCCGTATGCAGCCGCAGCACCCGCTGCCGCCAGCACCACCGCGCCCACTACCGCCATGCCCACGCCGCCACGCAGTGCGCCGCCGAGGAAGCTGCCCGCGCCCGGAGGGCCTTCGGCTTCGGGGGGAAGGGGATTCGGATTTTGTTTTTCGTTTGCCATGGTCGTTCTCCTTTGATGTTTGTTGTAATTACTTCATGATAATGCATGCGCTCCGGCAGCGGCATTGCGCGATGCAAGCCCCTGTGCGAAACCATGTTCGTTTGCGCGCAGCGCGGCGAATTTCTCCGCCATATTCGGCTGCGCCAGCACCACCACCCGTTCAGGCTGCGGCTGCATTCCTTTATCCTTGCCTGGAACGTCCGGGCTAGGTTCCTTGCCGGCGGCGTTCGCTTCGCGGCTGATCATTACGCTTGCCGTGCCACCATTCACTGCACCCAGCGTCGCGCCGGGAATACCAAGGGCAATGCCGCTTACCGCTGCGGTGGCCACGGCCAGCAGGCCGGGCGCATGGCTGACGGTTTGACTGGTGACAATGCCCGCCAAACTGTTCACCACGGATTTCAGCCCATTGGCGATGACGTTCGTATCCGGCATATCATATGCCGCAATCCCGGCAACGGCTCCGAGCGTCGCGCCGATGGCGGCAGTGAGCGCGCCGGTCAGCAGCGCCCCCTTGATGCTGCCGCCGAGGCCGTTCATCAGGGATTGGGTAAAGGAGGGAGATGCTGCGTTCTCGGCCATATTCCTACCGTGCCCGTGCCGATGCCTGCGGCTGTTCGGCGCGCTCTGCAAAGCTCTTGCCGCTGGTCGCGCCGATGGCCGCCCCACCCACCGCGCCGATGGCGGCGCTGGTCACAATCATTCCGCCTTCCAGTACGCTGCCGAGCGCCGGGCCTGCGCCCATGGCGGCAATCCCCGCCGCCAGCGCACCGCCGCCGAACATCGCGCCCAGCCCTGCGCCGACCACCGCCAGGGTGGCCGCGCCGGAAACCGCTTTGTTGAAATCATCCGCCATGTTTTCTACCCTCGCAAAGACTGGCCGGATTGCTGCACCGGAAAGCCGGGAGGTGGAGTCGGGCCGGGGCTGAGTTGCGCAACAGGGCTGAATTGCTGCCCAAGCGCAGGTGCTGCATTCTGGGCTACTGCTGCCTGCGGCGTGGCGCAGGGCGGACAGCCGGGCTGCTCGTTGCACCCGTAAGCTGCTTTACCTGCCGCCATGGCGGTTCCGATAAAGCCCGTGCCGAACACAAATTTTCCTAACATGGCGGCTGCATCGAATTTATCCCGATCCGGAGCCAGGAAGTGCACCGCTTCGCCGATTGCGCCGGTAGGGCCGATGCCGGTGGCGGCTTTCACGCCATAGGCAATGGCGGTCATAGTGCCCATGCTGATAGCTGCATTCGCCCATGTGCCCAGGCTGGTTATATGCGAGAATCCGGCTTTTATGCCTGACTTAATGGAGTTCCAGCGTTCCCTCAGTGAGTGTAAAATCATGGCTGCACCCCTTGTGCGCCATATCCCTGCTGGCGGCGCATGTTTTCGCGGGCGACGAAGCCGAAATTACCGTCCAGCGCCCCGGCCATTTCGGTGATGAGGTCGTTATGGTCTTTTGCCTGCGCTTTCACCAGCGCCAAGTCACGGCTGGCGGACTGCACGTCGGAGCGCGTTTCGGCCAGGTCTTTTTCCAGCTTGTTGTGTTCGCCCTGCAGATCACCAATCGCACCAAACGCCGCGCCGAGCGCCATGGTGATAGCGCCGTTGGGTGACTGGAACAAGCCATACAATCCCTGCCGGAAACCCAAATCCAGCGCGCTGCTGACTGGGAGGGGGCCGCCCACGGCCCAGAACATGGAATTGGCGACATACAGCGCCGCGCCAATCAGCACACCCTTGCCAATGCCCATGCTGGCGGCTTCCCAGCCGGTATCGTTGACTTTATCGCGTAAGGAAGTCACGGCATTGTCGATTTTTTCGCGCACCATGCCGGGAATACCATCCCCCGGTTCGGGGATGATGTCGTCACCGGAAATGTTCGGTTTTTTTGCCACCTGTAAAACCCTTTTGCGCAGTGCCGCTGGGGCACTTTTTTTACCAGCCTAAGTTTAGCATAACGGGTTGAGGTGTAATGTTAATCTTTTGTGACAATCTGGCGCGTGATGGCGCGCAATGCAGCGTCGATGGCATCCACCATTAACTTGGGGTGATTCGATATAAATTCCAGATGTTTATCAGGTTCTTCCTGGGCAGGGGCGGTGAAGTCGGCGAAGCCGGTCCCGGCGTAGCGGGAAAAGCTGAAACCGGAGGTGCGTTCCTCCTGATAGACGGAGGCGATCAGGCAGGAGGCGATGATGCGCGGCAGGGCCGAAAGATAGATTTCCGCCTGCGCCTCGTCCGACTCCGGAGCAGCCTCTGGGGGCATGCCTTCGGCCAACTCGCCGCGGATCTGCTGGAGCACCAGCAGGTAACGGGCAAGCGCCTGCTCGATATTGGTTTTATTGGCTTCGAAAATATCGCGCCAGAGCGTCGTGTCGGAATAGCAGAGCCGGGTGAAACGCTTGAAGGCGGGGTGCTGCTCGCGCATGCTCAGGTACGGCTCCAGCAGCGGGCGCAGGCTGAAGGCGAGCCATTGCGGCAGGTGCGAGACATAGGCGTACACCCGGTCATGCACGTCGGGCGGCATGTATTCCACCGTGGCGCCCAAGGCCTGCCAGAGTTGCGTTACCGCCGGCAGGCCGGGATTTTCCGGGGTAAGCGGCGTGAGCGTCACCCGCCTGCCACTGAATAAATCCGCCTTGCCCGCCTTCACGCCCGATTGTTCGCTGCCCGCGATGGGGTGGCCCGGCACATAGACGATATGCTCCGGCAGCGCCCCCTGCAGCGCCGCAATTGCCGCCACTTTCACTGAGGCCGTATCGGTGACGATAGCGCCCTTGCGCAAGTGATCCCCGATGGATTCCGCCACCCCCGCCAGGGCGGAAGGCGGCGTGGCCAGGATCACCAGGTCAGCGTTTTCCACCGCCTGCTCCATCTGCTCCGCCGCGTGCTGGATGAAGCCGTGCTCGACGCCGTATTGCAGCGCAAGCAAATTACGGTCGGACGCGCTGATGAATGGCGCAATCCCGGACGCATGCAGCCCCCGCGCCAGTGAGCTTCCAATCAGCCCAAGGCCGATGATGGCCACGCGTTCAAAAGGCGGATGGGAAGTCATGATGCATCCACTTTATTCCCTCTCCCTTTCAGGGAGAGGGTAGGGTGAGGGTTGGTGCCCCTATATCCAGCGTTCGTGTGGAGGTGAGAGCCCTCATCCCGGCCTTCTCCCTGGAAGGGAGAAGGGGAAGTGTGTGAACTGCTCATGCGATGCTCACGAAGTGGCGTAGGGAGGCCAGCAGCAGCGCGTTTTCCTCTTCCGTGCCAACGGTGATGCGCAGGTAATCCGGCAGCCCGTAATTCGCCACTTCACGCACGATAATGCCTTCGCTGAGCAGGTGTGCATTGGCCGCCTTGGCGGTGTGTGCGCCATTGGCATTGAATTTTGCCAACAAGAAATTGCCTTGGCTCGGCACCACCTCCAGCCCGAGCGCTTTTAGCTCGCGCGTGAGCAGGGCAAGCGCCTGCGTGTTGTGCGCCACCGATTTCTTTATCCAGTCCTGATCCTCAATGGCGGCGATGCCGGCGGCGATCGCCGGGGTGGAGACGTTGAACGGGCCGCGGATGCGGTTCAGCACGTCGGCGATGGCGGGCGGGAACAGCCCCCAGCCGAGGCGTAGCGCCGGCAGGCCGTGGATTTTGGAGAAGGTGCGCAGCATCACCGTGTTAGG
>CAYPEF010000020.1:0-17273 GCA_964409675.1 uncultured Rickettsiales bacterium | reverse complement strand
CGGCGTGGCGCCGTTGCCTTGGGTATAGATTTTATACATCAGGAAGCCGTGCTCATTATAGAGCACTTCATCGCCCGCCCCAGCATAGGCATGCACCAAAAGCCCGATCAGTTCATCCGAGCCGGACCCGCAGACGATGCGCTCCGCATCCAGCCCGTGCACGCGCGCAATCGCTTCGCGCAGGGCGCTTGCATGCCCATCCGGATAACGGTGCAGCTTGCCGCTTACAGCTTCATAAGCAGCTATGGCTTTTGGGCTGGGGCCAAGCGGCGTTTCGTTTGAGGAGAGTTTAATAACACGCTTTGCGCCTGCTGTAGACGATTTACCGCCGACATAGGGGGCAATAGTGAGAATGCCGGGTTTCGGAGTGGGAAGGGAGTTGGTCATGATGTGCTTGCAGGTGGCTGGATGGTAATTGGGCAGGCGTAGGCGCCAAGGAAAATGGAAGAGGCGATAGAGCCGCTCATAGCAGAGGCGAAAGACTGGAAGTATCGATCCTCTTCGGTGATGAAGCCTTTAAATTCAATCAGGTGGCGGCGCGAGCCGTCCGCATGCGTTAGCACGTCGATCCAAGTGGCATCAAGTCCGGCAGCGGCCATTGCTCCTTGCAGGCGCTGCATGCTGGTGTTGGCCTCGGTTTCGAGTGCGAAGAAGGAAACATCGTCGCCGGTATCCTCCGGGGTAATCATACCGATGGCGAGCGCGCAATGCTTATCCAGCGCCGGGCGTGGCTGCTCATGGAAAGGCATGCGTGCAAAGATTTTCGGGCCGTCGTGGCCGGAGAGCGAAAGGTCCGGCCACCACGGGGCGGATGCGCCGCTGCGAAGCATTGGCAGCACGCCGATGGTGGCCTTGCCGTCGATCACATTGCCCATGATGCGCTTGACGCCCGGCTCGCGGGTGATGGTCATGAAGCTGCCAAAATACTCCTTCGCCAGCCAGTACAGATCCGGGTGTTCCTCCGTGGCATAGACGCAGATGCGGAACTCGCCCTCCACGCAGAGCGACGCGCCGATGATCGCCCGCCAGATGCCAATCGCCGCTTCCGGCAAAAAGCGCGAGCCTTGAAACGCCGCATAGATACGGCGCAGCTGCGTGGCTTCCCTTCCGGGCCGCAGCGGGCACCGGCCCGGCAGGTGCTCGGCCTTCAGCGCGCCGACGCGGTGGACGATCTCGGTGCGCGATTTGAGCAGTGAAACGATCTGGTCGTCCATGGCGTCGATCTGGTCGCGGTACAGGGCAAGCTGGGCGTCCAGCGCCTGCTGGGTGGGGGATTCCATCATGAAAACGCGTGCGATAAGGTTCTGGCCGATGTTTCTTCAAGTCCGCGCAACCTATAATAGGAGCGCCGCCCGTTCAACAGGATTTGCCACAAGCGAGGTTTTATGGTGTTATGCAGCCGCCTTTAACCCTCAATTCATCATTATTTGCCGCCCATGCCCTCCGCCGCCACCGAATCAGCACAGGATCATTCGCGCATTTCCTGTTTCGGCCCGCATTACCGGCAAGTGGAAGTCGGGAAGATCGTCTTGCTGGCGAAGGACAAGCCGCTGAAGCTCGATTGCGGGCTGGAAGTCTCCGATTTCCCGCTGGCCTACCAGACCTACGGCACGCTGAATGAATCCCGCAGCAATGCTATTTTAGTATGCCATGCACTGACGGCGGACCAGTATCTGGTAGGCGAGCATCCCGTCACCGGCAAGCCCGGCTGGTGGGACCGCATGGTCGGCCCCAGCAAGCCGATTGATACGGATAAATACTTCGTCATCTGCTCGAATGTTTTAGGCGGCTGCATGGGCTCGTTCAGCCCCAAGGAATTGAACCCGGTGACGGATAAGCCTTACGGCATGCGCTTTCCGGTGGTGACCATCGGCGACATGGTGCGCGCGCAGGCGCTTTTAGTGGACCATCTGGGCATTGATACGCTCTTTGCCGCCATCGGCGGATCTATGGGCGGCATGCAGGTGCTGGAGTGGGTGGTGCAATACCCGCATAGGGTACTTGCCGCGATGCCGATTGCCACCGCCACCCGCCAATCGCCGCAGAATATCGCCTTCCATGAAATTGGCCGCCAGGCCATCATGGCCGACCCGGACTGGTGCAACGGCGATTATCAGGAAGCAAAAAAATACCCTGCCAGGGGTTTAGCGGTAGCCCGCATGGCCGCGCATGTGACGTATCTTTCCGAGGTGATGCTGCAGGAAAAATTTGGGCGCTCCCTGCAGGATCGCGAGCAATTCACCTACGGCTTTGAGGCTGATTTTAAGATCGAGAGTTACCTCCGCCACCAGGGCTATAGCTTCGTGGAGCGCTTCGACGCCAATTCGTATCTTTACCTCACCCGCGCCGCCAGCTATTTCGATTTGAGCGAAGGCGGCACACGGCACCTGGCGGAGCTGTTCCGCAACGTCTCCACGCGCTTCTGCGTGATTTCCTTCACCTCGGACTGGCTGTTTCCCTCGTCTGAGAGCCGTCACCTGGTGCGCGCCCTGAACGCCGCCGGGGTTAGTGTTAGTTATAACGAGATTGTGAGTGACAAAGGCCATGATGCCTTCCTGCTCGATGAACCGGATCTCGACGCGGCGGTGCGCGGGTTTCTGGAAGGGTGCGCGCGGGCAAAGGGAGGGCATGCATGAGCGAAAATAAATCTGTGCCGCTTCGTCCCGACCTCGCTGCCATTGCCGGGCTGATCGCGCCGGGTTCCACCCTGCTCGATATCGGCTGCGGCGACGGCGATTTGCTGGCGTGGCTGCAGGAGCATAAGCAGGTGCGGGGGCGCGGCATTGAGCTGGGGCAGGCGGGAGTGAACCGCTGCATCGCGCGCGGCTTGTCGGTGATTCAGGGGGATGCGGAAACCGACCTCGCTTATTTCCCCGACCAGTCATTGGATTATGCCGTGCTCAGCCAGACCTTGCAGGCGATGAAGGAGCCGAAGGAAGTGCTGCGCCAGTTGGTGCGCATCGCCCGCCATGCGGTGGTGTCGGTGCCGAATTTCGGGCATTGGCGCAACCGGCTTTTCCTGCTCGCCAAGGGCCGCATGCCGGTTACCAAGACGCTCAGCTATCAGTGGTACGACACACCGAACATCCATTTCTGCACCATCAGCGATTTCGTGGTGTTGTGCGAGGAACTTGGTCTCATCATCGAGCAGCGCCTCTATATGACCCAGTCAGGCGAACCCGCCGCCTTCCGCGCCCGCAGCCGGCTGGCGAATCTGCTCGGCGAGCAGGGTGTGTTCGTGATCAGCAGGAAATGATAAGCAACCCTTACTTGTTGTTCCAGCGCATGCGGGAATGACAATAGAAGCGCGATATTGCTATACTCAAAGTATATGGAAAGCTAGCGACTGTATGGAAACCTGGCGGTAAGGGTCTTACCCTTGGCGGGCTTTAAAGCGCGGGTTTTTCTTATTGATGACGTAAACGCGGCCCTTGCGGCGCACCACGCGGCAGTTCTTGTCGCGGGTTTTGGCGGATTTGAGGGAGCTCAGCACTTTCATAACATATTCCTTTATCGGCGAAACCGGCCTTTTAATACGCATCCAAGCGTTTGTCAACGTGGATTATTGCTTTTTTATAGCCAGCAGGGGTAGAAATAAGGGCATAAAACGCTTATAATAAGATTGTAAATATTGCACTTAACCGGTTTTACCCCGTGAAGGAGCCAAGCGGTTGAAACAACCCTCAAACGGCCAAGGCGGAGGCCAGGGCGGCAGCCCGCTCACCGCCCACCTGACGTTTAAAAACAACGACCTCGTCCCGATCCTTTTCGGCGAGGATGATTCTCACCTGAACCGCATTGAAAAACGCTTCAACGTCTCCGCCAGCTCGCGCGGCAACGTGCTGGCGCTTTCGGGCAGTAATCCGGCGGATGTGGAGGCCAGCAAATCGGTGCTGCAATCGCTTTATCACCAGCTGGAGCAGGGCAGGGACATCGGCATCGCGCAGGTGGACGCGGCCATTCGCATGGCGGGCCACATCACCGACCATGAAGGCTTCCTGCACGACGAAGGCGCGGGCGAAATCCGTACCATGAAAAAAGTCATCCGCCCCTATTCGGTGGCGCAGGCGGAATATATCGACGCGCTGCACAAGCATGATCTGGTTTTCGCGCTCGGCCCCGCAGGCACGGGCAAAACCTATATCGCGGTGGCGATGGCGGTATCCATGTTCGTGGCGCGGCGGGTGGAGCGCATTATCCTCTCGCGCCCGGCGGTGGAGGCGGGGGAGAAACTCGGCTTCCTGCCCGGCGACCTGAAGGAAAAACTCGATCCCTATCTGCGCCCGCTTTACGATGCTCTGTTCGATATGATGCCGGGTGAAAAAGTGCAGCACCTGATGGAAACCGGGGCGATTGAAGTGGCCCCGCTTGCCTTCATGCGCGGGCGGACGCTGGCCAATTCCTTCGTGATTTTGGATGAAAGCCAGAACACCACCGCCACGCAGATGAAGATGTTCCTGACCCGCCTCGGCGAAAATTCGCGCATGGTGGTAACCGGCGATCTCTCGCAAACCGATCTGCCACGCGACGTGAAATCCGGTCTATCGGACGCCGTGCGCAAGGTGGAGCATATCGAGGGCATCGCCACCGTGCGCTTTTCGGATGCGGACGTGGTGCGCCACCCGCTCGCCGCCCGCATCGTGCAGGCGTATGACGAATGGGACCGCAAGAAGCGCGGGCAGGCGCTGCCGAATGAAGCCTAGCGCTGTTGCGCGCCGGAAACAGCCGCGCATCGATTTCCGCCTTGATCACCCCGGCTGGAAAGCGGAGCGAATGCGGCTCCGCTCTTTAAGCGTTTCCGCCTGCCGAGCGGCGTTGGCGGCATGTGAAGATATCCCGCAGGCCAGCCTTACCACGGTGCTGGCCGATGATGCGGCCGTGCAGGCGCTGAACCGTGATTTCCGCAGTAAGGACAAACCCACCAACGTACTTTCATTTCCTTCCGGGGAGGAAGAATATCTGGGGGATATTATTGTATCGCTGGATACGGTGAAGCGCGAGGCGGAGGCGCAGGGAAAAACCTTCGAGCATCATCTCACGCACCTGCTGGTGCACGGCATACTGCATTTGCTGGGCTATGACCATGAGCAGGAGGAGGAAGCAGTGGAAATGGAGGGATTAGAGATTGAAATACTTGAGAAAATCGGCATCTCCAATCCTTATCTTTGATTCCGCGAAAGAATGTGCTACAACTGACGCTTAGGTTATGAATCAGCATTTTACCCAACTGGCCCTGCGGGAGGCTTCCATGGACGGAAACGGTCCCGCCGACCGGGCGTCCGGCGTTCCGGCACCGGCCAGAACCGATTCCGCCATCTCCTCGTTGCGCGACTGGCTGCGCCAGCTGTTCGGCCAGAAAGCCAGCGACGCCACGCTGAAGGAAGTGCTGGAGGAAGTGCTGGAGGAGCACCACGAGGAAGCTGAGCGCCTCGCTCCGCAGGAAAAAACCATGCTGCGCAACGTGCTCTCCTTTGGAGACATGACGGTCAGCGACATCATGATCCCGCGCACCGATATTTCCGCCGTTCCGTATGACATCACCCCGGAAGCGCTGAAGGCGCATATCCATGAATACCGCCACACGCGCATTCCCGTGTACCGCGAGACGCTCGATCAGGTGGAAGGCTTCCTGCACATCAAGGATTTATTCCCAATGATGGCGGGGGATGAGGCGTTTTCGCTGAAAAAAGCTCTACGTCCGATGCTGTTCGTGCCCGCTTCGATGCGCATCACCGATTTGCTGGTGAAAATGCGCCGCATCGGCAGCCACATGGCCATCGTGGTGGATGAGTACGGCGGCACCGACGGACTGGTGACGCTGGAGGATTTATTCGAAGAAATCGTCGGCGACATTCAGGACGAGCACGACGAAGACCAGGACCGCGAATTCTTCCGCCTCTCCGACCACGTGGCCGAAGCCGACGCGCGCATCCGCGTGGAGAAGCTGGAAGACTATCTGGACATCACCTTGCGCACCGGCGAGGAAGGCGACGAATACGACACGCTCGGCGGCCTGATTTTCTACGAGCTGGGCCGCGTGCCCAAGGTAGGCGAAAAAATCCCCCACGCCTCTGGGCTAACCTTCGAAATCATGGATGCCGACGCCCGCCGGGTGAAAAAAGTGCGCATTCTGAATGCGGAGCCAGCGGCGCTGTCGGTGGAGTAGGGTAGAGCATGCCGTGGTCATTTAAGCAATATGCGCCGCATACCATAAGCGCGGATCGCAATTCACTTACAGATTGCGTTTGCGTATTCCTGAACTTGCCGGCAGATAAGGAATTAATCGATCATTTTATCAATGCGGCGGCGCTTGCTATAGACACTAACTTAGAACGCGGCATTTCCTCTCCGGAATACAGGAGGGAGGTGAGGGGTAGTGAATACAAACGCTATCCGATTTTGAATAAGCATTATACGTCCAACATGCGATCGCTGCTAATGGCGATTGAAGTGTTTCTGGCCAATGATAGTGGCAAGAGCTTAAGTGGAAGCGGTGAATTCGATATTTCCGTGATTGAACATTTTACGATGCTTGTGAAGGCCTTGCAGGATGTTGCCGATAAGAAGTCAGCTGCACCAGAGAAAGGTCAGCACCCGCGTGTAGTCGCTGCGGATCACAAAAAAGTGGTGGCGTTTTTGGCATCTGCGGCGGAAAGTTTCTTTGCTGATATGGAAGAACCCTTACGCCATGGTGAAAAAGCGATTATCAGAAATGTGGGGGATGCCGCATTCCATGTCCGCTTCCCGGGCCAAGAAAATGGCGGCCCTACAAAAGAAGAAAAAAAGCTTTATAATTATCTGGGAAAAAAAATACCTGAAGATTTGCTGAGCAGGTTAGATGATCATTTGAGCATAATGAAAAGTAGTATTCATATTATATCGGAAAGCGCGGCAAGGCAGTTAAGTCCGGAGAACCCGGGCAGGTAAGAGTAAATCGCGATATTCGGTATTTATTTCCAGTAACATGATTTCCACTGCTTATCTTTTGCTACTGGTGCGATTCTTTGTTATGCATGCGTAGCCAATGAATACCATAGAAAACACCTGTTTTGCCCTCACTCGCCAGCAGGGTCGTCGTCGCAATCTGCTGCTGTTCGCACTGGGTGTTTGCGCTACGCTCGCCATGCCGCCGGTGTATCTGTTCCCGTTGCTTATTCCTGCATTCACCGGCCTGTTCTTTATGATAGAATCCGCCCCATCGCGTAAACGCGCTTTCTGGGATGGCTGGTGGTGGGGATATGGTTACTACTTAACCGGGCTGTACTGGATATGCATTTCCATGCTTACAGACCCTGCAAAGTTTGGCTGGATGGTTCCGTTTGCCTTATTCGGCCTTCCGGCGGTGATTGCTGTATTTCCGGCAATCGCCTGCCTGCTGTTTACCTGTCTGCGCGGCGCAGTAGCCAGCTATGAGCGAAAGCCATGTGATTTATTATCTGCGGTAGCGTCGCTTCTGTTATTTACATGTTCATACAGCCTGCTGGAATATGCGCGCGGGCATGTGCTGACGGGATTTCCGTGGAATCTGCCCGGCTATGCGTGGATGGTTTCGGACGTCAGTGCGCAGGTGGCGTCCGTCACAGGGATTTACGGCTTGTCGCTGATTACCGTGTTACTGGCGTCCGCGCCGGCGCTGTTGCTGCATCGGCGTGGTGCGCGCGTGGTGGTGGTGCTGTGGGCGGCGTTCGCGCTGAGCATCGCGGGCGGGGCGTGGCGGCTGGCGGAGGCGGATAAGGTGCCGCCGGAGGCGCGCTTCGTGTCCGGCGTGAAGCTCAGGCTGGTGCAGCCCAACATCGCCCAGCCGCATAAATGGGACCCGGCGCGCCAGCAGGAGATATTAAAGCGCCAGATCGACCTTTCCCTGTCCGGCGATGTGAGCGGCATCACCCATACCATCTGGCCGGAGACGGCGGTGCCGTACCTGATCGTCGCACATTCGGAGCTGGCGCATGCGCTGGCGAAAGCCGTGCCGCTGGAAGGGGCGCTGGTCGTGGGGGCGCTAAGGGTGGAAAATCCCGAGTCGCCGGACTGGAAAGTCTGGAACAGCCTGATCGCGCTCGGCGCTGATGGGGGCTTCGCCAGCGTGTATGACAAGCGCCATCTGGTACCGTTCGGCGAGTTCATGCCGCTGCGCTCACTCATTCCGGTGGCGGCGGAGAAGCTGATCGTTGGAGCGAAGGATTTTTCGGACGGCAGCAAAACGGCGTTGTTCCCCGTGCCCGGTGCACCACCGGCCACCGCGCTCATCTGCTATGAGGCGATTTTTCCGCAAAGCGCCATGCAATCGGGCGGGGAGCGGGCGCAGTGGCTGATCAATGTCACCAATGATGCCTGGTTCGGCGTCAGCTCGGGGCCGTATCAGCACCTCGCCATGAGCCGGATGCGTGCCATCGAGCAGGGCGTGCCGCTGGTGCGGGTAGCCAATACCGGCATTAGCGTGGTGACGGACGCCTATGGGCGAATATTGCAAAAAATGCCTTTAAATCATACCGGAGTGCTCGATACCCCCTTGCCAAAAGCCATTGGTGATACAACCTATAGTATATTGGGGGATTTAATCTTTCAATTATTAATAGTTGTATGTGGTCTGCTGGGGGCTGTTTTAAATAAGCGTTTAGGTTTTAATTGAATTACGCTTTATATTTGTTATTACTGGCATTCTCAATATCATACAAATCACCAGAGAAAGGCTCAATATGGGGCACCCTGTCGATGTCCATGTCGGCAAGCGCTTGCGTTTGCGCCGCAACATGGAAGGTCTGAGTCAGGAAGCGATGGCGCGAGAAGTAGGCATCACCTTCCAGCAGATTCAAAAATATGAACGCGGCGTCAACCGTATGAGCGCGAGCCGCCTGTTCGAGTTCGCCGGTGTGCTGCGCGTGCCGGTGGCGTATTTTTTCGAAGGATTAGATCAGCCGGCTAACTATGCGGAAGGCGGCATGGCGGAAGGCGCGTTCGCGCTCGCCGAATCCGAGCGCGCCGATTTCGGCCACGAGGAAATCGCCAAGCGCGAAACGCTGGAAATGATGCGCAATTACTACCGCCTGCCCACCCCCGTGCGCAAGCGCATCTCCGACATGATCCGCGCCATCGCCGACGACAAGGCGGTGGAGGATGCGTAGTTTTTTGCCTCTTTAAGTAAGAGGCTCCTTGCATGGCTTTTTTATTCTGTCATCCCGGCCTGCGCCGGGATGACGTGTGTTTAGTAGGGGGGCTATGCAAGTGTAGCGCACAATCCGCTTGACCTTGCGGCGCAAGTGGCTATCCTCCCACCATCAGGTGGAGATTTCGAGTGCTTGCCGCCACCCTAAAAATGGTCTAAGTGCGCATGTGCGGTTTTACCCGCGCGTGCTCTGCTTCACGATCTTCCCTGATATCAGTTTCACCTACCGTGAAGGGAACATTTCGTGTCCAGTTTATTTCTCACCAACCGCCAGAATTACGTTTTCACCAGCGAATCCGTCGCCGAAGGCCACCCGGATAAAGTCTGCGACCAGATTTCCGACGCGCTCGTGGATGCATTTTTAGAAGAAAACCCCTATGCCCGCGCCGCCATCGAGACGCTGGCCACCACCAACCATATCGTCATCGCCGGGGAAACGCGCGGCGCGGAAGGCGTCACCTTCGAGCGTATCGAGCAGATCGTGCGCGCGAAAGTCCGCGAAATCGGCTACGAGCAGGAAGGCTTCCACGCCGATAACGCCAAGATCAACATCCTCCTCCACCAGCAATCCGCCGACATCGCCATGGGCGTCGATTCCGCCGGCGAGAAAGATGAAGGCGCGGGCGACCAAGGCATCATGTTCGGCTTCGCCTGCACCGAGACCAAGGGGCTGATGCCAGCGCCTATTCAGTTGTCTAACAAAATCCTGCTCAACCTCGCCCGCGTGCGCCATTCCGGCGAAGCCAAGGGCCTGGGGCCAGATGCGAAAAGTCAGGTCAGCCTGCTCTATGAAAACGGCGCTCCGGTGAAGGCCACCTCCATTGTTGTCTCCACCCAGCACGCGCCGGGACTCACGCAGAAGCAGGTGCGCGAGCTGGTGCGCCCCTACGTGATCGAGGCGCTGCCCGATCCGAGCTGGATGTGCGATGAATCCGAATTCTACGTCAACCCCACCGGCCAGTTTATCATCGGCGGGCCGGACGGCGATTGCGGCCTGACGGGGCGCAAGATCATCGTGGACACCTACGGCGGCGCAGCCCCGCACGGCGGCGGCGCGTTCTCGGGCAAGGATCCCACGAAAGTGGACCGCTCGGCGGCTTACATGGCGCGTTTCCTGGCGAAGAACGTGGTGGGCGCGGGCCTGGCCGAGCGCTGCACCATCCAGCTTTCCTATGCCATTGGTGTTTCTAAGCCGATTTCCTTCTACGTCACCCTGCACGGCACCGGCAAGGTGGAGGAAGAACGGCTGGAGAAGCTGCTGCCGGAGCTGGTGGATTTATCCCCGCGCGGCATCCGCGAGTACCTCCAGCTCAACCGCCCAATCTACGCCCGCACCGCCGCTTACGGACATTTCGGCCGCGAGCCGGATGCGCAGGGCGGCTTCAGCTGGGAAAAGCTGAGTCTGGTCGATGCGTTGCGCGATTACTTCCCCAAAGCCGTCAAAGCGCAAGGCGAACGCGTGGCGGTAATTGCGTAATCGGCACGATTGCTAATTTGTGTATGTCATCCCCGGGCTTGACCCGGGGATCCATCTTTAAAATGATGGATTCCCTGGTCGGGCACCCCGCTTTCGCGGGAATGACAATATAAAAAATGCGCATGACACTCCCTGATACACCCGCACCCGACCGCCTGCTCGCTTCTTACGGCCGCAGGCGCGGGCGCAAGCTGCGCAGCCTGCCGCAATCGCTGATGGATGAGTTGCTGCCGCAGCTGGCGCTGACGCTGGAAAGCGATCATATCCATGGCCTGTGGCCGGATGTGGGAGTGCACCCGCTCTGGCTGGAAATCGGCTTCGGCGGCGGCGAGCACCTCGCGGCGCAGGCGAAGCTGCACCCGGATGCGCGCATCATCGGCTGCGAACCGTACATCAACGGCATCAGCAGCCTGCTGAAGTATCTTACCCAATGTCATCCCGCTGAATGGCGGGGTCCGGATGCCGCCATGCGGCGGCATGACAATGTAAGGGTATTCCAAGGCGATGCGCGCGATTTGCTGGCGCGGCTGCCGGAGGCGTGCCTGGATAAAGCTTTCATCCTCTTCCCCGATCCCTGGCCGAAGAGCAAGCACCACAAGCGACGCCTGATCCAGCAACCGTTTCTGGACGCGCTGGCGGGGGTGATGAAACCGGGGGCGGTGATACAACTTGCCACCGACCACGAGGATTACCTCACCTGGATGCTGGAGCAACTGCTTCAGTCACCGCATTTCCGCTGGACCGCCGAAAAAGCTGCTGACTGGCTGACACCGCCGGAGGGCTGGGTGGAAACCAAATATCAGTCGAAAGCGCGGAAAGAGGGCAGGGGGGCGACGTTTTTGAAATTTATTCGGCACTAAAAGTATGTGTCACCCCGCCGCATGGCGGGGTCCGGAACCCGCCATGCGGCGGGGTGACAAAATACTCAAACGGCCTCTAATCCCGCCGCAAGATCATCCCGCAAATCCTCCGCATCCTCCAGCCCCACTGAAAACCGAATCAGCCCTTCGCCTAGCCCAATCGCCGCGCGCTCCTGCGGTGAAATGCTCGCATGCGTGCTGGAGGCGGGGTGGTTGATCAGGCTTTTGCTGTCGCCGAGATTGTTGGAGATGTCGATCAGCTTCAACGCATTCAGGAAGCGGAACGCCGCTTCCTTGCCGCCGTGCAGTTCGAAGGCGATCAGCGGGCCGCCGTGTTTCATTTGCTTCTTTGCCACCGCGTAATGCGGGTGGCTGGGCAGGCCGGGATAGAGCACGCGCGACACCTGCTTCTGCTTTTCCAGAAACTCCGCCAGCTTCTGCGCGTTGGCGCAGTGGCGCTCCATGCGAAGCGAAAGCGTTTCCACGCCCTTATGCGTGACCCAAGCGGTAAAGGGGCTCATGTGCGGGCCGGTATGGCGCACGAAGGGAAGCACCACGGATTCGAGATAGTCCTTATTGCCCAGGATCGCGCCGCCGAGCGTGCGGCCCTGGCCTTCGATGTGCTTGGTGGTGGAATAGATCACCATGTCCGCGCCGAGCCTGAGCGGATGCTGCAGTAAGGGCGTGGAGAAGACGTTATCTACAATAAGCTTCGTGCCGTTGGCGCGGCAGAGTTTCGCCACTTCGGCAAGGTCGATGATATCGAGCGTCGGGTTGGCGGGGGTTTCCACGAAAGCGCAAGCGGTGTTGGGTTGCAGCGCCGCCTTCCAGCCCGCGAGGTCGGCCCCGTCCACCAGCGTGTAGGTGATGCCGAAGCGTGGCAGAATCTGGGTGATGATGTAATAGCAGGAGCTGAAGAGAATCTTGCCCGCCACCACATGATCGCCGGCTTTCAGCTGGCTCATGAGGCCTGCGAACACCGCCGCCATGCCGCTGGCGGTGACGATGCAGCGCTCCGCCCCTTCCAGCAGGGCGAGGCGTTCTTCCAGCATTTCCGTGCTGGGGTTGGAATAGCGCGAGTAATAATAGCCGGGGTCGGTGCGGGCAAAGCGGGCTTCGGCATGTTCAGCAGAATCAAAGACATAAGCCGAATTGAGGAATAGCGCTTCGCTGGTTTCGCCTACTTCGGTGCGCTTCACGCCGCCGCGCACTAAAAGCGTATCCGGTTTCCAGTTGCTTGAAATGGGTTTTTGTTTCATATTCTCAGACTTTTAACCTATACGAGCCGCACGCGCGGCGCGGGTCGATTATATTATGTACGGCGATAATCCTATGCGCCCACCGCTCCACCATGACGGAAGCACGCTCGATGTCAAGGCCGTCTTCCCGACCATTCAAGGGGAGGGGCCGTTCTCGGGCTGGCCTGCCGTGTTTGTGCGGCTGGGCGGCTGCAATCTCGCGTGCGATTTCTGCGATACCGCGTTTGAGGATTACCGCCTCATGCCGCTGGGCGATGTGCTGAAGCAGGTGGAGGACGCAAGCCGGAGCATCGAGGGATGGCGGGTGCGCACGCTGGTGGTGATTACCGGCGGGGAGCCGCTGCGGCAGAATATCATTCCGTTATGCGAGGCCTTGCTGGCGCTGGACTTTACCGTGCAGATCGAGACGAACGGCACGCTGTGGCGCGAGTTGCCGCAAGGTGTTCAGGTGGTCTGCTCTCCAAAAAATACCGGGCAGGGGTACGCGCCATTGCGTGCCGATGTGCTGGCGCGCGCGCAGGCATTGAAATTTATCGTCGCCGCGCAGGACCCGCATTATGGGCAGGTGGCGGAAGTAGGGCAGGCGGAATATAACATCCCGGTCTATGTGCAGCCCATGGACGAGCATGACGCGGCGCAGAATGCCAAGAATCTGCAGCATGCGGTGAGTCTCGCGCAGGCGCATGGCTACCGCCTGTCATTGCAGCTTCACAAGCTGCTTGGAATTGAGTAACAGGCGCGTATGGAAGCGAACAAAGCGATTATTCTTTTAAGCGGCGGGTTGGATTCGGCCACGGTGCTGGCCATCGCGCGTGAGCGGGGATTCGCGCCTTATGCGCTTTCCTTCGCCTATGGCCAGCGCCATACGGTGGAACTGGAAGCGGCAAAGCGCGTGGCGCAGGCACTGGGTGCGGTGGAGCACCGCATCGCGCAGATTGATTTAAGCGCCTTCGGCGGCTCGGCGCTGACGGATGCGTCTATCGCCGTGCCGAAAGACCGCGATGAGCATGCCATCGGCCACGGTATTCCGGTTACTTACGTTCCTGCGCGCAACACGATCTTTCTCTCTTTCGCGTTGGCCTGGGCGGAGGTGCTGGGGGCGTATGATATTTTCATCGGCGTGAATGCGCTGGACTATAGCGGCTATCCTGATTGCAGGCCGGAATTCATCGAAGCATTTGAGAAAATGGCCAACCTCGCCACCGCCTGCGGCGCGGAGGGCAGGGGGCATATGCGCATCCATGCGCCGCTGATCAACATGACCAAAGCGGAGATTATCCGCGCCGGGTTGCAACTGGGTGTGGATTACGGCATAACCTCCAGCTGCTATGATCCCGGGCCGGGCGGCGAAGCCTGCGGCGCCTGCGATGCCTGTCAGCTGCGCCTGAAAGGCTTCCACGCGCAGGGCATGGAAGACCCGGCGCTGTACCGGGGCGCATGAGATGGCAATCTGGCTGCTTGAAGATAGCGAAACAACGCTTTCCGCAAATAAGGCATATATGATGATGCCGCCGCCGCAAGATGGCGGCGCATGGCCGGATTTCACCGGGCTGACTTCCGCATCCGTGAAAGCGCGCCTGCGCGAGGCGATGCCTGATCTGCCGCCCGAGGAATATGCCCGCCTGCTGGAGCGGCTGAATCATTACCTGGCGGATATACATAAGGAAGATATCGTGCTGCTGCTTTCGCATGCGCAGGAGCAGCTCGCCTTCTTTGAAATCACCGGCCATTGCCGCCTGATGGAAGTGCAGAATGCGATGCGCTACGCATTGCCGGTGAAGCGGCTGAAGGAAGGCGTGAATCTGCGCAAATTCCGCGCCTATGCGCCACTGCTGCGCAGCGCAGGCCAATGGCCACGCAAAATCGAGGACGCCAAGCTACGCACCGCGGTGCGCGACTATCTCAAAATGCCCGGCACGCGCTTTGGCAAATGGAAATGGATCATCGGCCTGCTGATCGTGCTGCGGCTGGCGATGTATATTTTACAGGAATGGAAGCGCGATACGGCGGGGTTTTAATTTCTCCGATTTTATCTCCTGCTGCATGCACTGCTCATCCTCAGGCATATTATCTCATGAATTTCTAACCTGCTCTGAACCGTCGTCGTCCCGGCGCAGGCCGGGACCCATGCCGCGCCTCCGGACAGGGTGAAAATATATGCACTGTCACTGGCCCTGTCCTACTTTACAGCGGATGCATGGCATAGGTCCCGGCCTGCGCCGGGACGACGGGGAGAAAGAGCTCTGCAACCATGTCTTTGCAATGGAGAGGGGGAAGCATACTCTATACTCTCCGTCTCCCGTCAGCCCATTTTTCCGCTTCCATCACCAGCGGAAGTGCGGATGCCGCCAGCAGCAGCCACAGCCACTCCAGCACGGAAACCGGTGAGAGATTCAGCGTGCCGGAAACCCCCGGCAGGTACATGGCGGCAATATGAATGCCCTGCGCGGCGATAACCGAGAGCACCAGCAGCGGGTTGGAAAAGAATTTCTGCCTGAACAGCGAGTGGCGCTCCGAGCGGCTGCACAGGCATTGCAGGTTTTCAAACAGCACGAACAACAGCAGTAGCAGGTTGCGCGCCTCTTCCACTGCGTAGCCCCGGCGCAGCAGCAGGAAAAACACGAAGAACCCGCCGCCACCCATCACCAGCGCGGAAGAGAGGATTCTGCGCGTCATCACGCGGTTGAAAATCGGCTCGTCGGGCTTGCGCGGGGGGTGGCGCAGTTCATCGCCTTCTTCCTTCTCGCAGGCCAGCGCAATATCCTGGATGCCGTTGGTGACAAGGTTCAGCCATAGCAGCTGCACGGGAAACAGCGGCATCGGCGTGCCTGCCAGCATGGCGAGCATGAACAGCAGCACTTCCGCCGCGCCGGTGGAGATCAGCATGAAGATCACCTTGCGGATATTGGCGTACGCCACCCTGCCTTCGCGGATGCCCGCCACGATGGAGGCGAAATGATCGTCGGTGAGGATGATGTCGGCGCTTTCTTTGGCGACGTCGGTGCCTTTGCGCCCCATCGCCACGCCGACATGCGCGTGCTTGAGGGCGGGGGCATCGTTCACCCCGTCGCCGGTGACGGTGACGAAATGGCCGTTGCGCGCCAACGATTGCACGATCATGAGTTTCTGCGCCGGCTGCACCCGCGCGAAGATGCGCGTTGTGCGTGTGACCGCATCGAGCGCCGCTTCGCCTTGCTGCTGCGCTCGCTCAATATCCTGGCCGGTGGCGGCTTGCGTTGCCTGCGTGTTCAGTCCGGCTTCACGGGCGATAAAGGCGGCGGTTTTGGGATCGTCGCCGGTGATCATGGTGATTTCAATGCCGGCGCTTTTGCATTCGCGGATGGCTGCGGGCACTTCGGGGCGGATGGGATCCTGCATTCCGGCCATGCCGAGGAAGGTCAGGTCCACCAGATGGCGGTGGCTGAATCCACCGCCGGGGATATCCTCAATGGTGCCTTCGGCGAAGGCGAGCACGCGCAGGCCTTCCGCCGCCAGCGCATCTTTTTGCGTAAGCAGCATCGCTTCATCGAGCGGCGGCGTTTCGCCGGAGAAAGCCATGCGGCTGCACATGACAATCAGCGCTTCCGGCGCGCCTTTGACGAAAATATGCAATTTCTCCTTTCCCTGATGAAAGGAGGCGCTGTATTTCAGGTCCGGCTCATACGGAATGCGCGACAGCAGCGGGTAATGCCGCTGCATTTCCGGCTGGCGCACGCCGCCCTTGTGCGCCGCCGCCAGCAGCGCCACGTCCACCGTGTCGCCCTGTCCGTGCCAGCCGTCTTCTCCGTGCAGCAATGCGCCTTCGTTGGAGAGGGCGGCGGCGCGCAGCAGGCGATTTGCTTGTTCCGCCGCGTCTTTCTGCCCGGCGCGGATGCGGCAGGAGGGGAGGTCTTCGCCCGTTTCACAGGTCAGGCGCGCACCGTTTGGCAGCAGTATATCGGTGACGGTCAGCTCATTCATGGTGAGCGTGCCGGTCTTGTCGGTGGCGATCATGGTGCAGGAGCCGAGCGCCTCTACGGCGGGCATGTTGCGCACGATGACGTTGCGCTTCGCCATGCGCCGCATGCCGATGGCGAGCGCCACCGAAACAGCGATCGGCAGCCCCTCCGGAATGGCGCTGACCGCAAGCCCCACCGCCATAAGGAACAATTCCGCCGTCTCCATGCCGCGCCATGCGCCGATGGCCGCCAGCACGACAATCGCCGCGCAGACGCCGATGGCGATGTAGCGGGTGAAGCGCTGCATGCGGATTATCAGCGGCGGAAGCGCCTGCGAGCGTGCGCCGAGCATCCCGGCGATCCTGCCCAGCTCGGTATGCGTCCCGGTGGCGCAGACAGTGGCAAGGGCGCGGCCGCGCGTGGCGAGTGTTCCGGCGAATACCTGCATTCCGGTTTCTTTGAGCACCGGCAAGGATTCGCCGGTTAGCAGCGATTCATCGCACTCCAGGCCGGTGCTGTCCTCCAGCCGCGCGTCGGCGGGAATGCGCGCGCCCGCTTCCAGCAACAGCGCATCGC
>CAYPEF010000019.1:14128-22509 GCA_964409675.1 uncultured Rickettsiales bacterium | reverse complement strand
TTACAGGGGAGGATTCTGTTGGCGCTGGCAAGAAAGCTTCCGAAAACATTGACGAAAGTATTGCTGTCGCCCGGCGCGGCGCCGTTTCATGGCTCGCATGGCCGCAAAATGGCCAATCGCCTGCTTGATGTATTCGCGCCGCTGCCCCGCCACGCCATCATACCTAAAGCCGCGCTGGATGGGGAGGACCGGGAATTCTGCAAGCTGGGCTTCACCTTCGCGCTGATCGGCCTCAGCGTGCGCCTGCTGCGTTTGGGCAGTGAGCTCACGCGCGATGAATATCTTTCCTTCTGCGATCTGTTCGGCGTCACCGATGACGAATGCCCAAAGCTGCGCCGCCTGTTCGCGCTGGCCTGGAATGACGGCGCCACCCATGAAGCTTACGCGCGGCAGATGATGTATCTCTACCCGGACCGCGCGCCGCTCTACCGACAGGTGGTGACGCAGCTATGCCGCTTGGCGGCGGCGAACGGCGCACCGGATGGGGCGCGGCTGAAATATATTTCCGATGTTGCGCGCATCTTCGGCCTGAACCGCGCCGAGCTTGGCGACATACTGGAGCGCACCGTGCATGCGAGCGAGCCAGACCCATACGAAGTGCTGAACCTGCCGAAAGAGGCGGACGCCGCCCAGATCAAGCGGCGCTACCACGAGCTGATGCGCCGCTACCACCCCGACCACGTTATGTCCACCGCCCGCTATCCGGAAACGGTGGCACTGTCACTGATGAAGGCGCAGGCGGTGAATTCGGCGTATGGGGTTTTGAGTGAAAACAAAATAAAATACATTCGCTGATTTTGGGTGCTTCTTTATCCGGTTTTTGCCTGCTAAAAGGGAGAGCATGAGCCCCCTCCATATTGCCTATGCCATCCTTGTCGCCGCCCTGTGGGGGGCGAATTTCGTGGCGGCGCGCGCCGGGATCGCCGAGGTGCCGCCGTTCCTGCTGACAGCCGTTCGCTTTGCCGTCACGGCGCTGATCCTGGTGCCGTTTTTCCCAAGGCCGGATAGGGGGAAGCTGAAGCAGATCGCGCTGCTGTCGCTTACGTTGGGTGTGCTGCATTTCTCTATGCTGTTCGCGGCGCTGGAGAAGGGGCTGGATATTGCCTCCTGCGCGGTGGTGGCGCAGCTGGGCGTGCCGTTTTCCTGCCTGCTGGGGGCGGTTTTCTTTAAGGATACCATCGGTTTCTGGCGGATGCTGGGGCTGGTGGTGTCGTTTGCCGGGATTTTCGTGATCGCCGGCAACCCGAACGTGCTGGCGCACCCGCTGGGGTTCGGCATCGCGCTGTTCGGGGCATTTTTCTGGGGGGTGGCTAATATCCAGATCAAGCGGATGGGCGAGGTGGGGATATTTTCGTTTCTGGGCTGGATGGCGCTGTTCGCCGTGCCGCTGCTGCTCATGGTGTCGCTGGCGGTAGAGGGCAACCCACTGCCCTATCTCCAGCAGGCCAGCTGGCGGGTGCCGCTGGCGCTGACCTACACGGTGCTGGGCTCCACGCTCGGTGGATACGGGCTGTGGTATTTCCTGATCCGCCAGTACCCGCTCAGCCAGGTGGCGCCGTATTCCCTGCTGTCGCCGCTTTTCAGCATCCTTGCCGCCTATATCTTTTACGGCGAAGGGCTGACCTGGCAGGTGACCGCCGGCGGACTGTTGACAATCGCCGGCGTGGCGGTGATCGTGGTGCGCCGCCCGAAGCTGGCGGCATTCGGAGATGCCGTATGAAACATCTGTCCCTGCCTTCGCCCAACCATGATAGCCGCGACGGCCACAGCGTGGATATGCTGGTGCTGCACTACACCGGCATGCGCAGCGCGGAAGAAGCGCTTTCGCGCCTGCGCGACCCGCACGCGAAAGTGAGCGCGCATTACGTGGTGGATGAAGATGGCAGCATATATACGCTGGTGCCGGAAGACCGCCGCGCCTGGCATGCGGGCGTGAGTGGCTGGCGGGGGCATGCCAATATCAACCAACGCTCCATCGGCATCGAAATCGTCAATCCCGGCCATGAATTTGGCTACCGCCCGTTTCCGGAAGCGCAGATGCAAAGCGTGATTACGCTTTGCCGGGAGATATTATCGCGCCATGCAATCCCGGCGAGGAACGTGGTGGGGCATTCGGATGTCGCGCCAGCGCGCAAGGAAGACCCCGGCGAGCTGTTCGACTGGAAGCGACTGGCGGAAGCGGGGGTGGGGCTGTGGCCGGTGCCGTCGCAGCCGGATCTGCTGGCGGCGGCGCTGGCGGAGTATGGCTATGATATGAGCGATAGGCAGAAGGCCATCACTGCTTTTCAGCGCCATTTCCGGTCTGCGGCACTGGCTGAGAAATGGGATAGGGAATGCGGGTTAATATTGCGGGGGCTGTTAAAAAAGTTGAATGATTAGTAAGAGCGACCAGTGCCAGATATGTTTGTCCGCCTATATGGCAGTGTTCCGGGCCCATCCGTGTGCTGTTCCTGACATGTGCGTAATGATAAGCCCTGTTCGCAAGCGTTGATTATTTGGGTGCGGTTCTCATCTGAGAGAATGTTTTCTTTTAGTAAATCTATACGCATAACGGTTTCATCTATTCTGAATTCATAAACCGCCACGCCTTCCTCTCAGCGCATGTGCGGAAGCCCGGCCAGGTTATGCTTGCGCATTCTAAATCCTGAATTTTTCAGTAGCTTAACTGCATCCCCTTTCGTCATTGGCAGGGAAGGGTCCTGTTTATATTGATCTAGCGTGTAGCGTGTTCTGGGCATGAATTCGTACGTTGTGTAATCATTTATAATTGTCTATAAAATATCTTATGGTTATAATCAGCCTACCAGATGGCCGGATGGCCGCCGGGGCGGGAAACCGGCCCGGAGGAAAGTCCGGGCTCCACGGAAACACGGTGGCGGGTAACGCCCGCCGGGGGCGACCCCAGGGAAAGTGCCACAGAAAATATACCGCCGTGGTAAATGCCTCCGTGAAATTCTGCTGAATTTCACGGAGGCATTTACCACGGTAAGGGTGAAATGGTGCGGTAAGAGCGCACCGCGCGCCCGGTAACGGGCGTGGCAGGGAAAACCCCGCCGGGAGCAAGACCAAATAGGGACGGTAGCGTGTTTCCGCGCCACGCCGTCCGGGTAGGTTGCACGAGGTGCCAGGCGACTGGCGCCCTAGATGAATGGCCATCCATCTCTGCAAGGAGAGGACAGAACCCGGCTTACAGGCCGTCTGGTAAAGAAACATGCGAAAGTGTGGAAAAATATCGTGTTAAATACATTATCCGAGCCTGATCTGGAGCTATGGCGGCAAATGATGCCTCATTTTATCAGGCAGCGTTTCGGGGTGCCGAATGCGCCGGTGACTCAGGCTGCGCAGGCCCTTTATAGGGAGGTGGATATAGGAGAAGAGGTGGGGCGTATCGTCGCTCATCCGCAAGCGGGCAGCAATATGCCGGTTTTTACCTTCGAGCCAATAGATATTGCCGCTGTTCCCGCAGATATGCAGGTGGAGCTCGCAATAAAATGTATGGAGCAGAAAGATTTTTTCTACGAACTTTATCGGGATGCGCTGGAGCAGGAAAACGCCCCTATGATCGCGGCTCGCCGGCGCGCTGCTCTTAAGCACGCAAAAAATAATGAAGACGCCATTCGCGAAGAATTATCGCATCTTCGCCCTGCGAGACGATGTCAATCTCACGGCAGTGGGACACCCGCAGAGGATGCGGTAAACGGGTTTAGCGTGCCGGGATTGCAGCGCTGCCTGGCGGATCTGCGAAATGCCCGGCGCAGTGGAAAGGTGCAGCGGTGAGCGCGGAAGAGTATCGGCGCATCTATGCGCGTGAGCTGGCCGCGCCGCTGCCGCAGGATGTATGGGAGCGCAATACGGAAGTGTTCGCGCGGCAATATCTTGGGCTGGCAGGAGATCGAATAAAGGAGAAGGTGCGGCAGATTTATACAAACGCCCATTCTTCAAAGTTGCACCTGATGGTGGCATACGCAAAAGCGGCAGATGATCCTTCCTGTTATCCTGCCTTTGTCGCTATACCGCTGGAGCCGGGATTGCTTCCGCCAGAATTGGCAAATGGAAGTTTTGTGAATACGCTTGAAGATGTCGAGCGGCGCCGGCATGCCTTTCTGCAAATGGTGCAGTCCGCCATTGCCACTCTTGACCAGAAACGTCAGGGGTCTGTGGCTTATGACTCGCTGGGGTGGCGTGACAGAATATACCGTTATGAAAAGAATATCCCGCTTGATGAAATGATTTTGCCGAAAGATTTCCTGGAATTGCGCACGCATTTGCAACCGATACGGCTAAAAGCGGATACGCATGTACAAGAAGTGATGATGCCAGTGTCGAAAGAGAGAGGGAGGTAAGTTAAGTCGCTGAATTGGTTTTTTGCATATAAAAATTCACCCCGCCCCGGCGGGGTTTTTTATTGCCCAAATCCCTTGACACGCCCAGCCCGAACCAATACCATCCCATCCATACCCAAATTATCCCACACCAGACCAAGCGAGCGGGAATGTTGTTTTTCTCAAGCTATCGCAACAAGATAGACAAGAAGGGCCGCATTTCCGTTCCGGCAAGCTTCCGCAATGTGCTGGCCAGGCAGGAACAGGAATTCAATGGCATGATCGCCTACGCTTCACTCCGTAACCCATGCATCGAAGCCTGCGGCATGGTGCGCTTCCAGAAAATGAGCGCGCAGATCGAAAGCATGGACCCATTCTCGGGCGAGCAGGACGCCTTCGCTACCACCCTGTTTGGCGAAAGCGTGCCGCTCAATTTCGACGGCGAGGGCAGGGTGATGCTGCCGGAACACCTGCTGGCATCCGCCGGTATCGGTGAGGAAGCGGTGTTCGTCGGCAAAGGCGAGATTTTCGAGATATGGGCGCCGGATGCCTACGCCGAGTATGCCAAGGCCGCGCGTGACACCGTGCGCCGCCAGTTCCACCAGCTGGGCAAGGGGAGCGCGCAATGAACGCCACCCCGCACATCCCGGTGATGCTGCCTGAAGTGCTGGCCTCGCTCGCGCCGAAAGACGGCGAGATTTACGTGGACGGCACGTTCGGCGCGGGCGGCTACAGCCGCGCGATCCTGGAAGCGGCGCAGTGCCATGTCTATGCGATCGACCGCGACCCCGACGCCAAAGCCTTCGCGAGTGTGCTGGAGCGTGAGTTCCCGGACCGCTTCGCCTTTCTGGTCGGTAATTTCTCCGACATGTGTGCGCTCTTGGCGGCTAAGGGTATTAGCGCGGTAAACGGCGTGGTGCTCGATATCGGCGTCTCCTCCATGCAGCTGGACCGGGCGGAGCGCGGCTTTTCCTTCCGCCAGGACGGCCCGCTCGATATGCGCATGTCGCAGTCGGGCATCAGCGCCGCCGATCTGGTGAATAATCTGGAGGAAGCGGAAATCGCCGATCTGCTCTACCTTTACGGAGAGGAGCGCGCATCCCGGCGCATCGCCCGCGCCATCGTGGAAGCACGGGCCGTTGCGCCGATTGAGCGCACATCGCAATTGCGTGATATCTGCGCCCGTGTGCTCGGGCGCAGCGGAGATACCGACCCGGCCACGCGCAGCTTTCAGGCCTTGCGCATCCGGGTCAATGACGAGCTGGGCGAGCTGGAGCGCGGCCTTACGCAGGCGGAGAGACTGCTTGCGCCGAAAGGGCGGCTGGTGGTGGTCACCTTCCATTCGCTCGAAGACCGGATCGTCAAACGTTTTACCCACTCCCGTTGCGGTAAGCTTGGGGGAGTGTCGCGCCACATGCCGGATATTTCCGGCGGCGGCGCGACACTCCCCGCTTTTTTTCTGCCGCGCCCGGAGAAGCTGAAAGCCAGTAATGAAGAAGCGCGCCGCAACCCGCGCGCACGTTCCGCCACGCTCAGGCGTGCCGTGCGCACCGAGCACGCGCTGAAGGACGCCGCATGATCCCGAAATTCGCCACCATCTTCTGGATGTGCTTCATCGCCTTTGCGGCGTTCGGGCTTTATATGGTGAAATACCGCGTGCTGGACATTCAGAAGGAAATCGCCCGCACCGAGCACGAGCTGGAAGAGGAGAAAGAGAATCTCCACGTCATCGCCGCCGAATGGGCCTATCTCAATCGGCCCGACCGGCTACAGCCGCTGGCGCAGAAATATTTGAAGCTGGAGCCGATGAAGGGCGTGCAGATCGGCAGCCTGGAGCAATTGCCCTATCCCGGGCAGGAGATGCAGGTGGCGCAGCCGGCGGCGAAAGCGGCGCGCGGCATCGTGCCTGCGGTGGCGGTGCAGCCTGCGGCCGGGGAGGTGGAATAATGGCCCAGGCGAAGCGCACCGTCTATATTGGCGAAAGCAGTGGCAGCCGCGCGCTCGGGCAAAGCCGCGTGCGCCTGCTGTGCGTAAGTCTTTTCTTTACCCTCTGCTTCGGCTCTATCGGCGCGCGGCTGGTGGATATGATGATATCCTCGCCGCACCGCATGCCGGATTTCTCCTTCAGCCTGAAGGAGGAAGCGCAGGGCGATGCGGATAATGAAGACATGGAAGTGCGCTCCGGCACCAACACGCTTACGCGCAATGATATCGTGGACCGCAACGGTGTGCTGCTCGCCACCAGCCTGATGACGGAATCGGCCTTCGCCAACCCGCGCGAAATCAGCAATCCCACTGCCGCCGCCGATAAGCTTGCCAGAGTGTTGAAGCTCAACCGCGACGCGCTCCTGAAGCGCCTGAAGGGCAAGAATTCCTTCACCTGGGTCAAGCGCCACTTAACGCCCGCCGAGCAGGAAGCGGTGAACACGCTCGGCATTCCGGGCGTCTATTTCCTGCCCGAGGAGCGGCGGGTCTATCCGTATGTCAACGCGCTCAGCCATGTGCTGGGCTATGTCGGCATCGACAGCCACGGCCTGTCCGGCATCGAGAAAACCTTCGACCAGCGTCTGTCCGATAAAACCTCCGGCAAGCCGCTCAAGCTCTCTATCGACATCCGCGTGCAGCATATCGTGCGCGACGAGATCATGAAGGCAATGCAGGAATTCAAGGCCATCGGCGCCACCGGCGTGGTGGTGGATGCGCATACAGGCGAATTACTGGCCATGAGTTCGTTGCCTGACTTCGACCCGCACCACCCCTCCGACGCCTCGGATGCGCAGAAATTCAACCGCGCCGCGCTCGGCACCTATGAGATGGGCTCCACCTTCAAAACCTTCACCATGGCCATGGGCCTCGATTCCGGAAAGGTAACGATGAAGGATGGTTACGACGCCACCAATCCCTTAAAAATCTCCACCTTCACCATCAGCGACGCGCACGGCAAAAAGCGCTGGCTGTCGGTGCCGGAGATTTACGCGTATTCCTCGAATATCGGCACCGCCCGCATGGCGCTTGATGTCGGCATGCGGTCGCAGCGCGCCTTCCTCGATAAAATCGGCATGACCAGCCCGCTGCAGCTGGAGCTGCCGGAGCGCGCCGTACCGCTTTATCCTTCGGAGTGGAAAGAAATTAACACCGTCACCATTTCCTACGGCCATGGCATTTCCGTCTCGCCGCTGCATCTGGTGCGCGGCATTTCCGCCATGGTTAACGGCGGCACGCTGCCGAAGCTAACGCTGGTGCATGAGGATGAACGCCGCCCCGTCGAGCAGCCGCGCGTGATCAGCGCCAAGACCTCGGAATCCATCCGCCGCCTGATGCGGCTGGTGGTGAAGCACGGCACCGGCGGCAAGGCCGACATTGCAGGCTACCGCGTCGGCGGCAAGACCGGCACGGCGGAGAAGATCAACGCCGGCGGCAAGTATAACCCCAACTCCAAGCTCTCCTCCTTCATCGCCGCCTTCCCGGTGGATGATCCGCAATATGTGATACTGGTGATGATCGACGAGCCGGTCGGCAATAAATCCACCTACGGCTATTCCACCGGCGGCTGGGTAGCTGCCCCGGCGGTGGGCAATATCGTCGCCCGCATGGCGCCGATGTATGGCATGTCACCTGTGTTTAACGACCCTGCGGACGACGCTGAGCAATATTGGGTGGACACCGAGAAGAAAAACGTGCAGACGGTGATGAACGTTAAACCTTCCACCCCCACGGTTTCGCTCGATAAACGCTACATCCATGCGGTTTCTTACTGACCTCATCGCCCCCCTCGCGCCGGACCTTGCCCGCGACCCGGCTATTGCGAACCTCAGCATCGACCATATCGCCGCTGACTCACGCGAGGTGCGCGAAAATACATTATTCGTTGCCATCCCCGGCACAAAGGTGGACGGCGCGCAATTCATCCAGCAGGCAATCGAAAAAGGCGCAGTCGCCGTCATTTCCCCCTCTCCCCTTGTGGGAGAGGGCCGGGGAGAGGGGGTGGCTCATCCTGTTTTGACGTCAGAGACTGTTGAACCATCACCCCTCTCCCTCAGCCGGGCGCCCCTAACCCTC
>CAYPEF010000019.1:0-14028 GCA_964409675.1 uncultured Rickettsiales bacterium | reverse complement strand
GCAACCCCCGCCTCGCATTGGCGAAACTTGCCGCCACCTTCTACCCCCGTCAACCCGCCCGCATCGCCGCCGTCACCGGCACCGACGGTAAAACCTCCACTGCCGATTTCACCCGTCAACTCTGGGAGCTGCTCGGCTACAAGGCCGCCTCGATGGGCACGCTTGGCATCAAGGGCGAGGGCGGGCGCGAGCTTTATCCCGGCACGCATACCACGCCTGGTCCGGTGGAACTCCACCGCATCCTGCATGAGCTGTCCGAAGCCGGATACACCCACCTCGCCATGGAAGCCTCCAGCCACGGCCTCGACCAGTACCGTCTGCACGGCGTGAAGCTGCAGGCGGCGGCATTCACCAATCTGACGCGCGACCATCTCGATTACCACGGAACCGAAGAAGCCTATTTCGCCGCCAAACAAAAACTCTTTACCGAACTGCTGCCCGAAGACGGCGTCGCCGTACTCAACGCCGATGATCGCTATGCGCATCATTTGAAGGAAACACTCTCTCAGGAGCGCGCCATCATCGCCTACGGTCACAAGCATTATTCCGGCGCCAGCATCCGGCACGGCATCGGCGAATTGATTCTGAACGCCGTTACCCCGGGGTTTTACGAGCTGGACCAGAATTACATCATCAACGACCTCACCCCGCTGCCGCACGGCCAGCGTGTCAGCCTTACCGTGCTGGGCCGGGAAGCGCCGCAATGGCTGGACAGGGAAAAGGAGCGGCTGAACATGCAGCTGGAAATCCCGCTGGTCGGCAATTTCCAGATCTTCAACATGCTGGCCGCCTGCGGGCTGGTGCAGGGTTGCGGCGAGGCGGATATTGAGCGTCTCATTCATATGCTTCCGCAGTTGAAAGGAGTGCCCGGAAGGCTGGAGCCGGTGGGCGTGCATGCATCCGGCGCAACCATCTATACCGACTACGCCCATACTCCCTCGGCGCTGGAGAATGTACTGAAAACCCTCCGCCCGCATGTGCAGCGCCATTTGCACGTCGTCTTCGGCTGCGGTGGTGACCGTGACAAGGGCAAGCGCCCGCTGATGGGCAAGGCCGCTGCCGCGCATGCTGACAGCGTTATCGTTACCGATGATAACCCGCGCAGCGAAAATCCCGCGCTGATCCGTGCCGAAGTCATGGCAGGCGTGCCGGGGGCGGCAAAAAACCATGTCAAAGAAGTTGCGGGCCGCAAGGAGGCCATATACGCTGCGCTTTCACAACTGGTAGCGGGTGATATCCTGCTGGTGGCCGGGAAAGGGCATGAGAAAGTGCAGATTATCGGAAATGAATCCTTGCCGTTTGACGATGCGGAAGTTATCCGCGCCGCCCTTGCCGACGTAAGCGGGAATCGCGCGTGAGCGCCGCGCTCTGGACCTCTGAAGACGCAGCAACCGCCACCGGCAGCCGCACCGGCACATGGAGCGCCAATCGCGTAGTGATCGACAGCCGCGCCGTGCAGCAAGGCGATCTGTTTGTGGCGCTCAAAGGCGAGCGCTTCGACGGCCATGCATTCGTGCCGGACGCGCTAAAAAGCGGCGCGGCAGCAGCCATGGTGGGGGCACCTTCATTAGGGGATTCTACTTTACTCCCGCCGCTTGCGGGGGTACGGAGGGGGGAAGGGGAGCCGCAATCTTCTGTATCGGTGAAGCATTCCCCCCTGAATCCCCCCGCAGGCGGGGGGAATAAGCTTGCGGCATGCCCGGCGGATAAGCTGCTGGTGGTGCCGGATACGCTCCAGGGCCTGACCGCGCTGGGCCGTGCCGGGCGGGCGCGCACCAAAGCGCGCGTTATCGGTCTGACCGGCAGCGTCGGTAAAACCAGCGCCAAGGAAATGCTGCGTTTGGCGTTGAGCACACACGGCAATACCTTTGCCAGCCACGGCAATTTCAACAACCATATCGGCACGCCGCTGAACCTTGCCAATATGCCGCTGGATGCCGAATTCGCCGTGTTGGAAATGGGCATGAACCACGCCGGCGAGATTGCGGCACTCACGCGACTGGTGCGGCCTGAAATCGCCATCATCACCAACGTTGAAGCGGTGCATCTGGAGTTTTTCGAGTCACTCGCCGCCATTGCTGATGCGAAGGCGGAAATCTTCGAGGGGCTAACGCAAGGTGGCACCGCCATCCTCAACCGCGATAATCCTTACTTCACCCGCTGTGCCGAAGCGGCGAAACGCCACGGTGCTTCCCGCATTCTCTCCTTTGGAATGGACGCCGGGGCCGATTTGCGCCTGCTGGACAGCGCCATTGAGGCGGGCGGCATGCGCATCCGTGCCTCCGTTGCCGGCACACCAGTGGAATTTGCGCTTGGAGCCCTCGGCGAGCACTGGGCGCAGCCGGCGCTGATTGCGCTCGGCGTGGCGTATGCGCTGGGGCTGGATATTGCGAAAACGGCGGCGGCGCTGAGCGGATTCCGCGAACCCGGCGGGCGGGGCAATCTGCAACCCATCCATGTCGCCGGCAGCACCGCCACGCTGATTGACGACAGCTATAACGCCAGCCCCGCCTCGATGCGTGCGGCCATTGCCAAGCTGGGCGCGCTGGCGGCGCATCAACCTTCTTATACGCGAAAAATCGCCATCCTCGGTGACATGCGCGAGCTGGGATCTTCCGCGCCTGCCTTGCATGCCGAGCTTGCCCCCGCGCTTGTTGAGGCAGGCGTGGACCGCGTGCTTGCCGCCGGGCCGCTGATGCTGAACCTCTACCATGCCATCCCCGCGACCATGCGCGGCGCACATGCCGATTCGGCGGAGGCCTTGCTGCATGACGTGCAGGAAATGCTCCAGCCGGGCGACCTGGTGCTGGTCAAAGGCTCGCACGGCAGCAAAATGTATGAAATCGCGGAAGCGCTGGTTAATAACAATGCCACAGAGGGAAAAAAGAAATATGCTCCATAATTTATTTGCCCCCTTTGCTGAGCATTTACTGTTCTTCAACCTGTTCCGCTACTTAACCTTCCGCAGTGGCGGGGCGGTGTTCACCTCCCTGATTTTATGCTTCTGGCTGGGGCCGCGCATCATCCGCTGGCTCAAATCCAAGCAGGCCGAAGGCCAGCCCATCCGCGACGACGGGCCGGAATCGCACTTGCTGACCAAGAAAGGCACGCCCACCATGGGCGGGGTGATGATCCTGATGTCCGTCTCCATCTCCACGCTGCTCTGGGCAGATTTGGCGAACCCTTACGTCTGGCTGGTGCTGCTGGTAACCGTTGGTTTCGGTGCCATCGGCTTTGGCGATGATTATCTGAAGCTCACTAAGCGCAACCCCAAGGGTCTTTCCAGCCGCTATAAATTCGCCGCGCAAATTGGTGTATCGCTGGTGGCGGCGCTGATTATTAATGCCATTGCGCCGGATGGGCTGAAATCCCATATTGCCGTGCCGTTTTTCAAGGACGTGCTGATCGACGCCGGGTCGCTCTACATCATCTTCGCCATCATCGTGATGGTCGGCGCCTCCAACGCGGTGAACCTGACGGACGGGCTGGACGGGCTTGCCATCGTCCCCATCCTGATCGCCGCCGGGTGCTTCGCGCTGATTGCCTATCTGGTCGGCAATGAAATATTCGCCAAGTACCTGCAAATCCATTTCGTACCCGGCAGCGGTGAGCTGGCGGTGTTTTGCGCCGCCCTTGTTGGGGCTGGGCTGGGCTTCCTCTGGTTCAACGCGCCGCCCGCCATGGTGTTCATGGGCGATACCGGCTCGCTCGCCATGGGCGGGGCGCTCGGCACTATCAGTGTCATCGCCAAGCATGAGATCGTGCTCGCTATCATCGGAGGCTTGTTCGTGATTGAGGCGGTGTCGGTGATTTTGCAGGTGGCCTCGTTCAAGACACGCGGTAAGCGCATCTTCAAAATGGCTCCCATCCACCACCATTTCGAAAAGCACGGCTGGAAGGAGCCGACCATCGTCATCCGCTTCTGGATCATCGCCTGCATCTTCGCGCTGATCGGGCTTTCCACGCTGAAACTCAGATGATTCCGCTTTCGCAATACAAGAGCAAAAAAGTCGCCGTCTTCGGCCTCGGCAAGGCCGGCAACGCCACGCTCGCTGCCCTGCAAGCCGCCGGGGCGGAAGTATATGCGTGGGATGACAGCTATGACAAAACGCCTCCGGTATCTCCCGTTGCCCGTCATTATTCGTATTGGCCATGGAGCCAGCTGGAAGCCCTGATCCTCAGCCCCGGCGTGCCGCTTACCCATCCGCAGCCGCACCCCGTGGTGGAATGCGCGAAGCAAGCGGGTGTGCCGGTGATCGGGGACATTGAGCTGCTCTGGCAGGCCTGCCCGGACGCCACCTATATCGGCATCACCGGCACCAACGGCAAATCCACCACCACCTCGCTGATTGCGCATATTCTGAAGGAAGCGGGGCGGGAGGTGGAAGTCGGCGGCAATCTCGGCACACCGGTGCTGGAGTTAAAGCCGCTTGGCAGGAACGGTATCTATGTGATTGAAACATCGTCGTATCAGCTCGACCTGATCGACAAAACCCGTTTCAACGTGGCCGTGCTTTTAAACCTCACGCCGGACCATCTCGACCGCCACGGCGATATGGAAGGCTACCTGAACGCCAAGCTGCGCATTTTCCGCAACCAGCGCGGAGATGATACCGCTGTCATTGCCGTGGACGATGATTATACGCGCAATGTCGCTCAAGCGCTTACATTGCAGCGCGTCATCCGCGTCTCGGCGCATGCGCCTGCCGATATATATGTAGAAGATGGGTTGCTGATCGATAATGCATGTCACCCCGGCGCAGGCCGGGGCCTATGCCATGCTTCCGCTATACCGCCAACGGACGGCATGGATCCCGGCCTGCGCCGGGATGACCATAGCTTTATCGGCGTTATCCCCACCTTGCAGGGTCGCCATAACTGGCAGAATGCGGTCTGCGCCTATGCGGCCTGCCGTGCAGTGGGTGTGGAACCGGAAGCAATCTTTACCGCCATGCGCAGCTTCCCCGGCCTTGCACACCGCATGGAGCTGGTCGCTACCATCAACGGCATCCGCTTCATCAACGACAGCAAGGCTACGAACGCCGACGCAACCGCCAACGCGCTCGCGGCCTATGACGATATTTACTGGATCCTGGGCGGCAAGGCCAAGGCGGGCGGCATTGAGACCCTCGCGTCGTTTTTTCCCAAAATCCGCCATGCCTACCTGATCGGCGCGGCGGAAGATGCATTCGCGCAAACGCTGGAAGGTCGCGTGCCTTATACGCGCTCCCGCACGCTGGATGCGGCGATAGAACAGGCCGCCGCGCGCGCAAAAGCGGATGGCATCAAGGGCGCGGTGGTTCTGCTCTCTCCCGCCTGCGCTTCGTTTGACCAGTTTAAGAGCTTTGAGCATCGGGGAGAAGTATTTAAGGAGTTGGTTGTTAGTCGTCTGTCGTCTATCGAAAAAGAAGCGACCGACGACCGACGGCAGACTGCAGGCAACCCTTGCTACGCCGGAGGCACACATGCCTCTTGACCGCACCAATCAAAGCCCCGTCGCGCGCTGGTGGTGGACGGTGGACCGCCCGGCCTTCTTCGCCCTGTTCGGGCTGATCTGCTTAGGGAGCATCATGGTTACCGCCGCCAGCCCGCCGGTGGCGCACCGCATCGGACTGCCGGCGTTTTATTTCGTGCACCGCCACCAGCTGTTCCTGGCGATGGCGTTTATGGTGATGTTCGTGGTTTCCTTCCTGCCCACCAACATGGTGCGCCGCTTGGGCGTGCTCGGCTTTGCCGTGAGCGTGGCGCTGATGGTGCTGGTGCCGTTTATTGGCATGGAAACCAAGGGGGCGCACCGCTGGATCAATATCGGCCCGTTTTCCTTGCAGCCCTCGGAGTTGATGAAGCCGTGCTTTGCGGTGGTGATGGCATGGGTGTGTTCGGAGAAATACAAGAAAGCCTGGTTCCCCGGCAATAAGATCGCCATCGGGCTGTATCTTCTGGTGGTACTGCTGCTCGCCATGCAGCCGGATTTCGGCATGATCGTGACGGTAACGGTCATGTGGTCCATCCAGTTTTTCCTAGCTGGCCTGCCCTTTATCTGGGTGTTCGGGCTGGGCCTGATGAGCATGCTCGGCGTTTGGGGCGCCTATCACATCTTTCCGCACGTGGCCAAGCGCATCGACCGGTTTCTGGACCCGCAAGGCGGCGATAATTACCAGGTGCAGAAATCGCTGGAAGCCTTTCAGAACGGCGGCATTTTAGGCCGCGGGCCGGGGGAGGGCGAGGTGAAGCAGTTCCTGCCCGATTCGCATACCGACTTCGTGTTCTCCGTAGCGGGCGAGGAATTCGGCATGATCGCCTGCATGATCATCGTCGGCCTGTTCGGTTTCGTAGTGCTGCGCTCGCTCTCTAGGGTGTGGAAGGAGCCGGATCTGTTCGTGGTGCTGGCGGTGGCGGGCATCGCCTCGCAATTCGGCATCCAGTCCGCCATCAACATGGGCGTGGCGGTGAATTTGCTCCCCGCCAAGGGCATGACGCTGCCTTTCATCAGCTACGGCGGCTCCTCGGTGATCGCCATTGCCCTCGGCATGGGCATGATGCTGGCGCTGACGCGCCGGCGCTACGGCGTGCGCAAGGCCAACCTGAAAGCGTATCTTTAGATGTGGTATGACATCGCCGGGTTCATTGGCGTGGCCACCCTGCTGGGCGGCTATACGCTGTTGCAGATGGGGCGCATTCCCGGCAACGGCGTCGCCTATCCCGCGCTGAACCTGATCGGTTCGCTCGCCATCATGATTTCATTGGTGAAAGACTGGAACGCCTCTGCTTTTGTGCTTGAAGCGGTGTGGGCATTGGTTAGTATCTACGGGATTATCAAAGGGCTGAAAGCCCGCCACTCTGGACAGAAGCAGTAATCCTATGCCTGATTCCCCCATCATCCTCGCCGCCGGCGGCACCGGCGGGCATATTTACCCGGCGGAGGCGCTGGCCGAGGCGTTGCTCGCGCGCGGGCAGAAAGTGATGCTGATCACCGATAAGCGCTTTGGCGGCTACAGCTACGGCGTGTTCAATAAAATCGATATTCACACCATCCGCTCCGGCACCATGGGTCGCAAATTCATCGGCAAGGCCAGGGGGGGAGTGAATCTGCTGATCGGCATGGCGCAGGCGGGGGTATTGCTTAAAAAACTGAAGCCCCGCGCCGTGGTCGGCTTCGGCGGCTACCCGTCTTTTCCCACTATGCACGCCGCCTGCCGCCTGGGGCTTCCCACCTTGATCCATGAGCAGAACGCCGTGCTGGGCCGCGCCAACCGGCGGCTGGCGCCGAAAGTAAAGCGCATCGCTACGTCCTTTCCCATCACCCGACTGATCCGGGAGGAGGATGTGGGAAAAATCACCGTCACCGGCAACCCGGTGCGCGCCAGCATCCGGGCGCTGCGGCAATTCCCCGCGCCGGAGCTGGGGCCGGACGGTAAATTGCAGATTCTTGTCACCGGCGGCAGCCAGGGCGCGAGCATCTTCAGCCAGGTGCTGCCCGGCGCACTGGAAATGCTGCCGCCGAATTTACGCAGCCGCATCCGCCTCGACCAGCAATGCCGCGAGCCCGACCTGGAGGCCACCCGCACCGCCTATGAGCGCCTGAACGTGAATGCCAACTTGGCCTCTTTCTTCGCCGACATTCCCGCACGCCTTGCCGCCAGCCATCTGGTAATCGCCCGCTCGGGCGCGTCCACCATCGCCGAACTTGCCGCCGCCGGGCGGCCCGCCATTTTGGTGCCTTATCCCAGTTCGATGGATAACCACCAGTATTACAACGCCAACGCCTTCGAAGACGCCGGCGGCGGCTGGGTGATGGCGCAGGACGGCTTCACCCCCGCCAGCCTGTCCGCCCGGCTGGAAGCATTCTTAAGCCTTCCCTCCACCCTTGCCGACGCCGGTAAGCGCGCGCTGGCCATGGGCAGCGTGGACGCGGCGCAGCAGCTGGCGGATGCGGTGCTTGCGTAAGTTTATCGTTGGTAGTCTGTCGTCTGTCGTATAAAGTGCACGAGTTATAAAGATGCTGACTACAGACGACCAACGACTAACGACCGACGAGCCACAATGACCGCCATCCTCAAGCACCTCTTCCGCAAGCCGCTTCCCATCGCCAAAACCCTGCCGCTTGATGTGGGGCCGATTCATTTTGTCGGTATCGGCGGCATCGGCATGAGCGGGATCGCCGAAGTGCTGCATAACCTCGGCTACGTGGTGCAGGGATCGGACATCGCCGACAGCGCCAATACGCAGCGCCTGCGCGCGCTCGGCATCACCGTGCATATCGGCCATGCGGCGGGCAATATCGACAGCGCCTCCGTCGTTGTTGTTTCCTCGGCGGTGAAGGAGGATAACCCGGAAGTGGTGGAAGCGCGTAATACCCGCGTTCCTGTCGTTCGCCGTGCCGAGATGCTGGCGGAGCTAATGCGCCTCAAAATGAGCGTGGCCGTGGCCGGCACGCATGGCAAAACCACCACCACGGCGCTCACCGCCGCCATTTTCGAAGCCGCCGGCTTGCAGCCGACCGTGATTAACGGCGGCATCATCAACGCGCGCGGCACCAATGCATATCTTGGCGGCGGCGAATGGATGGTGGTGGAGGCGGATGAGTCGGACGGGACCTTCATCAAGGTCCCTTCCACCATCGGCATCATCACCAATATCGACCCCGAGCATCTGGAGCATTACGGCTCGTTCGAGGGGGTGAAGCAGGCGTTCCACACCTTCATCACCAACCTGCCGTTCTACGGCTTCGCGGTGGCCTGCATCGACCACCCGGAAGTGCAGGCGCTGGTCAGCCGCGTGACGGACAGGCGCGTCATCACCTACGGTTTCTCGCCGCAGGCGGACGTGCGCGCGGTGAATATCCGCTCGGAAGTGGAGGGGCAGCGCTACGACATTGAAATCCGCGGGCGCGACGAGGTGCGCACGTTAAAAGACGTCTTCCTCGCCATGCATGGCCGCCATAATGTCAGCAATTCGCTGGCTTCCGTTGCCGTCGGGCTGGAGCTTGGCATGGCGGATGACGTGATTTACAAGGCCTTCGAGCGCTTCGGCGGCGTCAAGCGCCGCTTCACCAAGACCGGCGAGGGCAGAGGCATTACGGTGATCGACGATTACGGCCACCACCCGGTGGAAATCAGCGCCACGCTCAAGGCCGCCCGCTACGTGCAGGACGAGCGCAAGGGCCGCGTCATCGCCATTGTCCAGCCGCACCGCTACACGCGCCTGCGCGATTTGATGAATGAATTCTGCACCTGCTTCAACGATGCCGACGCCGTGATCGTGGCCGATGTCTATACCGCCGGTGAAGCCCCCATCGAAGGAGTGGATGCAGATAAGTTAGCTGAAGGACTAAAACGCGCCGGGCACAAGCAGGTGCTGCGCCTGAGCGCCCCGGAAGACCTCGCCCGCCTGGTGGCGGAGGTGGGCCGCGAGGGCGACATGGCGGTCTGCCTCGGGGCGGGAAGCATCACCAAATGGGCCTATGCATTGCCGGAAGAACTGGAGAAGGTGGTCGGTTGATTATACCCCATGTCATTCCCGCGCAGGCGGGAATCCAGTCTTTCCCTTTGCACCGCAGACGCGGTGCGATGGGTTCGCGCCTGCGCGGAAATGACAAAATACATGACTACGCGGTGATTCGTTAATATCATGTCTGCCGCCTTGCCAACAGCCCGTTCTCATCTGCCGCTTACCCGTGGTCGTATCCGTGCGCAGGCCGATCTCTCCGGCACCAACTGGTTTCAGGTGGGTGGAAAGGCGGAATACCTCTTCAAACCCGAAGATGCGGAAGATTTAGCGCATTTCCTGCGCGAGAAACCTGCTGATTTACCCGTCACTGTCATCGGCGTCGGCTCCAACCTGCTGGTACGCGACGGCGGGATCGACGGCGTGGTAATCCGGCTGGGCCGGGGTTTTACCGCCATGACCCTCGCTTCTTCCCCTTCTCCCTTCCAGGGAGAAGGCCGGGATGAGGGTTCCCTCATACACACTGACGGCGGCGATAGGGGAACCGACCCTCACCCTAACCCTCTCCCTGGAAGGGAGAGGGGATATATCCAGGCCGGCGCTGCCTGCCTTGATCTCCACGTCGCCCGGTTCGCCGCCGAACATGGCGTTGCCGGGCTTGAATTCCTCTCCGGCATTCCCGGCACCATCGGCGGTGCGGTGAGGATGAACGCCGGCGCTTACGGTTGCGATATATCGCAGGTGCTGTTGGAAGCCGAAATCGTCGATGCGCAGGGAAATATTCGTTGCTTAAGCAACGAGGAACTCGGCTTCACCTACCGCCATTCCATGCTGCCCGAGGGCGCCATCGTCACGCGGGCAACGCTGCGCGGTATGCCGGGCGACAGCATGGACATCCTCGCCGCCATTCGCGACATTCAGGACAAACGCGAATCCACCCAGCCCATCCGCTCGCGCACCGGCGGCTCCACTTTCAAAAACCCCGAGGGCCATAAAGCATGGGAGCTGATTGACAAGGCGGGCTGCCGCGGCCTCACTCTCGGCGGTGCGCAAGTATCCGAACAACATTGCAACTTCCTCATCAACACCGGAAACGCCACGGCGGCGGATCTGGAAAATCTGGGTGAGGAGGTGCGCCGCCGCGTAAAGGAACTAATCGGTGTGGAACTGGAGTGGGAGATCAAGCGGATTGGGCGGCATGCTTGATGCTCTGTTGGAAATAATACTCGAAATGGGTAAAGTGCTTTATCAGCGCACTAAGCGAATCTATGGTAAATGGTATGCTTACATTTTTACCATAGTTATTCTATCGCTTTTAGCTCTGATCGCATATCTGATAAAAATGTTGTTTTGGAACTAAAAATGGATAAGCAAAAACACATCGCTGTCCTGATGGGCGGCTGGTCGGCGGAGCGGGAGGTGTCGCTGAATTCCGGCGCGGCCTGCGCGAAGGCGCTCCGCGAGGCAGGCTACCGCGTTAGCGAAATTGACGTGACGCCGCAGATTGCGCAGGTGCTCGCCGAATTGAAGCCGGACGTGGCCTTCAACGCGCTGCATGGGCGCTTCGGCGAGGACGGCGGCATGCAGGGCGTGCTGGAGATGCTGCGCATCCCCTACACCCATTCCGGCCTGCTTGCCTCGGCGCTGGCCATGGACAAGGCGATGGCGAAAAAACTTTTCGCCGCCGAGGGCCTGCGCGTGCCCAAAGGCGTGGTGCTGCCGCGCGCCCGCATCACCGACGCCGACCCGCTGCCGCGCCCCTATGTGGCGAAGCCGGTCAATGAAGGTTCCAGCGTTGGTGTTCACCTGGTATTTGACAATGAAAACGAGCCGCTCAGCGTGAAACTCCACACCGAAGCCGACCCGGAACAGCTCTGGCTGATCGAGGAATATATTCCCGGGCGCGAACTGACCGTGGCGGTGCTGAACGATCGCCCGCTGGCGGTGACGGAGCTCAAACCGCACAGCGGATTCTATGATTATGAAAATAAATACACCGGGGGGCGCACCGATCACCTGATTCCTGCCCCTATATCAAAAGAAGTAGAGCACGAAGCCATGCGCATGGCGCTCGCCGCGCACCGCGCGCTTGGCTGCCGGGGTTTGAGCCGCTCCGACCTGCGCTATGACGACAGCAAGCCGGGAACGCAAGGCTTATACTTACTCGAAGTTAACACTCAGCCCGGTATGACCGCCTTATCGCTGTCGCCGGAGCAGGCAGCGTATGCAGGCATTGATTTTACCGCGCTGGTTGATATGCTGGTGAAAGAAGCCACTCTCGGTCATTGAGCACACGCCCATGGCAAAATCCTCCAAAGTAACACTCACCCAGCGCCAGCGCGAATCCGCCCGGGCCTCGCGCGCCAAGGCAGCGCGCAAGCGCTGGCACGCGCGCTGGCAGAAGGCGCGGCTGGCGCTGCTGGTAATCGGCGGCGTCACGCTGGTCGGCGGCGGCGGATGGATGTGGCACAGCGGCGGCTTTGTCCGCCTGTATGAAGGCACCGCCGAGCGCTTTTACAGCTTCACCGCCCAAAGCGGCTTTACCGTGCAGGCGAGCTACCTTGAAGGGCGCCGCCGCACCGATGCGGATGCCATCAAGGAGGCGCTTGGCTTTAAAAAAGGTGATCCCATCCTGAAGCTCTCGCTTGCCGAGATGAAGGCACGGCTGGAGGCGATTCCCTCCGTGAAAGAAGCCGCGGTGGAGCGCAGCCTGCCGCATACATTATTCGTGCGCATCATTGAGCGCGAGCCGGTGGCCATCTGGCAGCATGAGGGCAAGCTTTCGCTGATCGACGATGAGGGCGTCACCATCCACGACCTGGATCTGGAGGATTACCGCCAGTTGCCGCAGGTGATCGGCGACGGTGCGCCTAAGCACGTGCGCGAAGTGCTGGCGCTTTTAAATCAGGAGCCGGATCTGGCCGGGCTGGTGCAGGCGGTGGTGCGCGTGGGCGACCGCCGCTGGAATATGCGGCTCAAGCAAGGGGTGGAAGTGAAGCTGCCGCAGGAGAAAGCCTCCGATGCCTGGCACCAGGTGGCAATACTACAGCGCGAGCAGCAATTGCTCATGCGAGATATTCGTGCTATCGATCTGCGCGAGGCCGACCGGGTGACCATCCGGCTGCCCACCCGCATCGTGCCGCTCCCCGGCGCGCACCCCGCCAAAGAAACCTAACATCACACCAACAGGAGACGCCGCCGACATGCTACGTCCGAAGCCTAACGGCCGTGCAGCCAACGGAAGCTGCGCCGTCCTCGATATCGGCAGTTCGAAAGTGGTCTGCTATATCGCGCAGGTCGATGCCGGGCAGGGTGCGCGTATCACTGGCATCGGCCACCAGCTCTCCAAGGGCGTGCGCGCGAGCGTGATCACCGATTTCGCGGAAGCAGAAACCTCCATCATCGCCGCCGTCAATGCCGCCGAGCAGATGGCGGGCGAGACGGTGGAGGAGGTGGTGGTAAGTCTCTCCGGAGGGCTGGAATCGCGCAATATCACCGTGGAGATGAGCCTCTCCGAGGACGCGGTGAGCGAGCGCGACATCATGGATATTATTGAGCAGGGCCGCGCCCGCGTCAGCAAGGAAGAAAGCGATATCCTGCATTGTTTCCCGGTGAGTTATTATTTGGACGGCGCACGCGGCATCGTCGATCCGCGCCAGATGTTCGGCGAGAAGCTGGGGGCGGATCTGCATCTCATCACCGCGCAGGGCAGCATCGCTCGCAACCTCGCCCATTGCGTGGCGCGCTGCCACTTGAACGTCACCGAATACGTAGCCGCCCCGCACGCCTCCGCTTTGGCGTGTCTGGAGGATGATGAAAAAGAACTCGGCGTCACGCTGATCGACATGGGCGGCGGTACCACCAGCTTCGCCGTGTTCAGCGGCGGCAAGAATATCTATACCGACATGATCCCCGTCGGCGGGATGCATGTAACCAATGACATCGCCAAGGGCCTCTCCACCACGCTCGCCCATGCAGAGCGCCTGAAAACCCTGCACGGTAGTTGCATCGCCAGCGCCAGCGACGATAAGGTGATTATCAGCGCCCCCATTTTGGGCGAGGACGAGGGCGAGGAGGCTAACACCATGCCGCGCGCCATGCTGGTCGGCATCATCCGCCCGCGCATGGAGGAAATTTTCGAGATGATCCGCGGCAAGATTGAAATGAGCGGGCTGGAGAGCCTCACCGGCCGGCGCGTGGTGCTGACCGGCGGCGCGAGCCAGCTTACCGGCGTGCGCGAGCTTGCCTCCCGTATGCTCGGCAAGCAGGTGCGCCTCGCCCGCCCGAAAGCCCTGCCCGGGCTGGCCGAAGCCGTGAGCGGCCCGGCCTTCTCCACCGCGATCGGCATGTTCTCCCATCTCCTCAACAAACCCTTCGAAGAACGCCTCTACGCCTCCGTCCACGCCAGGCGCGGCCTGCCGGCGCGACTGAAGGGGCTGGGGAAGTGGTTTAGGGAGAATTTTTAAATATCCCGTCATCCTCGGCAGCGCGGAGCGCTGTACGGGGGCCCATCTATCGGCTGGCACAAGTGGGAAAAGTGGGCCCCGGATCATGCCTGCGGCGTGCCCGGGGATGACAGGG
>CAYPEF010000018.1:0-22997 GCA_964409675.1 uncultured Rickettsiales bacterium | reverse complement strand
TTCTGCATTCGCCGCCCGGTGTTTACCATTTTGCTGATGGCGGCGATCATGGTGGGCGGGCTGGCCGGGTACCGCACGCTGGCGGTGAGCGCCCTGCCGAGCATTGATTTTCCGACCATATCGGTCTCCGCCACGCTGGACGGCGCCAGCCCGGAGACGATGGCGTCTTCGGTGGCAACACCGCTGGAGCGGCAATTCTCCACCATCGCCGGCATCACCTCGATGACCTCTACGAGTTTTCTGGGCAATACGCAGATTACCCTGCAATTCGATTTAAGCCGCAGCATCGACGGCGCGGCGCTGGACGTGCAGACAGCCATTTCCGCCACGCTGCGCCGCCTGCCCAAGGAAATGACCACGCCGCCCTCCTTCCGCAAGGTCAATCCCGCCGACCAGCCGGTGCTGTTCGTGGCCGTCTCCTCCGACACGCTGCCGCTGTCGCAGGTCAATGAATATGCCGACACGCTGATCGGCCAGCGCCTCTCCACGCTTCCCGGCGTGGCGCAGGTGGTGATCTACGGCGAGCAGAAATATGCCGTGCGCATCCGGCTCGACCCCAGCAAGCTCGCCGCGCAGGATATAAGCTTCGACGAGATGAACAAAGCCATTGCCGCAGCGGCCTCGAATGCGCCGGTTGGCGTCATCAGCGGGCCGAAGCAATTATATAATTTGCAGATTGCCGGTCAGCCGTCGGACGCGGCGGGTTTCCGCGAGCTGGTGGCGGTATGGCGAAACGGCGCGCCGGTGCGGCTGAAAGACCTCGGCACCGTGCTGGACGACGTGCAGGATAACCGTTCCACCGCCTATATCAACGGCAAGAAAACCGTGGTAGTCGCCATCCAGCGCCAGCCGGACGCCAACACCATCGAAGTGGTGGAGAATGTGCGCAAACTCCTGCCGGTGTTTAAAAGCCAGCTCCCGGCCTCGGTGGATTTAACGCCGATGTTCGACCGCTCCGTCTCGGTGAAAAGCTCGGTGCATGACGTACAGATTACGCTGGTTCTCACCATCGCGCTGGTGATCGGGGTGATTTACCTGTTCCTGCATAATGCGCGCGCCACCGCCATTCCGGCACTTGCCGTGCCGCTTTCGATTGTTGCCACCTATGGCGGAATGAGCCTGTTTGGGTTCTCCATCAATAACGTGTCGCTGATGGCGCTCACCCTCTGCGTCGGCTTTGTGGTGGACGATGCGATTGTGATGCTGGAGAATATCGTCCGTTATATTGAAGAAGGCATGAAGCCGTTCGATGCGGCGCTGAAAGGTGCCCGTGAGATCGGCTTTACCATCATCTCCATCACCTTCTCGCTGGTGGCGGTGTTTATCCCGGTGCTGTTCATGGGCGGCATTGTGGGAAGGCTGTTCCATGAATTCGCCGTCACCATCAGCTTCGCTATTCTGGTTTCCGGCTTTGTCTCGCTGACACTCACGCCCATGCTGTGCAGCCGCCTGCTGAAAGCCGACTCGCATGCGCAGGAAAGCCGCTTCGACCGCGCAATGGAAGATGCCTTCCGCTGGTTGCACAGCCATTATGACCGCTCGCTGCAATGGTGCCTGCGCCACCGGCTTTCCATTCTCGGCGTGACCGTGGCGACGCTCTTTATCAGCCTGTATATGTTCATGGATGCGAAGAAAGGCTTCTTCCCGCTGGAGGATACCGGCTTCATCTTCGGCCAGACGGAAGCGGCGCAGGATATCTCCTACGACGCGATGGTCGCCAAGCAGAAGCAGGTGGCCGAAATCGTGCGCTCCGACCCGGCGGTGGATACGGTATTCTACGCCGTGGGCGGCGGGCGCGGCGCGTTAAACACGGGGCGGCTTTTCATCGGCCTGAAGCCGCGCGATACGCGCGCCTCCGCCAATGACATCATCCAGCGCCTGCGCAAATCCACCACGCAGGTGGGCGGCATCAACGTGTTCATGCAGCCGGTGCAGAATATCCAGATCGGCGGGCGGTTGAGCAAGAGCCTGTACCAATATACGCTGCAAGGCAATGATTTGCAGGAGCTTTACCAATGGTCGGACAAGCTCACGCAAACTCTCACCAAGGAGCGCGGCTTTCAGGATGTGACATCGGATTTACAGCTTAAAAGCCTGCAAGCCAGCGTGCAGGTGGACCAGCAGCGCGCCGCCAGCCTCGGCCTCGATTATGACCTGATACGCCAGGGACTTTACGCCGCCTACGGCAACGCGCAGGTGGCAAGCCTCTATACGCCCTCCAACGATTACGCGGTGATCGTGGAAGTGGCGCCCGAGTTCCAGCAATCGCCGGAATCGGTGGGCCAGCTTTACCTGCGCGGCAACACCGGCAAGCTGGTGCCGCTAGATGCGCTGGCCTCCATCAAGCGCCAGCTGGGGCCGCTCTCGGTGAACCATCAGGGCCAGCTGCCTGCCGTCACCATCTCCTTCAACCTCTCGCCGGAGATGAGTCTGAGCCAAGCGGTGGAGCGCATCCACACTATCGAGCGCGACATGAAACTGCCTGAGAGCATCAGCGGCAATTTCCAGGGCACGGCGCAGGTGTTCCAGGCCGCGGCCGAGGGGCAAGGCATGCTGATCCTGATCGCCATTATCGTGATCTATATTATTCTTGGCATGCTCTATGAGAGCTTCATCCACCCGGTAACGATTCTCTCCGGCCTGCCGTCCGCCGGCATCGGCGCGGTGCTGGCGATTGAGCTGGTCGGCTGGCTACGCTCGTTCTGGGGCGGCACCACGATGGATTTGAGCGTAATCGCGATTGTCGGCATTATCCTGCTGATCGGCATCGTGAAGAAAAACGCCATCATGATGATCGATTTCGCCATCAACGCCCGCCATGAGGGCAAGGAAGCGGAAGACGCCATTTACCAGGCCTGCCTACTGCGTTTCCGCCCGATTCTCATGACCACCATGGCGGCCATTTTCGGCACATTGCCGATTGCGCTGGGCTTGGGCGCGGGCGCAGAGCTGCGCCAGCCGCTTGGCATTGCCGTGGTGGGCGGTCTGCTCACCTCGCAATTGCTGACGCTCTACATTACGCCGGTGGTTTATATCGGGCTGGAGGAGGTGCAGCACTGGCTGCACGGGCTGGCTCCGCGCAACCGGTTTCTGGCGGTGGCGCTGATCATCCTGCTCGGCGTATTCGTGCCGTTGCTGTTTATTGCTATGTGGATAGAATACCAGAAGAAAAAGGCCATCCCGGCAGTTGCTTCCTGAGCAAAGGGAACCTGTAGCATATAGAGATTATTAACTTTAACGAAGCTAATGCTTAATATTTACACGCTATAGTGAAGGCTGTATTTTACTGATAGTAACGGCTTTTTTTGTGTTTCGGTCTGCTGCCCGCCACCTGTATTTTCTGGCCTGCGCCTGCGCCTGCTTCACGGACGCGCGCGCGATGCTGCTCGACGACCCGCTGCAAACCCGCAAGCTCATCACCTCCTCCGCGCCGCAGCCCTGCGGGCCGGAGCTGAGCCTGGACAAGGCGCTGACGCTCGGCGATGCCGTAAACCTTGCGCTGTGCAACAACCCGCAGACGCGCCAGAGCTGGGCGACCCTGCTCGCGCAGGCAGCAAACCTCGGCAGCGCCCGCTCCTCCTATATCCCTTCGCTGAACGGCTCCGCCGGCATTGGCCGTTCATTCAGCGCCTCGCCGGGTTTCCGCTCGGCGGGCACCAGTTCCTCCAGTGGTGTGTCGCTAAGCTATCTGTTGTTCGATTTTGGCGGGCGCAACGCGGCGGTGGAATCCACTAAACAAGCACTGATTGCCGCCGATTATTCGCGCAACGCCACGCTGCAAAGCGTGTTGTTCAGCGTCATTCAGGCCTATTACCAGCATTACTCGGCAAAGACCGCCGCCGCCGCCGCCGAGCTTAGCGTGAAATCCGCCGAGGCCAGCGTGGAAGCGGCGAATTTGCGCTATGTGCTGGGCGCCGCCACCAAGTCCGACCAGTTGCAGGCGGAAACCACTTACGCGCAGGCCCTGCTGAGCCAGGAGCAAGCTGATAACCAGGCTACCATCAGCAAGGGCACGCTTGCCAACGCACTGGGCATTTCCCCCTCCGCGCCGTTTGCCATTTCGGAAGAAGCGCCGAAATCCCTGAACGCCAGCTTCAGCGAGGAGGTGGAAGCCCTGCTGGAGGAAGCCAAGCGCTCCCGGCCCGATCTGGCGGCCAGCGCCGCGCAGGTGGAAAGCAGCCGCATCGGCATCAACAGCGCCCGTTCGGCGGGGCTGCCCACGGTCAGCATCAGCGCCGGGCGGGATTACAGCTTTGTCAATGCCGGGCGCGGCGATAACAGCTTCAGCAGCTCGATCAGCGCGAGCGTCAGTATCCCGCTATTCTCGGGATTTTCCGACAGCTACCGTATCGAGGCAGCGAAACAATCCTACGCCGCGCAAGCCGCCGGGTTCGAGCAGACGCGCAACAACGTGCTGCTTGACGTCTGGCGCAGCTGGAGCAACTATAAAACCTCGCAGCAGACGCTGAAAATGACCGATACGCTGCTCTCCAGCGCCAGCCGCGCCGAGGAAGTGGCGCTCGGGCGCTACAAGGCGGGCGCGGGCAGCATCACCGAGCTTTTAAACGCGCAGGCGCAGCTGGCCAGCGCGCGCCAGCAACGCGTGCAGGCCGAATATAACTGGCTGATCGCCAAGGCGGATTTATTGCGCGCCACCGGCCTGCTCGACCGCAGGCAGATTGAAGGAACCTCATGAAAAAACGTACTAAACGCATACGCATCCTGATCCTGTTGCTGCTGATCGCGCTCGCGGGCGCAGTAAAGCTGATCTTCTTTTCAGAAGCACCCATCCAGTATATCACCGCGCAGCCCGACCGCGGCGACGTGGCCGAGGCCGTCTCTGCCAGCGGCACGCTCAGCCCGGTGACGGTGGTAAGCGTAGGCACGCAAGTGTCGGGCATCGTCACCGCCGTGCATGCGGATTTCAATGATAACGTGAAAGAAGGCCAACTGCTCGCCGAGATCGACCAGTCCCCCATTATCGCCCAGCTGGCGCAGACGGAAGCCAGCCTGCGCTCGGCGGAAGCTTCGCTGAGGCTCGCGCAATCCAATTACCAGCGCACGAAAGCGCTATTTGAGCATGATTTCGTACCCAAGGCCGACCTGGAGCGGGCGGAGACGGATTTGCAATCTGCCTCCTCACAGGTGAAAATCACGCAGGGGCAGGTGGAGCAGCAGAAAATCAACCTCAGCTATACGCAGATCAAGTCGCCAGTGGCGGGCATTATCATCTCGCGCGAAATCGAGGTCGGCCAAACCGTCGCTTCCAGCTTCCAGACGCCAACGCTGTTTAAAATCGCGCAGGATTTGCGCAAGATGCAGATTTATTCCAGCATGTCCGAAGCCGATATCAACTCTGCCAAGCCTGGCATGGAAACGCGTTTCAGCGTGGATGCATTCCCGGACCGTAAATTCACCGGCATAGTGCGCCAGGTGCGCCTGAACCCGACGGTGATGCAAAACGTCGTTACCTATAACGTAGTGATCGACGTGGATAACGCCGATCTGGCGCTCCTGCCGGGGATGACGGCATTTCTCACGCTGGTCAGCGCCGAGCATAAGGATGTGCTTCGCATCCCCAACAGCGCCCTCAGCTACCGCCCGAGCGAGGTGAAAAAGCCGCAGGCCGGCGACCGCAAGGAAGGCATGCGCACAGTATATCTGCTGAAGAACGGCGCGCCCGCTCCGGTGCCGGTGAAAACCGGCCTTACCGACGGCAAGTTCACCGAAATCACCGGTGGTGAACTGAAGGAAGGCGATCCGCTGATCACTGAGGAGATCCTGCCCGCGCGCAAGAACGCCAACGCCCTGCCCGGCACCAAGCCCGGCGGCATCGGCGGACGCCCGCCAAGATTCTAGCCACATGAACAGCCCGCCGCCTTCCCCTTCCAAACCAACGCTGGTCAGCATCGCGCATCTGTTCAAGCATTATGAAAGCGATGCGGGCGTCATCACGCCGGTGCTGAAGGATATTAACCTTACCATCAAGGAAGGCGAGTTCGTCGCCATTATGGGGCCAAGCGGCTCTGGCAAGTCCACTTTCATGAATATCCTCGGCTGCCTTGATAGCCAGAGCTCCGGGGAATATCATCTGAACGGGCAGGATGTCAGCCAGCTGGATGCCGACCAAACGGCGGAGCTGCGCAACCGCGTGCTCGGCTTCGTCTTTCAGGGATTCAACCTGCTGCCGCGCCGCACAGCGCTGGATAATGTCGGCATGCCGCTGATCTGCGCCGGAAAGCCCCGCGAGGAATGGCAGGAACGCAGCCGCGAGATGCTGGAGAAGGTGGGATTGTCGCACCGGCTGTCATCGCTTCCCAACCAGCTTTCAGGCGGCCAGCAGCAGCGCGTGGCGATTGCCCGGGCGCTCGCCAACCACCCGCGCGTAATTCTGGCCGATGAGCCTACCGGCAATCTCGACTCCACCACCAGCGCCGAGATCATGACGCTGCTGAGCGAACTGAACGCCAAGGATAATATCAGCATCATCCTGGTCACCCACGAGCCGGATATTGCGCTTTCCGCCAAGCGGCTGGTGAAATTCCATGACGGCATCGTCGTCTATGACGGCCCCGTCACGCTGGAGGGATTGCGCGCATGAGCATGAAACGCGCCTCCATCCTGCATGAAGCCTGGGTCTCGATGGGGGCCACGAAGATGCGCAGTTTCCTGACCATGCTCGGCATCATCATCGGCGTGACTTCCGTGGTGCTGATGCTGGCCATCGGCGAAGGTGCGCAAGCGAAGATCAAGGCATCCATCGCCTCTATGGGCAGCAATCTGTTCGTGATTTATGCCGGTTCTACCAGTTCCAGCGGCGTGCGCATGGGTTCCGGCTCAGCGCAGAGCCTGAAAGCGCAGGATGCACAGGATATTGCCGGATTACCGGGTGCGGCTGCCGTCTCTGCCATCTCGCCGGGCGCGGCGCAGGCGGTTTATAATGCCCAGAACTGGAACACCAGCGTGTATGGCGTGGGACCGGATTTTCTCTCGGTGCGTGAATGGGCGCTTGCCCGCGGCGCCAATTTCACCGAGGCCGATAACCGCTCCGCCTCGAACGTGGCGCTGATCGGCACCACCGTGCAGCAGAATTTATTCGCCGACGGCGAAGACCCGGTGGGAAAAACCATCCGCATCAAAAACATCCCCTTCGATATTGTGGGCGTACTGGCCACCAAGGGTCAAAGCCTGAACGGCCAGGACCAGGACGATGTGATCCTGATCCCGCTTACCACCGCGCAGCGCAAGCTGTTCGGCGGATTCTTCCGCGACACGGTGCGCATGATCATGGTAAAAGCCGAGTCCTCGGAAGCGATGAACCGGCTGGAGCGTTCCATGCGCGATATGCTGCGCTCACGCCACCGCCTGGCCGAGGACGTGGATGACGATTTCACTATCCGCAACTTAACTGCCGTGGCCGAAAGCGCCGAGAGTGCAGGGCAGACCATGTCGATCCTGCTCGGCTCCATCGCCTCCATTTCGCTGCTGGTTGGCGGTATCGGCATCATGAATATCATGCTGGTATCGGTCACCGAGCGCACGCGCGAGATCGGCATCCGCAAGGCCATCGGCTCCTATGACCGCGATATTTTGCTGCAATTCCTGCTGGAGGCGGTGATCATCTCGATTACCGGCGGGCTAATCGGCATGATGCTCGGCATCGGCGGAGCCTATATTGCCAGTTGGGGGTTCGATATCGATACGGAGGTCAGTGTCATGTCGCTGGTGCTCTCCTTCATCGTCTCGGCGTCGGTGGGCATTTTCTTCGGCTATTACCCCGCCCAGCAGGCCGCCCGTTTAAGCCCGATTGAGGCGCTGCGCTACCAGTAGCGCCATAAATAATTGATAAGCCCATACTTTTCGGCATTCACCCCTATTTCACGCAATTTTCACATTTTCCCTGCCTGTTCATATGTTACAGTACCTTCACGCGAAATATATATTGTCGTCCTCGGCGATGCATAGCATCGACCGGAGATGACGGGGAAACACGGAAGACATGAAAGAAACCTGGCTCGATCAGATAGGCAAGAGCGAATATATCGCCAATGCCCGCCGTTTCCTGATCGGCGTCTGCCTGGCCGCATCCACCCTGCCGGAGGCGGCGACGTGGAAAAGTGTTGCTTTTATCGCTACCGGCATTGTCGGCACTTCGCTCTCCACGGCGCAGGCCTATCTGGAACGGCGTACCAAGCAGAAAGACCTTGCCGCTTTCTACAAAGAAGAGCTGAGCGCGCTGCATGGCAAAACCCCCGAACAGGTGACGGCGGAAGATGTACATCGGGCAGCGCTGCCGGCGGAACGGGGCGGTGACAATATACAGGCTTTCAAAACGCAGCTGGCCGACTACAAATACGAACAGAATTTCAGAATCGGCGTCAGTTTCGCTTCTTCACTGATTACCTGCGGCTTACTGGTGGCTGCCGCTGCCTCGGATATTCATACGGCGCTGCCGACCGTCGTGCAGCTTGGTCTGGTCGGCATCGGTTATATGGCGATCCGCAACATGGTGCAGTCCACCGGCGAGCTGATCCTGGGCAAGCCGGAAGAGCATACGGTCTGCCACCGGCTGATGCACCTGGCCGAGCAGGTCAAGACGCGCACGCTGCAACCTTCCGAGATATTCAGCGTATTCACGGAAGCGAGGCCGGAGTTGCAGGCGGAAATTACGCGCAAACACGGCAAGCCGTTCGAACATCTGACACTCGCGCAGAAAAATGACGTAGTAGACAAGTACGAACCGGTTTTGCGCATTGCACGCCTGACGGAAGCGGTGAACCGGGGCGAGTTGCAGCCGGGCATTATCAGCTTTATCGCTTATGAGCAGGGCGCCGAACAGCTACCGGAATATAAACGTTATGAGGCGATGTTCCGCGAACCAGTCCATATGCCATGCAAGGACGCACATTCCCCCCTGGAAAAACCCTACCGGCATGTCAAGCGCCTGCAGGAGCAGCGGCTGGCGCAGGAAACCATTTTCCCCAGCCCGTTCCTGCAATAATACCGGCTACTGTTTGGGCGTGCAGTAAATACGCTGCAACGCTTCCGCATCCTGCCGGCGCAATGCGCGCACAAGGAGCTTACGCTCTATCGGAGTCAATTTCTGCGCCGCAGTTACCAGCGCAGCTTCCGTTTTAAGGTATAAGTCAGCGCGCAATCCCTGATAATCCCGCGCTTTGGCGGCATAGGCTTCAGCGTTGAAGACTTCAGCATCCAGTATTGCAATCATCTCCTTGCGGATGGATTTCAGCTGCTTCATACGCACTTCATTACGCTGCAGGGCATCGTTCATGATTTGAGTGAATATGGCTCTTTTCTCCGGCGGAAGTTCCTGCAGGCCCGCCCAGAGCACTTCCCCCCTTACCGCTGCTTGCGGCGGCTCTTCCGGTGTATAAGGGTTTTGTTTTACGGTATTATTACCCGGCGCTTCCGCCGGCTGGGTCTGTGCCTGCAGGGCCGAAGAGGTGAACAGCAATGCCATTGCCGCAAAACGCAAACCGTTTCTCATAATGCCCCCTGCCGATAATGATCGACGTATGATACAAAGTTTTCGCTAAAATTCCAAAGGAACATTACGCTGCGCGGTAAATCGCTTACAGGGAGCTTAGAAATTCCAGCAGCGCCGTGCGCTCCTGCGCGCTCATGCGCATGAAGCGTCCGCGCGCCGCTTCCGCTTCCCCTCCATGCCAGAGGATGGCTTCTTCCAGATTGCGCGCCCGCCCGTCATGCAGGAACGTATGGTGACGGTTCACGGTCTCCACCAGCCCGATGCCCCAGAGCGGCGCGGTGCGCCATTCGCGGCCCGAGGCTTCGAAATCCGGCCTGCCGTCGGCGAGTTCCTCACCCATGTCGTGCAACAGCAGGTCGGTAAAAGGCTGGATGTCCTGGTGCGCCAGTTGCGGCACGGCGGCCTCGCCGGTGCGCAGCTGCGGCGTGTGGCAGGCAGAGCATTGCGCCTGCGCGAATAACGCTGCCCCCTGCCTGATTTGCGGGTCGTTTACGTCCCTGCGGGCGGGCACAGCCAGCGTGCGGCTGTAGAACTCCAGCTTATCCAGTTGCATGTCGGAAATCTCCGGATTGCCGCCACCGGGGGCTTTGTTACATGCGGTCTGCGCCTCCATGCAGTTCTGGCCGGGATGGACGGCGCTGGTAATGCCGATATCGCCCTGCAGCGCATCCGCATCCTGCGAGCGCAAGGAAGCCGTGTTGGCTTTCCAGCCGAAGCGGCCTATTTTCCGTGATTGCGTCTGCGAATCGAAGACGTAGTTAGGGCGGCCCGAGATGCCGTCATGGTCGCGGTCATCCGCATCGGCGCGGGAGATGATATCGGCTTCCGGCACCGCCTCCAGCAATCCCAGCCCGAACACCGCCGGGGCCACGCGCGGCGAGAAGAGAATATCATCGCCGAGCGCACCATATGCCAGATCGGTAAATACATAGCGGGGCTTACGTAAGGAATACGCCGTGCCGTCGGCATAATGGCCGGTGATTTCCTCGTAATGCACCTCCGCCCTGCCCTCGCCGCGCACACCGGGAATGCCGCGCTCGTTCAGCTGCAGCCCGTATGCCGGGTGCGGCTTTGGGCCGCCATGCGTGTCCTGCCCCGGAACGCTCAGCCGCACCAGCATCGACTGCATGCCCTCTTCATTGCTGCGCGGCGGCTCGCCGCGCCCGTCCTTGAAATGGCAGGAAGAGCAGGAAACGCGGTTAAAGAGCGGCCCCAGCCCGTCGAGCGTTTTCACCGAAGCCGGGGCCACCACCCAGTTGGTGTTGAACATTTTGTTGCCGAAGGTGAAATCGCGCAATTGCTCCACCGGCAGATTGGCGGCGGAGCGAGCGAAGGCGTCGCGCGTGGTATCCTCCACCGTGGTGTCGCCGCCGGAGCGGGCATTATCCGCCACGGCGGGCGCAGCATGGCGGTCCTGCAGCATCATGCAGGCGCTAAGCGCCAGCAGGCCTGCGCCCGCCAGCGGAAGGAGATAGCCGGGTAGCCGCGTCATTTGGTGACGATATTCACCTCCACGCCGAGCGCTTCTCCCGCCTTGCGTATAAGCTTGGCTTCTTCCTGCAGGGAGGCAACCGCCGCTTCCATCGCCGCGCGGGCCTTGCTGCCCTTGGGCGAGGCCAGCACTTCGCGGTCAAGCGGGTGCGGGATAGCGGCCATCAGGCTTTCCGTCCGGTTGATGCGCGAGAGCAAGGCGTCGGCCAGCGCCGCGTCTTTTTCCTTCAGCGCATCGTAAATACCGGGACCGCTGACCCCACTATACTGGCCGGTATAGACGTTTTTGATACCGCGCGCGTTATCGATGAAATCGTTATGCGTATTGTCGCTAAAGCAGGATTGCTCGTCTTCCTGGTCGCCGCTGTCGAGCGCGGTGCCCATGCGCTCAGACGCCATCTCGAACCCGCTGAGCGAGGCCATGCCGGTCAGTATCTTCGCCAGCGCCGCGTTGGAATCGGCAGTGAATTGCCTGGCATAATTCTCCTGCCCCGGCGCCCATGCCTGCGCCAGTTCGCGCAGATTCTGCACCAGCAACGCAGTGGCGGCGCTTAAGTAATCGCGGCGGCGGTCATTGGCCGGTTTGCCTTGCAGGTAATCGGTAAAGGGCCGCGCGCCCGGGCCGCTTGCGCTTACATCCTGCCCCCAGAGGAGGAATTCAATCGCATGATAGCCGGTGGTAACATCGGCTTCGTCGTCGGACTGGTTTTTCTTTGCCAGCGTTTCCGCGGTAATATCAGGTTCCCCGGCATTAATGATACCTGCCTTGGGGTTGCCCTTTACGTAATCGATATAGGCTTCGTTGAGCGGCCAGGAATTGAGCAGAGCCTCTGGCCCCGATTTTCCGGCGGCATGGTCTTCAAAATCGATTGGGCCTTCGTAGAAACGAAACACTTCCGTCTGTGAATAAGGAGTTCGCGCCGCCAGCCAGGCCGCCTTCGCCGCCGCCAGCGTTTTGGCATCCGGCTTGGCCAGTAACGCATTCACCGCCTTTTGCAGCGATTCCGCCTGCGCCAGCGCGTCGCTGTAGGTCGCATAGGCGATGCGGCTGTAGGTTGCTACCGCCTCCTGCCGCGTATCGGCATGGGAAGGCGCGGTCAGCAGCGCCGGCAAAGCGGTAGCGGCAAGCAGGAAGCGCAGGCGCATCGTTATCTCTCCAGTATCAGGTTCCGGCCCGCACTATACCACCCTGCGAATGATTATCAATTGCTTTCACGATTCATGCATCACATTGGATAATTTAATAAAAATGACGGGATTCGAGCGAATCCCGCCAGTAAGGAGTTAAGAGGCGCAATACCTAGCCGTGCGCAAGCCCCTGCGCCGCCGCGTTGATCACCGCGGCGATCCGCACCGCCGACTGAATGCCGAGCTTGCTCACACCGCCCCGCGCCACCTCGTGCAGATGCGCCTCCATGCACATGCCGCAGCCGTTGATGGCGGAAACCGCCAGGCAGTACAGCTCGAAATCCACCTTGGCGATGCCGGGGCTGCCGATCACGTTCATGCGCAGCTTCGGCGGCAGCGCCTTGATGTCCTCGTCATGCGCCAGATGGATGAAGCGGTAATAGACATTGTTCATCGCCATGATGGTGGCCGCCGCCCTGGCGGCGTTTTTCTCGGGGTCGGAGAGCGCCTGCGCGCTTTCAGCCTCGATGGCTGCGATCACGTCCGCGTTGCGGGTGGCGTAAGCCGAGGCCAGCGCCACGCCGTACCGTTGCGCCAGCGTCAGTTCCGGCGCGCCGTCCTCGCTCAGCACGATGCCAAGGTTCAGCTTGATATCCCGCGCATAAGCCGGCATCGCCTCGCGAAGCGCCTCCAGGCCGGATGCGGTGGGATGGTCGGTCGTCAGCGATAATGCAGTCATGGTATGCTCCTTTCATCTATACATTTCCCTCCAGAGGGAGAGGATTATCAACTCACGCCACTTTCAGCGTATCTTCGCCCTTCTGCCAGTTGCAGGGGCAGAGTTCGTCGGTCTGCAGGGCGTCCAGCACGCGCAGCGTTTCTTTCACGTTGCGGCCCACATTGAGGTCAGTCACCATCACGAAGCGGATGATGCCTTCCGGGTCCACCACGTAAGTAGCGCGCTGGGCCACGCCTTCGGCGGGATCAAGGATGCCAAGCGCCGATGTCAGCTCGCGCTTCACATCCGCCAGCATCGGGAAGGGCAAATCATGCAGGTCCTTGTGGTTCTGCCGCCAGGCGAGGTGGACGAATTCGCTGTCGGTGCTGAGGCCAAGCACCTGCGTGTCGCGGTCCTGAAACTCCTGGTTCAGCTTGCCGAATTCGGCGATTTCGGTGGGGCAGACGAAGGTGAAATCCTTCGGCCAGGAAAACACCACCAGCCATTTGCCGGGATAGCTTTTATCGGTGAGTTCGGTGAACGCGGTTTTTACCTCGGTGGATACGGTCGCCTTCACGGCGAATGCGGGGAATTTCTGGCCAACGCCTAACATATATATCTCCTTGTATTTGAATCAGCAGCAATGCGGCGGTCGCCCGCCTGAACAAGGAGGAGTATGGCAAAATGATAGATATAAGTTAAATATATTGTTTTTATTATTCCGATTGATATAATCAATCAATGAACCTGCGTGATCTGCATTATCTCTGCATGCTGGCGGATGAAGGCCATTTTGGCCGCGCCGCAGAAGCCTGCAACGTCAGCCAGTCCACCCTCAGCATCCAGTTAAAAAAGCTGGAGGAGTTCCTGGGCGTGCAGCTGATTGAGCGCGGCGGCAAAACCGTCCTGCCCACCGCTGTCGGCGCGGACATCATTCAACGCGCGCGCGGCATCCTTCAGGAAGCGGACGCCATCCGCCAGCTTGCCCGCGACGCGCGCGACCCGCTGGCGGGCGAGCTGACGCTCGGCGCGTTCCCGACCCTTGCGCCGTATCTTTTCCCACTCTGCCTGCGCCTCATCCGGCAGACCCTGCCCGCCATCTCGCTGCGGCTGGTGGAGGAAAAAACGCATGCACTTCTGAATTTACTGGCCGACGGCAAGCTCGACTGCGCGCTGATCGCCGCGCCCGTGGAAGCCGAGGGGCTGGTATCGCGCCCGCTGTTTCATGAACCATTCCTGCTCGCCGTGCCCACGGCGCACCCGATGGCGAAGAAAAAAACCGTCTCCCACGCCGAACTCGCCACGCTGGAGCTGTTACTGCTGGATGACGGCCACTGCCTGCGCCGCCAGGCGCTGGATGTCTGCCAGGCCATCGGTAGCGGGGAATCGCGCCGCTTCCGCGCCACCAGCCTGGAGACGCTGCGCCAGATGGTAGCGCTCGGCGACGCCGTCACCCTCATTCCCGCGCTCGCCGCCATACCGGACGAGCAACTGCGCTACATCCCCCTGCAGGACAAAGCCATCGGCCGCACCATCACCCTCAGCTGGCGCGCCACCAGCGCGAGGACAAAGCTGTTTGAGAAATTGGCGGAAATAGTTCGCAGTTCTGTTTCCACCGTCCTTCCGACGTAAGCCGGGGTGACAGTTTATTTCTGCGGTGCCCAGCCGCCGCCCAGAGCTTTGTACAGATTCACCGTCGCCGCCAGCTGGTCGCGGCGGGCGTCGATACGCTCCAGTTGCGCCTGGTAGAGGAAGCGCTCGGCATCCAGCACTTCGAGGTAGTTGGAATACCCCGCGTCATAGCGCAGGCCCGCCAGGCGGAGCGATTCGACGCGCGCCTGCACCTGCGTTGCCTGCGCGTCCACGCGCGCGGCTGCGTTCTGCACGCCGCTTAAGCTATCCAGCGCTTCCTTGAAGGCGGTGCGCACCGTTTGGGCGTAAGCGGCGAGGGCCTGGTCTTTCTGGGCGATGGCCTGATCGACATTCGCGCTGACCCTGCCGAAATCGAACAGCGGCCCCGCCAGGCTGCCGCTCGCGTTCCAGTTGCGCGCTGCGCCTTCCACCAGCGTGCCGGTTTTGCTGCTGGCGACGCCAAGCAGGCCGGAAAGCGACAGAGTGGGGAAATAATCCGCCCGCGCCACGCCGATCTCGGCGTTGGATGCCACCAGGTTCTGCTCGGCAGCCTGGATATCGGGGCGGCGGGTGAGGAGTTCGGAGGGAAGGTCAGCGGGCAGCAACGGCGGCACCGGCAGATCGTCAAGGCTGGCGCCGCGCTCGATCACCACTTCCGCGAGCTCCTTCGGGCTGCGGCCCAGCAAGATGGACAGCGCCGTTTCCTGCTCGGCGCGCGCTTGCGCAATCAGCGGCGCCTGCGCTTTTGCGGCGGCGAGCTCGGCTTCTGCCTGCCGGTAGGTCAGCGCATTGGTCACGCCGCCCTGATATTGCTTGTTCTGGTAGTCATACGCCCCCTCGCGCGCGGCGACGGTGTTTTCCGTTACCTGCGCCTGCGCATCCAGCGCGCGCAGGTTGAAATACGCCACGGCGATATCGGCGGCGACGCGCAGGCGCACGGCGTCGCGGTTATGCTCGGCGGCCAGCAGGCGCGCCCGCGCCGCTTCCGTCGAGCGGGTGAGCTTGCCGAACAGGTTGATTTCATAATTCAGCACGGCGGCGAGGCCGAAGCTGTTATAGGGCTTCGGGTTGGCCGGGAAACCGCCGAAACTGCTGCGGGCGCTATTGCGCGTGCGGGTGGCGTCGGCTTGCGCGTCCAGCTCGGGGAACTGGTTGGCCCAGCGCAAATCCAGCGCGCCGCGCGCCTGCTCTACCCGTGCGGCCGCCTGCGCGATATCGCTGTTGGCGGCGAGCCCCTCTTCTTCCAGCTTGGTCAGAACCGGGTCATTGAACTGCTTCCACCAGTCGAGGTTGATCACGCTTTGTGCCTCTGCCGGAATCACGGCGGGTGCGGGCCAATGGCCGGGCAAGTCCATGGCGGGCGGGTGGTAATCCGGCCCCATCACGCAGGCCGAAAGCAGCAGGACGGATAAAAGCGGAAGCTTACGCATGATGTTTCTCCTTCCGGTGGAAGCGGCGCTCGCTGAGCGAGGACACCAGAGCGAAGAACAGCGGGATGAAGAAAATGGCGATGGCCGTGGCCCCCACCATGCCGCCGATCACGCCGGTGCCGATGGAATGGCGGCTGGATGCGCCAGCGCCGGTGCTGATGGCTAGCGGCACGCAGCCGAGGATAAAGGCAAACGATGTCATGATAATCGGGCGGAAGCGTAAGTGCGCTCCCTCCACCGCCGCATCAAAGATGGATTTACCCTGCTCACGCTGAATCACGGCAAATTCCACGATAAGAATGGCGTTTTTAGCTGCCAGCGCAATCAACGTGAGTAATCCAACCTGGAAATACACATCGTTGGTCAGCCCCCGCATCCACACCGCCAGCGCCGCGCCGAATACGGCGAACGGCACCGCCAGCAACACTGCCAGCGGCAGCGCCCAGCGCTCATACTGTGCGGCCAGAATCAGGAACACCATGATGATGCCGAGGATAAAGGTCAGCTTGCCGGAGCCGCTCGCCATTTTCTCCTGATAGGCCGAGCTGGTCCAGGAGAGGCTGTAATCGTCCGGCAGGATTTCTTTCGCCACCTGCTCCATAATCTCCAGCGCCTGCCCCGAGCTGTATCCAGGCGCAGGCGCCCCCATGATCTTGGCGGAAGGAAACACATTGAACCGGTCCACCAGATCCGGCCCCACGGTACGCTTGATGGTGAGCAGCGAATCCAGCGGCACCATGCCGCCATTTCCGGCGCGCACGAAAACCTGCCGCAAATCTTCGGGTTTTTCACGGAAATTAGCCTCCGATTGCAGGCTCACGCGGAAAATGCGCCCGTAGAGGGTAAAGTCATTCACATAATAACTGCCGAAGGTGCTTTGCATGGCATCGAACACGGCGGTGATGGGAACGCCCAGCGCCTTCGCCTTGGCGCGGTCCAGCTCCACGTAATATTGCGGCACGTTAGCGGAAACGGTGGTTTGCAGGCCGGTGAGTTCCGGGCGCTTGCCGGCGGCGGCAATAAGCTTGCCCATCATCTCCGCCACCTGCGCGGTGCTGGCGCCGCTGCGGCTTTGCAGGTACCCCTCGAAACCGCCGGTCAGGCTGATACCGGTGATCGGCGGCGGGTTGAAGGCGACCGTGAAGGCGTCCTTGATGTCCATCCCCATGCCCATGATGCGCCCGGTCAAATCCATGGCGGCGGAACCATGATGCTCGCGCTCATCCCACGGCTTAAGATTAACGAAAGACGCGCCCGTGTAACTCTTTTGCGAGAAGCTTAAAAAATCGAATCCGGCAAAAGCCGTGACATGCGCCACTTCCGGCTGCGCCATCAGCCGCTGCGTCATGGTGTCGGTGACGGCCTTGGTACGCTCTAAGGACGCGCCCGGCATCAGGAAATTGGCTACGAATACATAGCCCTGGTCTTCCTCCGGCACCAGCGCGCCGGGGATGCGGGTGAAAATTAGCGTGGTCAGGGCGATCATGCCGATAAAGAGCGCTATTCCCAGCCAGACACGCCGCAACAGGAAATTCACGCCGCCAATATAGCGATTCCCCATACGGGCGAACCATGCGTTGAAACGCTGGAAGAATTTTCCCGGCTCCTTATGCGTCGGCTTGATCAGCAAGGCGCAGAGCGCGGGCGTCAGAGTCAGCGCCACGAAGCCGGAAATCACCACCGATACCGCAATGGTAATGGCGAACTGCTTATACATCTCGCCCGTCATGCCGCCCATGAAGCCCACTGGCACGAACACCGCGCACATCACCAGCACAATGGCAATCACCGGGCCGGTCACTTCCTGCATGGCCTTCACCGCCGCATCATGTGGCGAGAGTTTTTCGGTGGTCAAAATACGCTCGAAATTCTCCAGCACCACGATGGCGTCATCCACCACAATACCAATCGCCAGCACCATGCCGAACAGCGTCAGCAGGTTGACCGAGAACCCCAGCAAATACATGCCGGTAAACGTGCCGATCAGCGACACCGGCACCGCAATCAGCGGAATCAGCGTGGCGCGAATATTCTGCAGGAATAAAAACACCACCAGCACTACCAGCGTAATGGCTTCCACGAAGGTCTTGATCACTTCTTCAATGGAGACTTCCACGAATTTGGTGGTGTTAAACGGCAATTCATAGCCTACGCCCGAGGGAAAGCGGGCGGAGAGCTCCTTGATCTTCTCGCTCACTGCGTCGGCAGTGGAAAGCGCGTTCGCGCCCGGCTGCAGGAAGATACCGATGGCCACCCCCGGCCTGCCGTCCGAGGTAACGGCGAAGCTGTAATCCTGCGCCCCCAGCTCCACGCGGGCCACATCCTTCAGCTTGAGCGTCGCGCCGTTGGGATCGGTGCGCAGGATGACGTTTTCGAATTCCTTCACGTCAATGAAGCGGCCTTGCGTGGTGATGGTATAGGTGAAGGCCTGCGGGTTGTCCATCGGCTGCTGGCCAAGCTGACCGGCGGCAAACTGCGAGTTCTGCTCGCGGATGGCGTTGGCTACATCCGTGGAGGTTAAGCGGTACTGCGCGAGCTTATCCGGCTTGAGCCAGACGCGCATGGAATAATCTTTGGCGCCAAAAATGGTGGCTTCACCTACGCCGGGGATGCGCTTCATTTCGTCAATTACGTTCAGGAGCGCGTAATTGCTGACAAAAATCGGGTCGCGCGATTTATCCGGCGAGAACATGGTAATCACCTGTAGGATCGCCGAGGAGCGCTTGTTGACCGTCACGCCCAGGCGGCGCACCTCCTCCGGCAAACGCGCCAGCGCCGATTGCACGCGGTTATTAACGTCAATCGTCGCCTGATCCGGGTCGGTGCCGATCTGGAAGGTGACGGTCAGCGACATCTGCCCGCTGTTGGAGCTGGTGGAGCGCATGTAGATCATGTTGGAGACGCCGTTGATCTGCTGCTCCAGCGGTGCGGCCACGGTATTGGCCACCACTTCGGCGGAAGCGCCGGGATAATTGGCCACCACCACCACGTCCGGCGGAATGATGTCGGGGTACTGCGCAATCGGCAGCGCCCGCATCGAGGCTAATCCCGCAATCACCACAATAATGGAGAGGACGGAAGCAAAGACCGGCCGCTCGATGAAAAAGCGCGAGAACATGCCGCTATTCCTTCTTGCCCGGTTCAGCAGGTGCCGCGTCCGGCGCGCCTTCCGGCTTCGGCTGGGTAATATTGACGGGCGCGCCGGGATGCACCTTGATCATGCCTTCGGTAATCACCTTGTCGCCTTCCTTCAGGCCGCTTTCGATAATGCGCTGATTGTTTTCCACCAGCGCGCCGGTAGTGACCGGCGCAACACCCGCCTTGCCATCCGGCATCACCACATAGACAATCGCCCCCTGCGGGCTCTGGATGATCGCCTGATCGGGGATGGCGACGGCGTTTTTACGCACAAAGCCCTTCACCAGCACGCGCACGAACTGGCCGGGGAGGATCGCCCCGTCCGGGTTCGGCAGCACGGCGCGGGAGCTTACGGTGCCGGTTTGCGGATCGACGATACTGTCGGTGAAATCCACCGTGCCTTCCTGCTCATAGGCCGTACCGTCGCTAAAGCGGATCTCTGTTTTGAGCTTGCCGCCTTCAGGCAGCGACAGCGCGCCGCTGGCAAGCATCTTGCGTTGTGCGCTGGCATCCGTATCGGGATAGGCGAAGCGCACATAGAGCGGGTCAAGCTGCGTCAGGCGGGTAAGCAGGGTGGTATCGGCGCTGACCACGCTGCCCTCGGACAGCGCTTCCTGGCTGGTCACGCCCGTAATCGGCGCTTCCACGGTGGTGTATCCAAGATTGATCTTCGCGGTTTTCGCCTGCGCCTGCGCCTGCTGGAAGCCGGCCAGCGCTTCATCGCGCTCGCGCGGGCTCACGGCTTTTTCGGCAAACAGTTTTTCCACGCGCGCCCAGTCGCTCTGCGCCTGCGTCAGGCGGGCCTGCGCCTGCGCATAAGCCGCCTCGAACGGCGCAGGGTCGATTTTAAAGAGCACCGTACCCTGCTTTACCCGCTGGCCTTCCACATAGGCGCGTTTCTGGATGATGCCGCTCACGCGCGGGCGGATTTCCACCTCGCGCGAACCTGCGGTGCGCCCGGCATATTCGAACTGCAACGGGATATCGGAGACCGTAATCTGCTGCACTGTCACCGGCGCGGGCGGCATGCCTTGCTGCTGTGCCGGACCGGAAAAGAGAAAATGCTTCGCCACCCAAAAGACAATAATGGCAGCAACAACAATAAATAACAGATATAGATGGTTTTTCCGCATATGAGCACTAAAATTCCGCAAATATTATACTCGTTGGTATATAATCATTTCCCCCGCTTGAAAAGTGAAATTCCGCCAACTTGCAAGCTATCCGCGCAGAAAGAACTTCATCTGTATGATTGATATTTCCACAGACGAAATTGTTTATAGTTTAAGTAGATATCGCGTTTTAAGCGAAGGATAAAAAATATTTTTTACTTCTGTAATGTACAAAAAGATGCTGTATAACAACTTTTTAATGAAGTTCCTATTATAATAGCACATAATTACATTGACGCTACGCCACCAATATATCAACCTAGGGTTGATTTTTTGATGTCATCCCTACTTCTTGCCCGGAAAGAATGGAAACATGGCAGGTTCCACACACGCATTCGGCCTCGTTAACACCCCCCATCCCGCCCAGGGAGGCGACCCGCAAAGCTGGTACGTCTCCGCCATGGAGCATCTGATTACCGTGGTGCAGGATTTATCCCGCGCTCACGATATCAACTCCATCACCGCCATCGTGCGCGACGCCGCGCGCACTTTAACCGGTGCCGACGGCCCCACCTTCGCGCTCCGCCACGATCACCCTTGCTACTACGCCGATGAAAACGCCATCAGCCCCCTATCGAAGGGCAAGCGCTTCCCCATGAGCATCTGCATCAGCGGCTGGGTGATGCTGAACGCGCAGCCCGCCATCATTGAGGACATCTACTCCGACCCGCGCATCCCGGTGGAAGCCTATCGCCCCACCTTCGTGCGCAGCCTGGCGATGGTGCCGATCCGCACTTCACAACCCATCGGCGCTATCGGCAATTACTGGGCCGAGTGGCATATGCCGACCGAACAGGAAATACACATATTGCAGGCGCTCGCTGATACTACCTCGGTCGCCATCCAGAACGCGCAGCTCTACGGTGAATTGCAGGAAAAAGTAAAAGCGCTGGAAGATTCCAACTATGAACTGAACCGCTTCGCCTGGGTCGCCTCGCATGATCTGCAGGAGCCGCTGCGCACCATCGCCACCCAGGTGGAAATGCTGGAGCGGCGCTACGCCCCGGCACTTGACGAACGCGGTATCTCCTACATCCGCACCGCCGCCGAAAGCGCCAAACGCCTGCAAGAGCTGATCCGCGCGCTCTTAGTGCATGCGCAGGTGGAAAAATCCGAGAAATTCCAGCCGGTCAATTTAAACGAAGCACTGCAGAGCGTGCTGAAAGGGCTGGATGCTTCCATTCAGGAGCACCGCGCCATCATCACCTTTGAAGACCTGCCGACCACGCGCGGCGACAGCGCGCTTCTTGCGCATGTATTCCAAAACCTGATCAGCAACGCGGTGAAATTCCATGCCGCCGGATCCATCCCGCATATCCGCATCAGTTGCGCCGCCAAGGGCAGCGAATGGCTGTTTACGGTGAACGACGATGGTATCGGCATCGACCCTTCCTTCCACCGCCGCATCTTCGGCCTGTTCCAACGCCTGCATTCCAAAGATCAATATAACGGCTCTGGGATCGGACTTGCCACCACAAAGAAAATCGTCGAATTACATAAAGGCCGCATCTGGGTGGAATCGGAAGCCGGCCAGGGCAGCAGCTTCTGTTTCACGTTACCCGCATAAAACCACTTCAATATATATGGAGGAATTATGAATATCCTGCTGGTTGAAGACAATCCCGCCGACATGCGCATGCTGAAAGATTTATTCGAGGAAACCCCGAAGCCGCCCACGCTCGCCTGGGTCACCGACGGGTATGAGGCGCTCGATTACGTCTTTCAGCGCAAGGAATACAAGGAAGCCGCCACACCGGACGTCATCCTGCTCGATCTGGGCCTGCCGCGCATCAACGGTTATGAAGTGCTGTGGGAGCTGAAGCAGGATCCGGCCTATAAATCCATCCCCGTCGTCATCCTCACCACCTCCTGCAGCCCGCTGGACCGCAACCAGTGCGAATCGCTCGGCGCGGATGTCTATCTCTCCAAGCCGCATAGCCTCAAAGGCTACGAGGAACTGGTGCAGCAGCTCAGCGCCACCGACCTTCCGAAGCTCACCCACAACCCCGTCCGCAAGCAGGCGATGAATTAACACTGTACTGTCATAATATATTGTCATGCCCGTGCAAACGGGCATCCATCACACCGCGCCTGCCACATCCATTTAGCCGTCATCCCCGCACAAGGCGGGGATGACCGTGATTACCGGCTGAAGCATCACCACTTCATATGCCTTTTTTATATCTGGCGCTCCACACTCCGCCTTTAATCAGTACAAGGAGTCCCGCATGCCCGTTGACGTCAAATACCAGACAAGCGCCACAGCCACCGGCGGGCGCGACGGCCAGGCCGCTACCACGGACGGCAGTTTCCGCGTCAAGCTCTCCACGCCGAAGGAACTCGGCGGCGCAGGCGGCGACGGCAACAATCCCGAACAGCTCTTCGCCTCCGGCTATGCCGCCTGTTTTCTGGGCGCGATGAAATTCGTGGCCTCGCAGGAGAAGCAAAAACTCCCCGAAGACACCACCGTCACCGCCACCGTGGGCATCGGCCCGCGCTCGGAAGGCGGCTTCGGACTGGAAATCGCGCTGGAAGTGCAAATCCCCGGCCTGCCGCGCACGCAAGCCGAAGCGCTGGTGCAGAAAGCCCATCAAATCTGCCCATACTCCAACGCCACCCGCAATAATATCGATGTAAAGCTGAAGGTGATTTAGTTATAAACTCATACTGTCACCCCGCCGAATGGCGGGGTCCGGATACCGCCATGCGGCGGTATGACAAAAAATTACGCCGCGCTCAGCTCATGCTGGTTGATTACGCTCAAAAACACCTCCCCATAC
>CAYPEF010000017.1:21042-23860 GCA_964409675.1 uncultured Rickettsiales bacterium | reverse complement strand
CATGCCTACGGATACGAAGAACAGCACGGAAAACGCATCGCGCATGGGCAAGGTGGTTTCCGCCGACTTCCTGCCGATCTCGCTTTCGTTCAGCATAACGCCCGCGAGGAAGGCGCCGAGCGCCAGGGAGGCGTTGAATATTACATAGGCAATCAGCGCGAAGCCGAGCACAATCGCCAATATACCGAGCGTGCTGAGCTCAACGGAATGCATGTTGTCGATATAGCGAAGCAGCCAGGGAAGGAACCGGCGGCCGACGATAATCATAAACACGAAAAACATGCCCACCTTGATCAACACGGTAAGCAGGCTGAGAGTGATATGCCCGGCGGAGACGCTTTCCTGACCATTTATCGCCTCCGCCAGTACCGGCAGCATGACCAGCGCCAGCACGATGGCGATATCCTCCACGATCAGCCAGCTTACCGCCAGCTTGCCGCTGGCGCTCTCCAGCAGGTCGCGCTGCTCCAGCGAGCGCAGCAGCACGATGGTGCTGGCCACGGAAAGCGAAAACCCGAAAACGATGGAGGATGCAAGGCCGTAGCCGAGGAACACGCCAAGCGATGCGCCGATCACTGTGGCCGAGAGCATCTGCACGATAGCGCCTGGCAATGCGATTTTCCGGCTCTCCAGCAGGTCCTGCAGGGAAAAATGCAGCCCCACCCCGAACATCAGCAGTATAATGCCGATTTCAGCCAGTTGTTGCGCAAGGGCGATATCCGCCACGAATCCCGGCGTGTTCGGGCCAACCACCACGCCGGCCAACAGATAGCCGAAGATCGCCGGGAGATTGAACTGCTTGGCGATCATGCCGAAAATGAAGGCGGTAACGATACTGCCTATGATGGTGTAAATCAGCGCATGCTCCATGGCAGGCAGTATAGCCATGCCCTCTCAACGCGCAAGTTGGAGAATGACTTGGCAACAGAATATCCATGCTACTGGCGGTGCGCTGCAATAAGATAAAAAAAGGCAGTGGAAAGATTTCCACTGCCTTTTTTGTTTTCAGCGAACTAACGATTAATAGTTGCTGGAGCGGCGACGACGCGGGGCGTAGTCGTCGTCATAATCGCGACTGCTGCGGGTAGAGCGGGAACCGCGGTGTTCCCAACCCTCGCGCGCGGCGCGGGAGTGGCCTTCGGAATCGCCAAACCAGCCGCTTGGGCCGTGGTCCGGGTTCTGCCAGCCGCGGCGGGAGGCTTCGGCATGGCCTTCGGAGTCGCCGTACCAGCCGCTCGGGCCGTGGTCGGGATTATCCCAGCCGCGGCGGGAGGCTTCCGAATGGCCTTCGGAGTCGCCAAACCAGCCGCCCTGCTGGCGGCCGCGGGCGGAAGAGCCACGGCGGCTTGAGGAGCCTGAGTAATTATCATCTTCATCTTCCTCTGATTCATAGCGGCTGCCGCGACGGAAATCATCCTGGTTGCGGCTGCGGGCGGCGCGGGAATGGCCTTCCGAATCGCCGAACCAGCCACCGTGCTGACCGCCTTGCTGGCGGCTACGGGACGAGGAGCCGCGACGGCTGGAGGATTCATCGTCATAATCGTCATATTCCTGGCGGCGCGAGCTGGAGCGGCTGCCGGAGCGGGAGGAGCGGCGGTTGTCATCGTCATCGCTCATGAAGCGGCCATCTTCGTCGCGCTCGGGGATGCGATGGCCGCGATTATCGTCGTCATAATCGCGCTGGCGCGAGGAGCGGCGGTAATTGTCGTTTTCGTAATCGCTCTCATCCTGCTGGGACTGTGAACGTCTTGCTGAGCTTCTGGCCATAGTTAAGACTCCTGTTAATAAGGTGAGATAGAAATAAAGAGCCTTTACACCGCTTCTTTTCATGTCGGTGTCGATTCAGAAGAAGAATCATTCGAGAAAAGCGCCTGTCTAACAACGGGCTTCGATGCTGTGCAAAAACTCCAGGTGAGGGACGCTATCAACGCGTAAATAAAAACGCAGTCTTCAGTGCGAGCGTGGATGCATAAGGGGAAGATACGGCGCATAAATGCCGGCTGCATTTACGCATAGCTTAGTTTGCGCATCGTTATCCATGACTGAAATCTTATTCGCGCAGGCGCACATACATTACAGTGACGCATTTCCCGAGCCGTCGCGGATCGCCGAAAAAATATCCGTATGGCTTTACCACATGTTGTTTCCCATTTTTCAACCAGCTTTATTCAATCCGGAGTTAGTTATGGCCGAGTATAAAGAAAAAGATAAAGACGCGAAGAAGCGCGACGATGAGGAATCGAAGCTGATCAGCCTGCATAATGCACGCTCGTCATCCAAGGCCACGCAGTCCAATGATGACGAAGACGAGGATGAAACCTCCGTTTCCGCCAAGCAAAGCAAGGACGACGACAAGGAAGATAAGCAGGGCAAGCGCTCCGCCCGTGCATCCGAGGAGGATGAGGACGAAGCCACCGAAACCTCCGGCAAAACGAAAAGCAAGGATGAAAAGCAGAAGCAGACCAGGCAGAAATCCCAGAAGCGCATGCAGGAAGATGACGAGGATGAGGAGATGCCCCGCCAGTTCCGCCTCAGCCAGAACCGCAACTGGGACGAGGATGAGCGCGAAAGCGCCCGGTATGGCCGCGAAGACGATGCGCGGCGCGGGCGCTCAATGAATGAGCAGCGCGAGTGGGATAACCGCCGCTTATACGGCGCCAGCCGCGACAGGTCGCCGTATAATAATGATGAGTATAACGACGAGTACCGCTCCTACCGGCAGGATAATGAGCGGCAGGAGCGCTATGGCGCGCGCAGCGGCAACCGCCCGATGCGCGAGGAGTACCGCGATTATCCGCGTTCGCAATACCGTGAGGAA
>CAYPEF010000017.1:0-20942 GCA_964409675.1 uncultured Rickettsiales bacterium | reverse complement strand
TCCAGGGAGCAGGCGTGGGATGACGAGCGCGGCATGCGTCCGCGCCGCCGCAATTACGATTATGATTAAAGGAGGATGTTATGCAGATTAAGGAAGTCATGAGCCGGGAGGTGAAATTCATTCGTCCCGATACGACCATCCGCGAAGCGGCGCAGCATATGCGCGACTGCGACTGCGGTTACCTGCCGGTGGGCGAGAACGATCGGCTGATTGGCGCGGTGACCGACCGGGATATCATCATCCGCGCCATCGCCGATGGACAAAACCCGGAGCAGGCGAAGGTGCAGGATATCATGACCGGGAAGGTCGTCTATTGCTTTGAGGATGACAGCATCGAAGATGCCTCAGCGCGCATGCAGGAGCAGCAGATCCGCCGGCTGGTGGTGTTGGACCGCAACAAACGTATGAAAGGCGTGGTGTCGCTCGGCGACATCGCCCGCGCCTCAAACGATAACCAGCTTACCGGAGAAACGGAAAAAGCCATTGCACAAATGGCATAATGCGTGCGGCAGGGTGCTCGTCGCTGTCCGCTACAAAAGCGCAATGTATGGCAACATACATTGCGCTTTTTTTGAGACTGATTTACTGAGTAAAATTTCAGCAAGAGGTATTTATGTCTGCACGCCTGCCTGTTTTCGCCTTTCTCCTGAGCGCTTGCACTGCCCTGCCCGCACAAGCGGAAATCACTTTCGACGGCAAGTGGGATAATTTCGGCAAGCAGTTCGTTACCAAGCAGGATAACTACACATGGGTATCCAACTACACCCCGGGCACATGGCATATGCTGCAGGCAGTTTCGCAGGACCGGATGGTGGTGCAGAATGATGCCACCAGTCCTAAAGGCGGCGCAGTGGCGCGCGTGTATGTGAAGTCGGGTGATTATTTAGGCTATAGCGGCGAGCGCGTAGAGACCTCGCGCATGTTGCGCTGGGATGCGGCGCAGAATAAAACCGTGCAGTTCCCGGTGTATGAATCGTCGGGGCATGAATATTACGGCATCTCGGTGAAGCTTGCGCCGGACTGGCAGTCGCCGGGCAAGGATAAAGGCACTGGACCGGTGTGGGGGTTGTTTTTGCAACTGCATTCACCGGATAATTACAACACACCGCCCGCCATCGCGCTGGCGGCGGAAGGTGATTTCCACCTAAATATGTGCAGCGGCGACGTGATGGAGGGCGGTACGCGCACCACGCCCAAGGACGGCACCTCCTACCCCTTCTCGCGCGGCGAGCTTAACCGGGGGCGCTGGGTGCAGTTCATGCTGGATGTGGTATGGTCATACGGCAATAACGGCAGCGTAAAAGTGTTCCGGCGCGACGAAGGAGAAACCGCCTTCACCAAGGTGCTGGAGCTGAACAACCTCCCTACCCTGCAAACACGCTCCGGCATGAGCGAGGGAACGTTTTTCCATTACTGGAAAACCGGGTTTTACAGGTCCGCGACGCCAAACATCACTAACGTACTATGGCTCGGCCCCGTGGTGCGCGGCACATCGTTTGATGAGGTGGCGGACCGGGCGTTTAGTAAGACTGCCGCGCAGTGATGGGAATGCATAACCTTCTTTTATTCCTGTCATCCCCGCACAAGGCGGGTATGACGGATAGGAGATGCGACAAAGCTAAATGATCGCTAACCCGGGGTGGCCGAATTGCTCGCGCAGCTGGGCACGGCGGTTTCGCACCATGCCGGCCAGTAAAAGATAAGCCATGGTAAACCAGGTCCAGCTGCTGACGCTGGGGTCAACCAGTGTGGTTTCCGTCAGGCCGCGCACGAATAGGTTTACCAGCAGGAGTGCGCAGAACAGTGCGCCTTCGGCGCCAAGGCTTAAAAACCACATGCAGCGCCAGCCAGCGATAATCCATATCCATGCAAGGAGCGCAACACCAACCAGACCGGCCTGTAGCGCAATATCAATCCAATCCGAATGAGAGTGCGGCACGCTGAATTGCACTGTATTCCAGATATTGAGCTTCGGCACGCTGAGCGGAATCCAGAATCCATAGCCATATCCGGTCCATGGGCGCAGCTCGATAACGCGGATTACTGCGTCCCATACGCTGGTACGGCCAGTGAGCGTGGAGGAGCGGCCGATTATGGACATGAAATCATCGGACGAAATCAAAATGTTGATTGCGACGGTAATGCCGCCCAGTATTGCGAGCGTGGCCAGCGTGCGAAATGCCGGATTACCGCCCGATTTGACCGCAAAATAAACAGTAAAGAACCCGGCGCAGGCCAAAGTTGCGATCATGGAGGTAGCCGAGTGCGACAGCACCAGCAGCAGCACGGAACCAGCAAAGGCGATTACCCTGGTGTAGCGGTGGTTTACTTTCTCCATCCATGCGCAGCCGGAAACGATAACGCCGAGAGACATAATCGCCCCAAGCTCGTTTTTGGTGACCACGGCGCCGCGTATCGCATTTTCATAGCCGATCAGGTTGGTGTAGGCGTATGGCGTTGCAATCAGCAGCACTGCGAAGCTTGCCACCACTATTACCGCAATGCTCCGGTTCAGCAGGGCAAGCAGGTCGCGAAATTCAAAGCGCAGCACCAGGTACGCGCCGAAGCCGATGAACTCGCTCATGCGCACCACGCGCTTTACCGTCATATCCGCATCCACCGACCACAGGCTTCCCAGCATCGCCCACAGCACGAACAGCAGCAGCGGCAGCATGCTGCGCAGCTGGCGCATAAAGCGGCTGAAATAGATCAGGAAGAATCCGCACAGGCTGATGAAGAAGAAAAGGTAGAGTTTCTGACTGACGGGATAGGTGCTCCCCTCAATGCCGTTAGTAACGCTCCAGACACGCTGGTTTATATAATCTTCAACCGGCGTGAATAGCCCATATACCGGAAACAGAAGCAAAATATAGATAACGCATATTTCAATTGTGCCCGGTTTGGTTTTCACGCTGCTGCCTCTGTTACTGGCTGCACGCGGTGATAATCCTGAGGCGGACATTACCAATGCCGGTCAGCGGCCTGATTTCATTGAGCATGGAGGCTCTCCTATCATGAAAAGCGCGGAAACCCACGACTTGTAGCTGCATCCGGCCCTAACTTCAAGGGTTGACATTGCGCGAACATGGCATGAAACCTAGCGCCTGGGTTAGGAATGGTGCATGGTTTTCAATAGCTGGTCGTTCGCGGCGTTTTTCATCGCGTTTTTTGCGCTTTACTGGGGCACCCGCCGGGCAGTGAAGTGGCAGAACGCGCTGATTTTCGTGGGAAGTTATTTTTTCTACGGTTGCTGGGACGTGCGCTTCCTGCTGCTGATCATGTGCTGCACGGTGACGGATTTCATCACCGGCCTGTCACTTTCAGGCAGGCATCTCACGCGGAAGAATATTACCGCCATCGGCGCGTTTCTCGGCAGCGTGGCGCTGGCGGTGGTGCTGGTGAGCAAGGGCGAAGCGGCGCGGTTTGCCTTGTGGATTCCGGCGTATGTCGCGCTGGTGAGTCTATTTATCGCCTGGGCGGACCGGCTGGAGATGGAGCGCAGGCGGAAAGCCTATCTGGTCGGGAGTATCGTTTATAATCTTTCGGTGCTGTGCTTTTTCAAGTATTTCAATTTCTTTGCCGATAATCTGGTGCTGCTGCTGAATGGAATCGGCCTGCATGCCAGCCCGGTGACGCTTTCCGTCATCCTGCCGGTGGGGATTTCGTTTTTTACCTTTCAATCGATGAGCTTCAGCCTGGATGTGTATCGTGGCAAGCTCACGCCGACCGATGAGATCACCAAGTTTGCCGCCTATATCTCCTTCTTCCCGCAGCTGGTGGCAGGGCCGATTGAGCGGGCGTACCACCTGCTGCCGCAGTTCGACCAGCCGCGCAGTATTACGTGGGAGAATATTCGCGGCGGTGTGGTGCTGTTTATCTGGGGGCTGTACCAGAAAATTGTGATTGCAGATAATATCGCGCCGCTGGCGGATGCGGCGTTCAAGGATGCGGCGCATGCTTCGGGCAGCATGATGCTGCTGGGGGCACTGGCGTTTACGGTGCAGATTTACTGCGATTTCTGCGGCTATAGCAACATGGCGCGGGCGCTGGCGAAGATGCTCGGGTTTGAGTTGATTATTAATTTCAACCGGCCTTATTTTTCGCGCACGCCGTCGGAATTCTGGCGGCGGTGGCATATCAGCCTGTCGTCGTGGTTGCGGGATTATCTCTATATCGGCCTCGGCGGCAACCGGCACGGCACGCTGAAGACCTACCGTAATTTAATGCTTACCATGATACTTGGCGGGCTATGGCACGGGGCAAGCTGGACGTTTATTCTCTGGGGATTTTTTCATGGGGCGCTGCTGGTGGTGTACCGGATAGTGCGCATGGATGACAAGCTGGACGCCCTGCCGCCACATGATGCACGCGGTGTGTCGGCGCATATGCTGGCGTGGGCGGTGATGCTGCCGCTGGTGGTGTTCGGCTGGGTGATTTTCCGCAGCCAGAACCTGCCGACGCTGTTCAGCGCCGTGAATGCGCTGACGCATGGCGGGTATGGATTCGGACATTCCGATTTCGGTGCGTTTTTTTATTATTCTATCCCCTTAGTGATCGCAGAAATTTTCCAGCGCTTCCGGCTGGGGGCGCGGATGCCGGCGCGGGTGTGGGGATTTCTGCATTTCAATGCTGCCCTGTTCGTGCTGCTGAGCCTGTGTTTCTTAAGCGCGCGCGGCGGGCAGCAATTCATTTATTTCGATTTCTGATATGGTTCTCTCCCCCCCTCTCCTTTTGCGTATCGGAAAATGGCTATTGATGGCAGCGTATGCGTTGCTGTTCGCCGAATTTTTCCTGCGGCTTTATGCGCCGGTGCCGCTGATGCCGCGCTACGTCACCGCCGCACCGTACGGCGTGCGGATGAATATTCCCAATTCTACCTATTGGCACACCAACCCGGATTCGCGCGTGGAGTTTCGCATCAATAGCCAAGGGATGCGCGCTGACCGAGATTATGCGGACGCCAAGCCGCCCGGCACCTGCCGCATCCTGATGCTGGGGGATAGTTTCTTCATGGGGTATGAGGTGGCGCTGGAGGAGAGCATTCAGTATCTGCTGGAGAAGAAGCTGAACGAGGCCGGGTATAAGTGTGAGGTGCTGAACCTGGCGGTGAGCGGCATGGGGCCGGCGGAGAGTTTGCTGGCGCTTGAGCATGTGGGTCGTAAATTCTCTCCGGATATTGTATTGCTGGAGATGCACCGCACTAATCTGGATAATAACATCCGCGCCGATCTGTTGCGGTTGGAGGACGGTAGGCTGGTGCCGGGGCAGAAAACCTACCTTCCCGGTGTGGCTACGTCGGATTACCTGATGCGCTTTGCGCTCTACCGCTGGGCGATTGAGCATTGCCAGCTTTACAGCGCGGTGCGCGAGAAGGCGGCGGTATGGATTAAATCCCTGCTGGTGACGCTCAAGCGCCCCGGCGCGGAGGATACGGATGATAATATCGCCGCCAATGGGGGGGATCTGGAGTATAAGCGCGCACTCAATCTCGCCATTACGCAGCGTATCGAGGAAGTGAGCCGTCCGGCTAAATTGCTACTGCTGGAAATTCCTGACCGCCAGACGCGCACCACTTTTAGCTCATATGGCCCGCTTCCCGAGGAGAATCCATATAAGGCAACCGGGCAGTATATAACGGTGATCGACGAACTGCGTGCGGCGGCGGGAGAAGATACACTACTTTATTACGAGCGCGGCCAAGGACATATGACACCGTTGGGAACACGTATCACAGTGGAGAAGCTGGCACAGAAAATTATAGACAGCCAATTGCTAGAGCGTTACCGCCAAAACTAAACATGCGCATTCGGCGAATTTACTTATTAAAGTAATTCTGACTGTTGCAAATATTCAGGCATTGATTTCTTCCACCGATTGCCTGGCCTATACAGCCAGTGCGTTGCTGGTTGTCTCTTTTTTTATTACATAGGCGTACAGCCCTATTGTACGACTTATAACAATTGCTCTGGCATCTAGCTAATTTTTTTCCATTAAACCCCAGCGCGTTTGCATCATAGGCAGTAGGGATTGTAAGAGTACTTGCAAACACTACTAGAATCATCCATTTCATAACACCCCCTAATTATTATTTTTTTTCTTTAATTTTACCTTAAATTTATAAAAATGCAAATGAGTTAATTTGCTTAATTTACATCGTGAATTATACCAATATTTATCAATGGGGTATGGTTTGACGTATACTGACTAAGCCGCTAGATCCATGCGGTTAGGAACGGTAGATATCACTTTCATATGCAAGATGCGCTCTACACTTTCGGCCGTGATCAGTGTTTTACGGAAGGTAAGCAGATACAACACCACAGCTGACATGCATACCAGTCCTGCCACCAGCCCTGCCAGGATGAACATGACGCGTTTCGGCTTCACGGCGGCGGTGGAGGCGGAGGGCTGCTCGAAGATATTAACGCTAACGATGCGCTGCTTGTCCAACTCCTCATTGGTACGGGCTTGCTCATAGCTGGTGCGGGTGGTGCGCGTTAAATCATCCAGCGAGGCGTGCTCGCGCTCCAGCTGTTCCAGCTGGTCGGTGCCGTCTTCGAGTTTGCTGAGCTGGGCTTCGAGATCATTATAGTCTTTTTGTTGCAGCTCGATCTGGCTTTTGAGGGTGGCGGCTTCGGCTTGCGCGGTTTGCAGTTTCAGCACGGCATCGTCATAGGCGGGGTCGCGCATTTTCCATTCCTTGCGGTTGGATACGCTCTTGCCCTTGATGAAGGTTTGCACGGTATTGATTTTTTCCTGCAAATCCAGCACGGGGCGGGCGTCGTCGGCATAGCGCTGGCGCATGGTGGTCATTTGGGATTCCAGCTCGATCAGCTTGGTTTTGGCATTATCCACTGATTCCGCCTCGCGGTCGCCGCCGACCATTAGCGGTTTCATGGTCTTCAGCTTGTCGCCGTAATAGGCGATGAGCTGCTCGGTATCCACCTCGCGCGATTGCAGGGCGCGCAAGGAATTAGCCACGGCGGCGCGGTCCTGAATCAACTGAGCGCGCTGGGCGGTGACGTCGAATAACGAGTAGGATTTGCGGATGGTGGTGATTTTCTCGGTGACGTCGGTCAGGCGCTGCTCATAGCCGTCCAGCGTCTGCTTGATGAAGTCGGACTTGCGGTCATTAAAGAGCGATGCATGCTTTTCCTGATAGGCGGCAAGCAGCGCGGAGAGCGATTGCACGGCGAGCGTGCGGTCTTTGTGCTGGAAGGAAATGCTGATGACGTTCGACATCATCGCGTTGTCCACCTTCAGGTTCTTCTTGAAGGCGGTGACGGCGTTGTCCATGGCTTGGTCCTCGGACAGGGAATCCATGCGGATGGATGGGTAGAGATTCTTCAGGCCGATCTGCCGGACGACGGTCAATGCAAGGTCGCGGCTGGTGAGGATTTCCAGCTCGGAATTCACGATCTCCTGCTTGGTCTGGTACGGCACGATGGCGGGCTGCTGGCCGGGGTCGGAGCGCGTCTGGTATTCGCGCCCGCTTTTGACGAGGATTTTCGAGGATGCTTCGTAGCTTGGCGATACAACAAATGAAATGGCAATGATCAGTACAAGCGGGATCAGGAACACCGCGCATAGCAGGCGCTTTTCTTTAAATAAAATACTAAGCAGCTCTCGCTGTGTGAGGAAAGTGTTCATGGCTCTGTGCGGATGGAGATAAAACGACCCGTTGTGTATGCAGCGCTGGGCCTTTTTTGTCCAGATTAAATCCACTTTCGGGACATGAAATATTTTTAATGGCAGTCAATAAAAATATTCTATATCAGATATTTGTATTGCATGGGTGCATTATCAGATCGGATGATTGATCGAGAACGGCACCAGTCTCAGCAGGTTAGTGGCAATAAAGTCGCTGGCGGAGTAGATGGCGGTTTCGGGGACATAGACCAGATCGTAGGAATTCAGCATAGGGTCGTGGCCGGGGGCGGTGACGCCGTTGCTCATGTCGATCTGGTAATACTCCACCGACCCGTCAGGTGCGCGGCGCACCAGCAGCACGTTACTGGTCTGCGCGGCGGCGAACTTGAAGCCGCCCGCCTGCGCCACGGCGCGCGATAAGGTAAGCGGCACCGTGCTGCGCACCACGCCGGGGGAGAGCACCTGCCCTTCTACATATATCTGCTGCAACGAATAGGTCTTCACCGATACGGAGAGGGATTCGGGTTCGTTTACCTTCAGTTTCGCTTTTAGGTAGGCTTCGCGCAGCTTGGCGTCCGCCTGCTCTACGGATAATCCCGCGAGGTAGATTTTATTGACCAGCGGCAGCACCACGGTGCCGTCCGGGCCGATGGTGACCTGCTGGTTCATGTCGGTGAAATAGGGGAAGTTGACGCCGATTTCGTCGCCAGGGGAGAGTTTGTAAGCGGCGTCCAGGCCATTGCCGGGAAGGATTTTGGTGGCCTCGGTATTGGTGGGCGCGTGCGAGCAGGCACTAAGCGCCAGAACGCCAAGCATCATAATGCCTACAACCACCTTTTTCATCATGCGTCCCTTCATTACCTGCATACCTGCCTGTTCCTTTTCCTGAATTCTTCTTCGTTCAAGAGCGAAAACTCGATGATGCCCTGCACCGTGGTTTTGCGCGTGACGTTTTGCAGCGTGGTCGGGCCGATGCGCTCCAGGTTGCCGGTGAGATAATCCTCCTCGATTACCGGCTGGCCACCCACCCAGTCGATAATGGAATAGCCGTTATCGGTGATGACGGCAAAGCGGTTTTTGCATCCCGTGGCGCTGACCACCGTGCCGGAACGGTACACGCGGCCATTGCTGACCGCGGCGGATGCTTCGTATTTCTCTGCAAATAAAATCAGCAGCAAGCAAAAAAACATGCAGGCATGGCGGTAAATCCGCATGGTTAAAGCTCCATGTACTGCATTGAAATGTGCTGCGACGGGCAGAATGAAAAAGGATTACCTATGTAGCACTTTTTATCCGCAGCGTCCAGAGCTGCTAAGAACTAGATGCTATATGATTATCAATACTATTCTTATAATATAATGTGAATTAAGGGTCCATATTCCGAAACATTACAGAGCAGTCCACATTTGTATTAGTAAGGTTATACGTGGCAGTCGCTGGAGTCGAGCTTGTGGTGCAATTTTGTAAACCGGGCGCTACTGTCGGTAACATTGTCATAACTTTACCTAGGCCTGGCTGTCCGTCGTCTGCCTTGGTGTCGAGATAAAAAGCATCCGCTGGCGTAAAAATTGGACCCTGGCACATATTCCATCCGTTTAATGCGCCAATTTGCAGCGTTAATCCATATGAGCCGGGATACCAATAAGGATATACTTGTGATACATCATAATAAAACCGTATAAGGGAATAACAGCCATTCGTGAATCCCTTTGTTATGGGAACGTTGCTGTCTGGTACAGGCACCCCCGTTCCTGTCCCTGGTGCGCTTACGCCTGTGTATTTTCCTTTAACAAGTTCTGCATTGGATAAATGTTGCCAAAAGCGGTAATATTCGTATCCAAGACAAAGCGAAGGGGCTGATCCCGCGCATACTATTGATACATCACCTATGTAACCATCACCATTGCCATTGCATGTGGCTGTTCCATTGACATTGGTATCCCCAAATCCATCGCATGCTCCCGCTGAAGTACCCCAAAACATAGTTGCTTTATCGCAATCACCCGGCAGACATGCATACTTTTGTTTAAACGTATAAACCGCTGTTTGAATTTTTTCCGTTTCGCTAAGAAGTGAACGTAAATTTGCCGCTTTTATTAAGTCTTGACCTACTAATATGCCGCCAATAATTAAGCCTATAATTACTAAAACGATTGAAAGCTCTATTAGTGTGAACCCGAAAGAGTAAGTTATTAGTATGCCTTTTTGGCGCTGAGTCACATGCTATCTCTTCATATACTGTGAATATATAGTCTCTAACTATCAATTACGCGTAATGGGTTAATTATTTTCTACTTAGTCAGCTCAGTATGATTTTAGCTATATCAATTACAAGATTTAGCTTAGCTTTGAATTACTGCATTCGTGATGAAGATTGGGTATATTAAAAAATCTTCCTTGACAAGAATGGTTGTAAATAACAGCGAAAATAATTCGCAATCCCTTAATCTTGAATGATGTATCTGTGTAAAAAAACTTTTGCTAAAGGAAGCGCATGCTGGGTGTTTTGATTATCGTAGAAAATCTTACTGTGCCGATGGATAGGCGCGTGTGGCAAGAGGCGACGGCGCTGAGGCAGGCGGGATATACCGTCTCCGTCATCTGCCCGAAGGGCGGCAAGTATCAGGAGGCGTATGAGGAGCGCGAGGGTGTGCATATCTTCCGCCATGGATTGCCGCTGGAAGGGAATGGAATTGTCGGGTTTATCGGGGAATATGTCTGCGCCTTTGCCGCCGAGCTGTGGCTGGCGTTCAAGGTGCGCAGGCGCATAGGCTTTGACGTGATTCAGGCGTGCAACCCGCCGGATAATATCTTCATCATCGGCACGCTGTTTCGCCGCTTGTTCGGCACGAAGTTCGTGTTCGACCATCATGATCCGTTCGCAGCACTGTTCGATTTGAAATTCCCACGCAGCCGGTTTCTGCGCTGGGTGGCGCATTACGCGGAGAAACGCTCGCTTACCACTGCGGATCAGGTGATTACCACCAGCAATGAGTTGCGCAAGCTGGCCATTTCCGCATACGGCGTGGCAGAAGACCGCATTCATCTGGTGCGCAGCGGGTTTAATTTCGCGCGCATTCCTGCGGTAAGCGCTGATCCGGCGCTGAGGAAGGGCAGGAAATTCCTTGTTTTATATATCGGGGTGATGGGCAAGCAGGACGGGATTGATTTGCTGCTGCAAGCCGTGTCGCATCTGGTGCATGAGCAGAAGCGCACCGATATGCATTTTGCCCTTGCCGGCGGTGGCGCGGAATGTGCGGCAATGCAGGCGCTTTCGCGGGAGATGGGGCTGGAGGAATATGTGGAGTTCACCGGCTATCTGGAGGGTGAGCCGCTGTATAAGCTGCTGGCCACCGCCGATATTGGCGTCTGCCCTGATCCGAAGAACGATTTTAATGACAAGCTCTCCATGAACAAGGTGCTGGAGTACATGGCCTTCAATATTCCGGTGGTGCAGTTTGACCTGAATGAGGGGCGATATATCGCGCAGGAAGCCGCCGTCTATGCGCAGCGCAACGACCCGCGCGATTTCGCACAGGCCATTGCATCCCTTGCCGACCAGCCGGAGGAGCGCGCGCGGCGCGGCGCCATCGGCAAAGCGCGGCTGCATGAGCATTTCGACTGGAAGAGCCAGGAAACCGTGTATGTGGATATGTATAGGAAGCTGATTGGGCAAGCATGATTAAACTTCTCCTCCCCCTTGCAGGGTAGGAAATAGTTTTCGGATATGCTTCTTTTTGATGCGCTTATCGTATCGTAATGATACATAACGCTTCATCTTTGGATGAAACGTGTGTGCTATACGGTAGGGTTATGCGCATCAATACATTGGATTCCCTGCGGGGAATTGCCGCGTTTTGCGTGGTGCTGAACCATTTTTATTATTCCGTGCCGGAAGGGCTGCGGCAACGCTTATGGTTTATTGATTATACGCCGCTCTATGTGCTGGTGGCGGGACGGTTTGCGACGCTATTGTTCTTTGTGCTGAGCGGGTTTGTGCTGGCGCTTTATTACCGGCGCGAGCATAAGCCGCCTTATAGCGAATATCTGATCCGCCGGTTCTGCCGGATTTACCTGCCGTTTGCCGCGTCCATCCTGCTGGCCTTTACTGTAAGTTATCTGCTGGCCGGGTATCCGCTGCAAGGAGCAAGCGATTTCATCAACAGCATGTGGGCCGAGCCGGCGGATGGCACTGCCCTCGCCTCGCACTTGCTGATGACCGGGATTCATGCATCAAGCATCCGGCTGAATACGGTGATGTGGAGTTTGATTTATGAGCTGCGCATCTCGCTGCTGTTTCCTCTGCTGGTGTGGTTTGTGTTCCGGTTTAAGATTCCGGGGGTGATCGCGGCGATGGTTATGGGCTGCGTGGTGATCCGGCTGTATTCGCTGAGTGGGCAGATGTCGGCGCTTTATGCGGAGAACACGCTGGGGTCGCTGCTGCTGACGCTGCGCTATATCCCGGCCTTCTGCATCGGTATTCTGATTATGGTGAAGAAAGAGGCGATTCTGCGCCTGATGCAGGCGCTGCCGCCCTATGCGCATGCGCTGGGGCTAATGCTGAGCGTGGCGGTGATTGTGGGGCTGAAAAAAATCAATTATGCCGATGCGGCCTATGCGCTGGTGGGGGCGTATCTGATCTGTCTGTGCCTGGCCTCGGCGCGCACGCAGCGGCTGCTGGCGCTTTCGCCGCTGGAATGGCTGGGGCGAGTGTCGTTCAGCCTGTACCTGGTGCATATGCCGGTGCTGATTGCGATGCATTACCTGTTGCAGGGGCAGGCTTTGTGGCTGGTTCTGGCCTGTGCTTTGGCTGTCATTCTTATCAGCGCTGAGGCTATGCACCGGCTGGTGGAAGTGCCTTCCATTCGCCTCGGCAAACGCCTGAGCCAGCCGCGCCGCAACGCGAAATCTTTGATATATGGTTGATATATATAATCAAAGTGTTAATGCTGCGCACAATAAATGCCATAGACAAGCGCGCAGCCTATCCGCTACATTCAGATACAGGTAAAAATCCACACGAGTGCGCGGAAAGCGCCAGTTTTTAAAGCAACCGGAAACAGGTTTGCCATTCTATGTATGAAGCATTTTACGGCCTGTCGCGCCTGCCGTTCAACGTGACGCCGGACCCGACCCTTATGTATATGAGCGCCGAGCACAAGGAAGCCCTGGCCACGATCATGTACGGCATTGAGGAGCGCAAAGGGTTCATTGTGTGCACCGGCGAAGTGGGCATGGGCAAGACCACGGTGGTACGCCGTTATATCGAGCAGGCCGATTCTGAGGATTTAAAGCTGATCTATTGCTTTACGCCGCAGATGAAGTTCAACGAGCTGATCGAGTATCTCTGCCGCGAATTGCATGTGCGCAAGAAGCCGAACATGGATTTCAGCATCGAGCAGCTGCATGCACGGCTGCTGGAATATTATACCGCCGGGAAGATCGTGGCCTTGCTTGTGGATGAGGCGCAAATTTTATCGCCCAAGACCATCGAGATTTTAAGGCTGCTCAGCAATTTGGAAACCAATACCGAGAAGTTGATCCAGATCGTGCTGATCGGCCAGCCGGAGCTGGAGGAAAAGCTTTCGCGTCACAACATGCGGCAGGTGAACCAGCGTGTGGCGCTGCGCACGCGCATCGAGCGGTTTTCGATTGCGGAAAGCGTGAAATACATAGAGTATAGGCTGCTCCAGACGGGCGCAAAAAGCATGAAGCAGGTTTTCTCCGAACGCACGGCCAAGCTGATCGCGAAGGCCGCCGATGGCATTCCGCGCCGCGTCAATGTGCTGGCTGACAACGTGCTGATCGCGGGGTTTGGCGCCGGGGAACGCCCGGTCAGCGGCGCGCTGGCGAAGACGATTGTCAATGAGCATCTCGCTCGCTCAGGCATGCAGCCACAGCGTAAGCGCGGCGGATTGCTTGGCCTGCGGTTTAATTAAAGGGGGGCAGATGAGCTTAGTTTACGAAGCATTGCAGCGTGCGCGCAAGGAACAGGCTATCCGGCCCGATAGCCGCGAGGCGGTACCGGCTTATAAGAAAGGCAACGTGCTGGGGCATGGCCACGTAGGGCATCTGGGCAGTTCGCTCACCGGGCTGTATGGCATGGTGCAGGCGATGATTGACAAGAAAAAAACCGGTGTGGTGGTGTTGTTTACCTCCGCCAACCCGGGCGAAGGGGTGAGCACCATCGCGCAGGAATTCGCCTACCTTGCCGCCAACGCCAAGCAGCGCAAGACGCTGCTGATCGACGGAAACAGCCACAAGCACACTAATATCCGCCTGTTCAACCTGCCGGTAGAGCGCAGCATCATCGAGAGCATCCGCGCCAGTGAGCAGCCGGCGGATGCGATTCAGGCGGTGAGCGGCCTGAGCCTGAGCGTCGGCAGCCTGCTCGGCAATATGCCTGCCCATTCCATCGACAGCCGGCAGGTGCGCGATGCATTCACCTTTTTCCGCCAGTCCTATGAACTGACCATTATCGATTGCTCGCCGGTGACGGAAGGAAAAATCAGCGAAGTGGCGCCGGAATCGGCGGACGGTGTGGTGATGGTGATCCAGGCGGAAAAAACCCGCCCTGCCGTGATCGCCTACGCCAAGGGCATGATCCAGCAGGCCGGTGGCGAGGTGATTGGCGCGGTGCTGAACAAGCGCAATTCCTATATCCCCGATTTCATCTACCGCCTGCTGTAGCGGGTAGCTGCATGCCGCTGTTTACATCTTCCCTGTCGTCCTCGGGCCGCCGCAGGCGGAACCGGGGACCCATCTCTCGGCTGGCGCAAGCGGAGAGATGGGTCCCCGGTCGATGCTGCGCATCGCCGAGGACGACAGGGAAAAATGATAATCATATTATCCGTCCGGTTCTGGCACTTGGGTTTTTATTAGTTTGCCTGCATTTGGCAAGTTCTGCCTATGCCGATTGCCCGCATGGCACGGTGGATTTGTCCGACAATGCCGATAGCGATGAATGCGCTTCCACCAGCTACCCGAAGCAGGGTGAGTTATGTCCGCCGGGGATGGTAAGGGCATCCGGCGATAAGGATAACGCCTGCATCCGTCTGCAAGATGGCGCTCTGGTGACCGCATTCGACCCGGTGAATGGATGCCCGGACGGGTATCAGCTGGTTATTGATACTGCGCAGAAGCGTATCTGCGAAAAAGCAAAGCCGCCTGCTGAAGCGAAGGCTACCTCGCAGGAACTGGCCTGTGCTTATGGATTGGTGCCGGTGGTCAACCATTTAGGAATAAAGCATTGCAGAAAAGACGACCGCGTGCCGGTTAACGCCGCGTTCAAGCCGGAGTATGGCTGCCCGGCAGGTACACGCCTGGGTGTGGATGAAAAGGGAAGGCATGTATGCCGCAGCCGTTGAAAATCGCCGTTTACCTGCCGTCGCTCAGCGGCGGCGGGGCCGAGAAGCTGCATATCAATTTAGCGCCTGAGTTTATGAAGCGCGATATGGATGTCACCTTCCTGCTGGACCGGGCAGAGGGGCCGCTGCTGGCGATGGTGCCGGAAGGGGCAAAGGTGGTGGGGCTGAATAGCAGGCGCGTGCTGCAATCGTTGCCGCTGGTGACTGATTATTTAAAAAGAGAGAAGCCGGATATCGTGCTGGCGAATCTCGGGCATAACAACATCATCGCCATCTGGGCGAAGATCATGGCGAATTCAGCGGCCAAAGTGGTAGTAACGCAGCACAACATGCTTTCGGAAGAATGCAAGCTGGGGCGCAAATACCGCGTTCTTCCCCTCCTCTACCGTTTTTTTCTGCCGTTTGCCGATGCCGCCGTGGGCGTTTCGCAGGGCATTTCCGACGATCTGGCAAAGCGTGCGGGCAATCGGCATAAAATCCATACTATCTATAACGGCGTGGTGACGGCGGATTTTGATGAGCGGGCGAATGCGCCGGTGGAGCATCCGTTTTTTGCAGGGGGCGATCCGGTATTCGTTGCCGCCGGGCGGATGGTGGAGCAGAAAGATTTTCCGGTGCTTCTGCGTGCCTTCGCGCACGTTGCGCAGCAACGCCCGGCGCGGCTGATTATTCTGGGGGATGGGCCGCTGCGCACGTCGCTGGAAGCGCTGGCGGTGGAGCTTGGGATTGCCGGTTGGGTATCAATGCCGGGGTATCAGGCCAATCCCCTGCCCTATATGAAGCGTGCGGATGTGATGGTGCTCTCCTCGAAGTTTGAAGGATTCGCCATCGTGCTGGCCGAGGCGCTGGCTTGTGGTACGCCGGTAGTCAGCACCGACTGCCCGTACGGGCCGGCGGAAATCTTGCGGGACGGAACGTATGGCAGGCTGGTGCCGGTGGGCGATGCACAGGCGCTGGCCGGGGCGATGCTGCAAACGCTGGATGACCATCCGGCGAAGGAAGTGCTGCGTGAGCGCGGCAATCATTTCTCCACCGCTGCCTGTGCGGATGCGTATGTGGAGCTGTTTGAAAAATTATCCTGATTCCTCTTTCAATAAAAATTTTCTACGTGGCTTAATAATCTATTGCTGTCATCCCCGCCTGCGCGGGAATAACAGAATATTAATGTAGGCGTGGAATTCTTGCAGGCTGTCGATAAATTAACCGATAGGCCGCTCACTCCCGCCAATTTTTTCTAAAGTGCGATGCGCTTAAGAAAATCTATCCTCACCCCTGAAGGGGGAAAGAATTAAAACACCTGGTCTTTTTTCAGAAGTGCCGGGAGGGTTTTCAGGAGGATGACGATGTCCATCCACAGGCTCTAGTTTTTGGCGTAGTAGCATTCGAGTTTCACGCGTTCGGCGAAAGTGAGCTGGTTGCGGCCGCTGACCTGCCAGGGACCGGTGATACCGGGGCGGACACTTTCATAATAGATAAAATCGTCGCCATAGAGTTTTTCCTGATCGGGCATGATTGGGCGCGGGCCGACGAAGCTCATATCGCCCTTCCATACGTTCAGCAATTGCGGCAGTTCATCAATGCTGGTGCGGCGGATGAAATGGCCGATGCGGGTGATACGCACATCATTCTTCAGCTTCTGGAACTTGTTCCATTCCGCCGCAGCTTCCGGGTTTTCGGCCAGATGCTGCTTCAGTATGTCCTCGGCATTGACGCACATGGAGCGGAATTTATAGCAGCCGAAACGCTTGCCGTTCTTGCCGACGCGCTCCTGCTTGAAAATGGCCGGTCCGCCGTCCATGCGAATAATCAAGGCTACCGGGATGCATAGCGGCGCCAGCAGGATAAGCGCGAGCGATGAGCAAACAAGGTCAAAGCCGCGCTTGAGGTGGCACAGCACCGGCATGTGCAGACGGTTAGTGTCGTGCAACATCAGCACGTCATGCATCAGGAAATGGTGCGGCGACATGGTGCCGGTGGGCAGGTCCATCCACGGTGGCACCACGGTGAAGGGAACGCGCTCGCGCACGAGGGATTTGAGTGCCGGCTGGTAGCGTTCCATTTCGCTGCCTTCGAGCGCGAGAAACAGGTGCGACGCGCCCGCCTGCTGCATCAGGCCGATCCAGGCGTTAGGCTGGTTAAGATGCGCCAGCTGCTTGGGGGAGATATGCTTAAGGATGGTAAAGCCCATATGGCGCTCACGGCGCAGGGCGTTTTTGGCGGATAGGGCGGAAGCTCCCTCGCCTACCAGCAGCGCCGGAATCTGCCATTTGCCCTGGCGCTTCAGGTAATTGCGCACGATGATTCTGCCGGAGAATAAAAACAGCGCAAACAGTGCCCAGCTCAGGCCCAGCCAGAGGCGCGAGAATGACTGCTTGGCCATGAATTGACCGAAGCCGCATACCAGGAAGCCGACGAAAGCCACGGTTAGTATCTGCTCCATCACTTCCCAATAAGGAAGGCGTTGCCGGTAATGCCCGCGCGATTCCAGCCACAGCAGCGCAATGCCGCCCAAGCCGGTGAAGATGATGAATTGCATTAATGTATCGAGGCTCAGCAATTCCTGGAACGGTTTATGCAATCCCTGCGTGGCGATCAGCCATGCTCCAAGCCCACCGCAGACGAAAGATAATAATAAAGCGGTGATATCGCTAAACAGAATGCAGCACCCCGAGCGCTTGGCGATCTGGGTGAAGTTCTTAACTTCATTAAAATTTTCGTTAGCGTTGTAGACTAATCGTACGTTCTGGTGAGCAACAGACATAGGATTTCCTCCCGCAGTAGCAGAATGGTTCACAGGAGCGACTTAGACATCAGGGGTGAAAGAAGTTTTTTGTAGGAACGCGTTTTCATTACATGAAGGGTTAGCATTATGCCAGTAAAAAACCGATATGGAGATGCTAAAAAACTGGCGGAAAACCTGGCTAAATACGCATTATTTTACGCAATGGTATTGTTTTTCAGTAACCTCCGGTGCCAGGCATGCGCGGAGGAAATAATAGTGGCGATGTCAGCGTGCGCCGGCTTCCAACCGAGTTGCATTTTTGCCGCCGCGCTGTCGGCGATCAGGCGTACCGGATCGCCCGCCCGGCGTGGGCCGAAGCGGTGTGGTACCTCCAGCCCGAGCTGTTTAAAGCAGGCCATAATTTCGCCGATGGAGGTGCCCTGTCCGTTGCCGAGATTATAGGCGGCAGGCGTGGCCCCTTCCAGCAGGGCACGAACGGCCAGCACGTGGGCGGCGGCGAGGTCGAGCACATGGATATAATCGCGGATGGCGGTGCCGTCTGGCGTGGGGTAGTCGTTGCCGAAAATATCCAAGGCCGGGATCAGGCCGAGATTAGCCATGCAGGCGCGGGGGATGAGGTGCGTTTCGGGGTCGTGCGATTCGCCGATATCGCCGTCAGGGGACGCGCCGGCGGCATTGAAATAGCGCAGCGCCATCCATGCCGGGCCGCCGGCTTGGTGGAAGTCGCGCAATACCTGCTCGAACATCAGCTTGGACCAGCCGTAAGGGTTCTTCGGCATAAGCGGGTGCGACTCTGGGATAGGCACCTGCGCCGGTTCGCCATACACGGCGGCGGTGGAAGAAAAGACGAAGGCATTGACGCCGCATTCGCGCAAGGTTTGCAGGAAGCCCAGCTTGCAGGCGAGGTTGTTATCGTAATATTTCAGTGGGTCCCTGACTGATTCGCCAACTTCGATGGAGCCGGCAAGATCGATCACCGCCTTGATATTATGGGTTTGCACGGCCTGCCGTACGGCATCCGCGTCGGCAACCGAGGCGGTGATGAGCGGACCCCAGCGCACGAAGTCTTTTTTGCCTCTGGAGAGATTATCCAGCACCACCGGCAGGTAGCCGCTGACGCTGAGGGTTTTGCAGACATGTGAGCCGATATAGCCTGCGCCGCCCGCTACCAGGATTGCACTTGTCATTGTCGCCTCGTTTTCTTTTTACGCCTTATGGCAGAAAGGAAAATACACCTTCACATGTTCGACCAGCAACTGCACGCGGTTTTCCGCGTTCAGCCTAAGATTGCCGCTGGCATAAACCGTCACCATCATCAATGCCAGCATGATGATGGGACTGAAATGGCCGATGGCGTGCCCGCGCAGGACAAGCAGGCGTACCAGCAGCAGCGTGATGCCAGCGACGACCAGACCCATCACCACTTCAGCTTCGCTATGATAATGCAAACGAATACGCGAAAAAGCGATGATTGCGGCCAGCGGCAGGATGAGCAGATAAGGTATATAGCGCCATTTGCGCCCAACATTCGCTGCCATCAGTATGGCGAAGGTCAGCAGCACCGACACTGCCAGCGCCGTATGGCCGCTCGGGGAATAGATACCGTGCCCGGGCAGCAGCGCGGCGCAGGTCATGTAGGCGAGTTTCAGGAGGAAGATCAGCAATCCAGCCAGCGCCAGTGAGCAAAACAATGCCGCCGCTTCCCGGCGGCGGTTGCAGATCAGCAGGTAGATGCACGCCACGCCGACGCATGCCAAGAGAGTGGCGCTTTCGCCTAGATCCGTGACCGCTTGCAGCATGATCTCCGCAGACGGCAGGCGCATTAAACGGCCTTCACCTTGGGATTGCTTTCCGCCACTTCACCCCAGACGGCGCCGCGGCCAATGGAATGATAGGTAAAGCCGTTTGCTTCCATGGCGGCGGGGTCAAAGATGTTGCGAAGGTCCACGATTACGGGGGCGCTGAGCGCGGCTTTCAATTGCGGCAGCGTAAGCTCGCGGAATTCCTGCCATTCGGTGGCGATGACGGCGGCGTCCGCGCCGGCGATGGCCTGTTGCGTGCTGGTGGCATAAGTGACTTTATCGCCGAGCATCTGGCGCGCCTGCTCCATGCCCTTGGGGTCATAGGCGATGACGGTTGCGCCGAGGCGGGCCATTTCTTCGGCAAGGATGATGGCGGTGCTGTCACGCACGTCGTCGGTATCCGGCTTGAAGGTGAGGCCGAGCAAAGCGATGCGCTTGCCGCGCAGGCCCCCGACGGCTTCGGTGATTTTCGCCATCATGCGGTGTGGGCGGGCGCGGTTGACGGAGATGACGGCTTCAATGATGGTGGTGGGGCTGAGCGCGCGCTCACCGATATTGACCATGGCGAGCGTATCTTTCGGGAAGCAGGAGCCGCCGTAGCCGGGGCCGGGCTTGAGGAATTTCTGGCCGATGCGGGTGTCGGTGCCCATGCCGAGCGCCACGTCCTCGATATTGCCGCCGACTTTTTCGCATAGATCGGCCATTTCATTGATGAAGCTGACCTTGGTGGCGAGGAAAGTGTTGGCGGCGTATTTGATCAGCTCGGAGGAAACAATGTCGGTGAAGATTACCGGCACCCCCTTGTCGGAGAATGGTTTGTAAAGCCCGGCCATTACGATGTAAGCCCGCTCGCTGTTGGTGCCGACGACGATACGGTCAGGCTGCATGAAATCATTGATGGCGCAGCCTTCGCGCAGGAATTCGGGGTTGGAAGCGATATCGAAATCGAGCGCCGGGTTCACGCTTTTCATCATCTCGCGGATTTCATAGCCTGTGCCGGCGGGCACGGTGGATTTGGTGACGATGACGGCGTAATGATCGAGGAGCGAAGCGATTTCCTTGGCGGCGGCGTATACATAGCTTAAATCCGCGTAGCCATCCTGCTTACGGGTGGGGGTGCCGACGGCGATGCTGATGATTTCGGCGTCGCGTACGGCCTCTTTCATGTCGGTGGTAAAGCGCAGATTTCCGGCTGAGCTATTGCGGGTGACCATTTCGTCCAGCCCCGGCTCATAGATCGGCACGATTCCTTCGCGCAGGCGGGCGATTTTCTGCGCGTCCTTGTCCACGCAAGTGACATGATAGCCAAGCTCCGCAAAGCACGCCCCGCTGACCAGCCCGACATATCCTGTTCCGATTACCGCAATTCTCACGACATTA
>CAYPEF010000016.1:12895-26491 GCA_964409675.1 uncultured Rickettsiales bacterium | reverse complement strand
GGCTGCTGGAGGGAGAGGACGTGCTGCGCACCGCGAAAGCCTTGCAGGCGCTGGGCGTGTCGATTACCCGCCGGGGGCCTCAGGAATGGCAGGTGAAGGGGGTCGGTATCGGCGGGCTTGCGGAAAGCTCCAGCGTGCTCGACATGGGCAGTTCCGGCACGGCGGCGCGGTTGCTGGTGGGACTGCTCACTCCCTACCCGTTTACCAGCTTCTTCACCGGCGATGAAAGCCTGTGTTCCCGCCCGATGGGCCGTGTGGTGACGCCGCTGTCGCAGATGGGGGCGCAATTCACCGCACGTAAGGAAAACCGTCTGCCGCTGGCGCTGACTGGGAGCGATACGCCGCTGCCTATCACCTACCGGCTTCCGGTGGCGTCAGCACAGGTTAAGTCAGCTATCTTACTGGCTGGGCTGAACACGCCCGGCGTAACCACCGTGATCGAGCTGGAAGCAACGCGCGATCATACGGAGAATATGCTAACTTATCTCGGCTACGAGGTAATGCGCAGCCGGACGGAAGACGGGGCGCTGTCGATTGCAGTGCGCGGTCAGCAGGAAGTGCCCTATGCCGACCGCGAGCTGCGCGTGCCCGCCGACCCCTCCTCCGCCGCCTTCGCGGTGGTAGCGGCGCTGATCACGCCGGAATCGGAGGTGCTGCTGAAGAATATCTGCATCAACCCCTTGCGCACCGGCCTGTTCACCACGCTGAAGGAAATGGGCGCGCAGCTGGAATACCGCAACGAACGGACGGTGGCCGGGGAGCCGGTGGCCGACTTATTCGTGCGCAGCAGCGCGCTGAAAGCCGCGCGCGTGCCCGCGGAGCGCGCGCCGTCGATGATCGACGAATACCCCATCCTCGCCGTGGCCTGCGCCTATGCCGGCGGGCGGAGCGTGATGGAAGGGTTGAAGGAATTGCGGGTAAAGGAAAGTGACCGGTTAAGCGCCATTATCAACGGCCTCACCGCCTGCGGGGTGGAGGCGCATGCGGAAGGCGATACGCTGATCGTGCAAGGCGCGGAATCGCCTGTGGGTGGCGGCGTGGTGCGCACGCATTTCGACCACCGGATCGCCATGAGCTTCCTGGTGTTCGGCATGGCGAGCCAAAAGCCGGTGACGGTGGACGACGCCGACGCCATCGCCACCAGCTTCCCCGACTTCACCGGACTGATGGGGCGCCTCGGCGCGCACATCGCCGCCGCCGAAGGGGCGGACGCGCAACCGCATATGGTCATCGCCATCGACGGTCCAGCCGCCTCCGGCAAGGGCACGCTGGCGCGACGGCTGGCCGAGCATCTGCACCTTGCCTATCTCGATACCGGCAGCCTCTACCGCGCCGTGGGCCTGCGGTTGATTTACGGCGACAAGGACCCGCATGACCGCGACGCGGCGATTGCGGCGGCGCAGGAAATCACCCCGCAGGATTTGGCTAATCCCCGCCTGCGGCAGGAGCGCGTGGGACAGGCCGCTTCCATTGTTTCCAGCTTTCCCGAGGTGCGCGACATATTGCTCGATTTCCAGCGCCAGTTCGCGCGTTCGGGCCGCGGCGCGGTGCTGGACGGGCGCGATATCGGCACCGTGGTATGCCCGGAGGCGGATTTCAAATTCTTCCTCACTGCCTCGCTCGACGCCCGCTCACGCCGACGTCACCGTGAGCTTTCTGGCCAAGGCATCGAGGTAGTCTATGAGTCGGTACTAGAGGATCTGCGCGAGCGCGACGAGCGCGACTCCATGCGCGACATCGCCCCGCTGAAACCGGCGGAGGACGCGGTGATCATCGATACGTCCACGATGGATGCAAAGAGCGTGTTTGAGAAGGTGCGTACGACCATTGGGCGAAAGAACCGGTTATAAGTTCTTTATAGCCCCGCCCGGATAGCACCGACACAACTTAAAGTACTTGATTTTTCCCCTTTTTACAGTACATCTAGCGCCATGTTTACTCGAACATGATGCCGTTTTGCGCCCTAAGGGAGCGTAACTGGCTTTTTTATCAACCTTATGAAATGGCGCTAAGGCGTTATTTCACCTGCGTTTTCCGGATTTTCCCGGGCATGCAGGCAGCCCGAAAGTAGTAGTATGGCAACCTCCAGCGCAGCCCAGGCCTTCTCCACAGGTGAAGATTTTGCGGCTTTATTTGAAGAATCCCTGAAAAAAGAAGGAAAAACGGAAGGCTCAGTGGTCAAGGGCACCGTGGTCGGCATTGAAAAAGACATGGCTGTGGTCGATGTGGGACTGAAGTCCGAAGGCCGCATTCCGCTGAAAGAATTCTCCCCCACCGGCGCACCAAACGAAATCCGTGTCGGCGACGTGGTGGAAGTGTACCTGGAGCGCATTGAGAACAAGAACGGCGAAGCCGTGCTCTCGCGCGAAAAGGCACTGCGCGAAGAAGGATGGGCGAAACTGGAGTTGGCTTGCACCAGCGGCCAGCGTGTGGAAGGTATCATCTTTGGCCGCGTCAAGGGTGGCTTTACCGTCGATGTCATGGGCGCGGTAGCGTTCCTGCCCGGCAGTCAGGTGGACATCCGCCCGATCCGCGACGTGGGTCCCCTCATGAACATTCCGCAGCCTTTCCAGATCCTGAAAATGGACCGCAAGCGCGGCAATATCGTGGTGTCCCGCCGCGCCGTGCTGGAAGAATCCCGCGTGGAAGCGCGCGAGCAGCTGCTGGGCCGCATCCAGGAAGGCCAGGTGCTCGAAGGCGTGGTGAAGAACATCACCGACTACGGCGCGTTCATCGACATGGGCGGCATCGACGGCCTATTGCACGTTACCGATATTTCGTGGCGCCGCATCAACCACCCGTCGGAAGTGCTGCAACTCGGCCAGCCCGTGAAAGTGATGGTCACCAAGTTCGACCCCGACACCAAGCGCGTTTCGCTCGGCATGAAGCAGCTGGAATCCAACCCCTGGAACGGTGCCGACACCAAATACCCCGTCGGCTCCAAGTTCCATGGCAAGATCACCAACATCACCGATTACGGTGCCTTCGTGGAGCTGGAACCCGGCATCGAGGGCCTCGTGCACGTGTCGGAAATTTCCTGGGTGAAGAAGAACGTGCATCCCTCCAAGCTGGTTTCGGTCAGCCAGGAAGTGGCCGTGGTGGTGCTGGATATCGACGCCACTAAGCACCGCATTTCCCTGGGCATGAAGCAGTGCGAGGAAAACCCGTGGTCGCATTTTGCCGAGACGCATCATGAAGGCGATATCGTGGAAGGCGAAGTGCGCAACATCACTGATTTCGGCCTGTTCATCGGCCTCTCCGGCGATATTGACGGGCTGGTGCACCATTCCGACATCAGCTGGAGCGAACCCGGCGAAACCGCGATCAAGAACTACAAGAAAGGCGAGCATGTCAAAGCCAAGATTTTGGCCATCGACATTGAGAAAGAGCGCATTTCGCTTGGCATCAAGCAGCTCGAAAACGACCCGCTGGAAGAAGAATTCTCCGGCGTGCGCAAAGGCTCGGTGGTCACCTGCACCATTACGGCAGTAACCTCGGACGGGCTGGAGTTCAAGCTCTCCGACAATATCCAGGGCTTTATCAAGAAGTCCGACCTCTCGCGCGACCGCCAGGACCAGCGCGCCGAGCGCTTCGCCGTCGGCGACCGCGTGGACGCGAAAGTGGTCTCGGTGGACCGCCAGGCCCGCAAAATCGGTGCGTCCATCAAGGCGCTGGAAGCCGACGAGCACAAGAAGGCCGTCGAGGAATACGGCTCCTCCGATTCCGGAGCCAGCCTCGGCGATATCTTAGGCGCGGCGCTCGATGAAGCGAAGGCAAAGAAGAAGTAAGGCAAAAAGCCCCGCTGGAAACAGCGGGGCTTTTGTTATGGGCCATACGCCACACCACTTCATATTGTCACCCCGCCGAATGGCGGGGTCCGGGCGTCGAGCTACGGATGCCGTCATGTGGCAACATGACAGTATTACTAGAGGAAATTGACCACTCGTTCCTTTAAGCCGTTGACTTTACAAGACGCCTCTGCACAATAACATTATATTTACTCCGAAAGCACTCCGCATGGCCCTCAACGCTGACACCCTCCTCGACCGCCTGCATCTGAAGCAGCAGGTGCAGAAATGGCGGATTATCGCCATCATTGCCATGGTGGTTGCGGCCATAGTGGCCATTGAGCGGCAGACGCCGGATTCGCCGATGGGGCGGGATTTTGTGGCGCGGTTGACCGTGGACGGTATTATCACCGACGATAAGGACCGGTTCGAGCTGATCAAGGACTTGAAGGAAAACCACCGCGTAAAAGCGGTGATCGTGGAGCTGGACACACCGGGCGGCAGCGCGGTGGGTGGTGAGGAATTGTATCTCAAGCTGCGCGATTTAGCCAAGGTGAAGCCGGTAGTGGCGGTGATGCGCTCGCTGTGCGCTTCCGCCGGGTATATGACGGCACTCGGCACTGATTATATCATCGCGCGCGACGGCACAATCACCGGCTCCATCGGCGTGCTGATCCAGACGGCAGAAATCAGCGACTTGGCGGCCAAGCTCGGCGTCAATCCCATCACCATCAAATCCGCACCGCTGAAAGGCTCGCCGTCGCTGCTTGAAAAACCGACGCCGGAAGGTAAGCAGGTGTTGCAAACCATGATCGATGATTTCTATCAGGTGTTCGTGACCATGGTGGCCGAGCGCAGGCAGCTGCCGCGCGATGAGGCGCTGAGACTAGCTGACGGGCGCGTTTATTCCGGCAAGCGCGCGCTGGAGCTGAAGCTGATCGACGCCATAGGCGGCGAGGAAGAAGCCATGCAATGGCTGCAGGCGCAGAAGAAAATCAGCCCCACCCTCACCATCAAGGACGTGGAGGTGAAGCGCAAGGGCGACTCGGTGTTCGACCAGGTGAGCGAATCAATCATCACAAAATTTTTCCCGCAGGCCTCGGCAGGGCTTGACGGGCTGGTTGCAATCTGGCATCCTGCCGTGCAAATACAATAACTTACTATAACTTACCCGGTAAAAAGCGAGAGAATGCCTATGTCCATGACCAAATCCGAACTCGTCCTCAAGCTGGCAAAACGCTATCCGCACCTGTACCAGCGCGACATTGAAACCCTTGTCAACACCGTGCTCGGCAGCATCTCCGACGCGCTGGTGGAAGGCGGGCGCGTGGAATTGCGCGGGTTCGGCGCGTTCTCCATCCGCAAGCGCGACGCCCGCAAGGCGCGCAACCCGAAAAACGGCGCCGAAGTGCAGATCGGCGAGCGCTACGCCATTTATTTCCGCACCGGCAAGGAACTGCGCGAGCGCATCAATAAAGCCGCCGCCGCGCAAGGTTCCTCCAACGCGTAACATTCCTTGCTCGGCTCCCTCCGGAAAACCATTAAGTGGACGCTGATTGGCTTAATCAGCGCCTGCATTCTGGTGTTCACGGCCAATAATTTCCAGCCTGTCGATATTTCGCTGTTCCCGCTTTCCTATGAAATCAGCGTACCGCTGTTTCTATTGGTGCTGGCATGTTTTTCCCTCGGCGTCATTACCGGCGGCCTATTGCTCAGCGTGCAGAGCTTCCGCTGGCGGCGGCAGGCGAAAGCCGCGCGGCAGCGCTCGGAAGCGCTGGAAAATGAAATCCGCGCCGGCAAGCTGGAACGCGCCGCCCTCCCGGTGGCCGTGCAGGGATGAGCGCCGCCGTCAAGATCTGTGGCATACGGACGCTGGACGCCCTCGATACCGCCGTGGATGCGGGGTGCGCTTATGTTGGATTCGTCTGCTACCCCCCCTCGCCCCGGCATGTGGATATCGCAGATGCGGCATCGCTCGCGCGGGCGCTGCCGGCGCAGGTGAAAAGCGTGGTGGTGACCGTCAATCCCGCCGATGCGCTGGTGGCGCGGATTCGCGATACTCTCGGCCCGGATACGCTGATTCAGCTGCACGGGCAGGAAACGCCGCAGCGCATGTTAGCCTTACGCGAACATTTTCCCGGCCTGAAGCTGATCAAGGCGATTCCTATCGCCGGCCAAGCGGATCTGGATGTCATCGGCCCCTATCTCATGGCCGCCGACATGCTGCTGTTCGACGCCAAGCCCCCAGCAGGCGCGCTGCCCGGCGGCAACGGCATCCGCTTCGACTGGACGCTGCTGAAAAATGCATATTTCACCGATCTGCACGCGCAAGTGCCGTGGTTCCTTTCCGGCGGGCTTGCGCCGGAAAACGTGGCGCAGGCCATTGCGCAGAGCGGGGCGCGCATGGTAGATGTCTCCTCCGGCGTGGAAAGCGCGCCGGGAGTAAAAGATAACGCACGCATCCGCGCTTTCCTGCGCGCCGTGCAGGAGAGCCAAGCCGCATGAGTTATGCCTTACCTGACGACCAGGGCCATTTCGGCCCGTATGGCGGCCGTTATGTCGCTGAAACACTGATGCCGCTGATTCTTGCACTGGAGCAGGAATATAAAAAGGCGAAGAAAGATTCCGAGTTCCAGCGCGAGCTGGATTATTACCTCACCCATTACGTGGGCCGCCCCAGCCCGCTCTATTTTGCCGAGCGAATGACGCAGTTCTGCGGCGGCGCGAAGATTTATTTTAAGCGTGAGGACCTCAACCATACCGGCGCGCACAAGATCAATAACTGCATCGGGCAAGCACTGCTGGCCAAACGGCTGGGGAAAAAACGCATCATCGCCGAAACCGGCGCGGGGCAGCACGGGGTGGCGAGCGCCACCGTCTGTGCGCTGTTCGGCCTGCAATGCATCGTTTATATGGGCGCGAAGGATATTGCGCGCCAGGCCCCGAACGTGTTTCGCATGAAGTTGCTCGGCGCGGAAGTGGTGCCGGTGGAATCCGGCGCGAAGACGCTGAAGGATGCGATGAACGACGCGCTGCGCGACTGGGTGACGAATGTCGATTCCACCTTCTACCTCATCGGCACCGCCGCCGGGCCGCACCCCTACCCGGCCATGGTGCGCGATTTCCAGTCGGTCATCGGACATGAGCTGCGCGAGCAGATGATCGCGGCGGAAAGCCGCCTGCCGGATACACTGATCGCCTGCATCGGCGGCGGCTCGAATGCGATCGGGTTGTTTCATCCCTTCATCGAAGACCGCAGCGTGCGCATGATCGGCGTGGAAGCGGGCGGGCACGGCATCAGCACCGGCCAGCACGCGGCATCGCTCGGCCATGGCTCGCCGGGCGTGTTGCACGGAGCAAGAAGTTATTTATTGCAGGATGAGAATGGGCAGATTCTTGATGCGCATTCCATCTCGGCAGGGCTTGATTATCCGGGTGTGGGGCCTGAGCATGCCTATTTGCGCGATAGTAAGCGCGTGAATTACGTCTCCGTCACCGATGACGAGGCAATGGATGCATTCCAGAAAACGGCAAAGCTCGAAGGCATTATCCCGGCGCTGGAAACTTCCCATGCGCTTGCGCACGCGTTCAAGATTGCACCGCAATTGCCAGAGGATCATATTATTGTGGTGGGCATCAGTGGGCGTGGCGATAAGGATATTTTCACCGTCGCCGAAAAGCTGGGAGTAACGTTGTGAGCACACGCATTGATGCTACATTTGCCCGCCTGCGCGCGGAGAAACGTGCCGGGCTGCTTCCCTTCATCATGGGCGGCGACCCGGATGAAGAAACCTCGCTTGCCGTCCTTAAATGCCTGCCGCATGCAGGAGCAGACCTGGTTGAAATCGGCATGCCGTTTTCTGATCCCATGGCTGATGGGCCTGTAATTCAGGCAGCGGGGCTGCGCGCGCTTAAGGCTGGTGCAAATATCGCATCTATACTTGCCATGGTAACAGAGTTTCGAAAAGAAAATCAGAATACGCCAATTATCATGATGGGGTATTACAACCCCATCTGCCGGATGGGGATCGAGCGCTTTTGCGCTGAAGCGAAGGCGGCAGGCGTGGACGGGCTGATTATCGTTGATCTGCCGCCAGAGGAGGAAGCGGAATTCACCGCGCATGCAGGCGCGAACGCGCTTGCTTTCATCCGCCTAATTGCGCCCACCAGCGACGATGCGCGGCTGCCCTCGCTGGTGCAGCGGGCGGGCGGTTTTGTGTATTATATCTCGGTAGCCGGAATTACCGGCGCCAAAAGCGCGGATACGGATGCGCTGGCAGCGCAATTAAAACGCCTGCGCGCGGCGACACCCCTGCCGGTGGCGGTGGGATTCGGCATCAAGACGCCGCAGCAGGTGCAAGAGGTGGCGGCACTCGCCGATGCGGTGGTGGTCGGATCCGCGTTGGTGGATGTGATCGCACGCGCAGGCAAGGATGCGCCGCAGGCGGCAGAGAAGTTCGTGCGCGAGCTGGCAGCGGGTGTGCAGCGATAGCATTTTTTACTTTCTCATCTCACTGAATGGGGAAGATAGATTTTCTTAAGAGCTTGCGCTTTAGAAGAACTTGGTGGGGGTGAAATGCCTGCAAATTTATCTCCGTCGTCCTCGGCGATGCGCAGCATCGACCGGGGACCCATCTATCAGCGGGAGCCAGCCGTGAGATGAGTCCCCGGACGGCCCTACGGGCCGCCGAGGACGACAGAGAAATACTGCGCCGCTGTCATCCTCTCCCCTGATGGGAGAGGGAAAAGGATTATTCCGCAAATAATTTCGGCAGCGCATACATCTCCAGACTGGCATCGCCGTAAATCTGCGTGCCCGGGTTGCTTTGGTGGGCGAGTCCGTGGAGGATGCCTTCCAAAATGGCGGCGATGACAGCGGCGGGGTCGGCGTCCGCGCCGGCGACGCGGTGTTCGATATGCTTGGCGGACGCGATACTGTCCGGCAGGCGCAGCGCTGTGGTGCGGTTATTAGCGCCCCAGCTGATGGTGGTCGGCGCATTGCCGCCGGGGATAAAGCGAGCGCGGGAATCGGAAGTGGGGGCGAAGACAGGCAGATGCTCCAGCATCGTCGCCAGCAGCCCACCCAACGAGAAGCGCAGCGCATCGCTCATCAGCGCGTCTTGCTTGTGATATATGTTCTGCCCGCTGCCGTCTTCCAGATGAATATGGATATGCAGGCCGCTGCCGGGCTGGTTTTCCAGCGGCTTCGCGGCAAAGCTGGCGGTCATGCCGTGCGCCTGGGCGCACTCCGTAATGATACCCTTCGAGTAGATGGCATGCTCGGCGGCGCTGCGCGCGCTTACCGGTGTCAGCGCGATTTCAAATTGCCCCTCGCCGCGCTCGGCTTCGGTTTTTTCGAGGGGGATGGATGCATGAGCGCAGCGTGCGCGGAGATCGTCCCATAAATTATCCAGCTTGGCAGGGACAGCGCCGAAAAGGTAGAATTCGATTTCCGCAGCCACCACCGGGGTAAAACCATGCTCCTGCTGGAGGCGGTTGCTCAGCGCATCAATGCGGTGAAGATATTCAGTATCTATAGGGGGAAATGACAAGCAGGGCCTGTCAGCTATGCGTTGTTCTTAACGCCGAAGCGGCTTGGTGCGGATGCGCGAGATCCCCGCACGAGGCGGGGATAACGGCTAATGGTAATGCGCGCAATTACGCCACCACCGAGTCGATCCATTCGACCAGCTTGGATTTCGGCAGCGCGCCGACCTTGGTGGAGACGGCCTGGCCGTCCTTGAAAAGGATCAGGGTGGGGATGCCGCGCACGCCGTATTTCTGCGGGGTGCCGGGGTTTTTATCGATATTGACCTTGGCCACCGTGAGCTTACCATCCATCTGCGCGGCGATTTCATCCAGCACCGGCGCAATCTGGCGGCAGGGGCCGCACCATTCCGCCCAGAAATCCACCAGCGTCACGCCCTTGGCTTTCAGGACTTTATCGTCGAACTCTTGGTCGTTGATATGCAGTGCGGTCATAGGGCCTCTCTTATCGGGGGTTAGAATGGTAATTTAGGTGCTTGGGCAAGCGGCGTCAAGGGTATCGGTTTTTCATATACTCCCTCCCCCTTGAGGGGCGAGAGCTTTTCATTAAAACGGCAGCGTCGAGGCGGGGATTTCCATTAGCTTCGGCGTGCTGGTCCAGATGATGGCGCAGCGGATGCGCTTGGTGGGGTAGATGTCGGCAATCAGGGCACGATAGGCGGCCATCTGGCGCAGGTAAAGCGTGGGTGTGCGCTCGAAGCTTTTAGGGGCTTCGCGGTGGGTTTTGTAATCGACAATCCAGACTTCATCGTCGTGAATGGCTAGGCGGTCGATCTGGCCGGAGACAGGGAGTTGCTTGCCCTGGAAAGTGATAGTACCGCAGACCGGCACTTCGGCACGCGCGCCGGGGGTGAATAGTTTCCCCCATTCGGGGTGCGCGAGGATGTCGAACACTTCGCGCATCATCTGCTCGCGCTCAGCGCTGGTTAAATTGCCGTCGAGGCGGCGCAGGATTTTCGTGGCGGCATCGGCGCGTTTTTCCGGCGCGATGTCCGGCAGGCGCTGGAGGAGCGCGTGCATCAGCTTGCCGCGGGTGAAGAGTTTTGCTTCAGTAAGCGGGGAGAAGACGGGGGTTTCGTCATTGCCCAGGCGAGAGGGAATCAGGGGATGGGCGATGGGCAATTCCGGCGGGGCTTTTTGCGTGAGGAAAGCGGGCATGCTTTCGGGGGAGAAAATGATTTGCTCTTTCATCGCGCGCAGCCGCACTTCCTTGCGCTGCGGGGCGCTGACGGCCATTCCTTCGCCGCACGGCGTGTCACTGGGTTGCGCGAAGGGCTCCAGCGCGCGCTTCACCAGTTCGTACCAGCAGTTTTCCGGCAGCTTGTCACGGCTTTTGGCGCCGCAAAGGTAAAGTTCATCCTCGGCACGAGTCATGGCCACGTAGAGCAGGCGGCGGTATTCGCGCTCTTCGGCGGCTTTGCGCGATTCGCGCAGCTCCGCCGTCAGCGCGTCGTCGCCTTTTACCGAAGGGGACCAGAAGACCAAGTCGGGGCTGCCTTCGCGCTCCAGCCAGAGCAGGCGGTCGGACTTGCGCGGAACCTGCGTGGTGTCGGGCATGATGACGATGGGGGCTTGCAGTCCTTTCGCGCCGTGGACAGTGAGGATGCGCACCTCGTTGCGCCCGTGCTCCATGTCGCGCTTGATCAGTGACTGTCCGCGCTCCAGCCAGTGCAGGAAGCCTTGCATGGAGGGGGTGTGTTCGGATTCATATTTGAGGGCTTGTCCCAGAAATTCATCCAGCGCGTCGTTGTATTCCTCGCCCATGCGCCCGGTGATACGCCGCCGCGCGTCGCAGGCTTCCAGCACGTGCGCGTAGAGCGAATAGGGTGTGCAGAAATCCACCTTGTACATCCAGCCGGTCAGGCATTCCACGGCGTAGCGGAAATCCGGGTCATGGCCTTGCATGGATAGCAGGCGCTGCCAGATTGATTGCTCCTCGCGCTGGTAGGCAAGCTGGAAGAGCTGTTCATCGCTTAAGCCGAACAGCGGGCTGCGCAGGAGCGCGGCGAGCGTCAAATCGTCTGAAGGCAACAGCAGGAACTGGCCCAGCGCCATCATGTCGCGCACGGCGAGGTTGTCGGTGAGCATCATGCGGTCAATGCCGGCGACGGGGACATTGCGGCGCTTCAAGCTGCGAATCAGCATGTCCACGAATTCGCTGCGCCTGCGCACCAGCACCATGATGTCACCCGGCTCCACGGCGCGGCCCTTGGCAGGCAGCATCCGGCGGGAGGAGAGCCATCCGGCGATGGCATCGGCGATGCAATGGGCGAGTTTTTGGGTAGGAGATTGCGATGAGCGAAGGGTAAGCGGCAGCTCCCACGGCTCGGACTCGGCTTTCTCCTGCGGCTCGATCAGCGGCCAGAGCTCCACCCTGCCCGCCTCATCTATGCGCGTGAGTTCGTGGCGGATGGGGTGATGCGCGTCCATGTCGTGAAACACGGCGTCCACCGCGCTTAGCACGGGGCCGCTGGAGCGGTAGGATTTCAGCAGGTCGATCTCTAAAAATTTCTTTCCGGCGTTGCGCAACCGTTCCCGGAAAAAGGCGCGCATCCGCCCGAAAGCTTCCGGGTCAGCACCTTGAAAGCTGTAGATGGATTGTTTCTCATCGCCGACGACGAACAGGGTGCGCTCCACATCCTCGCGCGCGCTTAAACCGGAGAAGAATTCTTCCGTTAGTGCTTCGATGATTTGCCATTGCTCGGGCGCGGTGTCCTGCGCTTCGTCGAGCAGGATATGGTCGATTCCGCCATCGAGCTTGTAGAGCACCCACGGGGCGACGCCGGGGCGTTGCAGCAGATCGCGCGAGGTGAGGATCAGATCGTCATAATCGAGCGCGGCGCGCTGGGATTTCAGCGCTTCATAGAGTGTAATCAGGCTTTCGGCGATGCGCATCATGCGCACGCTCACTTCGGCAATCTGAAGGGATTTGCGCCGCGCCTGAAATTCCAGCACGCGGTCCTGCTCGTCGCGCAAGGCTTGCAGCAGCAATTCATCGGTGATGGTGTTTTTGTTGGAGAGCTTCGCGCGCGGCTCGCCGGTTTTGGTGAGGTAGATGTCGCTGTAGGCATCGAGCAGGTGTATCTGCTGCGCGGGCGTTTCCAGCCAGCTGGCGAGCAGCGCCCCCCTCTCCGCTTCCTTGCCGCTGCCTTGCGTGAGCGCATCGGCGGCGCGCGCCAGCAGGGCGCGCTCGTGCGGTGCGTACTGAAAGAATTCCTGCATCAAGCCGTGCAGCGTCTGGCGCGGCTCTAATTTGAGGGTGCGGTAGAGGGAGGCCTGCAGCGCCTTAATGCCGCCGGAGGTGAGCAGCATATCATGCACATGGCGGCGCTCGCGCACCAGCTCGCTGATCAGCTCGCGGAAGGAGGATTCGCTCAAGCGGCCCGCGATGAAATGCAGCGCCTCCACCAGTGCCTCCGATTCCGGCGCAGGCTCCGATTCGCGCGCGTAAAGCCGCATGGCCGCTTCGCGGATCAGCTCGGCGGCGCCGCGCTCGTCGATGACGTTGAAATAGGGCTGCGTGCCCGCCTCGAGCGGGAAACGTTTAAGCAATGATTGGCAGAAGCCGTGGATGGTCTGGATGCGCAACCCCTCCGGCGATTCCAGCACACGGGTGAATAGCGTGCGGGCGCGCGCCTGCGTTAGCTGATCGGGGATGAAGCCGGTAAGGTTGGCGAGCGCCTGGGTCAGCGCTTCCTCCGAGGCCAGCGCCCAGCGGCTGAGCTCGGCGTGGATGCGCGCTTTCATTTCGGCGGCGGCGGCGGTGGTGTAGGTGATGCAGAGGATGCGCTGCGGGGCCACGTCGCTCAGCAGCAGGCGCAGCACGCGGTTGGTGAGCAGCCGGGTTTTGCCCGCCCCGGCATTGGCCGAGACCCAGGCCGAGACGGTGGGATCGGTGGCGGCCCGTGTGTCGTCCTTTTCGATGGTTAGGGAGGGTGCGTTTAGCTCGATCTGCATATTGTTTAACAAATTCTTAATATTTATCGCTTCGTTTTGTGGTATAATTAATAAAAATTAGGGAATAACCTATGCAAGCTCAATCGTTTATCCAGCCTACCACCGGCAGCACCCACCTGCTGTTCCAGCCCGCTATCTTTAACGATACGCTGAAATTGCTGCTGGAAGCGCAGGAATATTTCACCCATTTCGCCCCCGCCGACCAGTCCGAGCTGGGAACCTCCATGCGGCTGGTCTATGCATCGGAAATGTCGCGCATTACGCTGCGCCTTTCCTCCATTATGGCCTGGCTGCTGGCGCGCCG
>CAYPEF010000016.1:9807-12795 GCA_964409675.1 uncultured Rickettsiales bacterium | reverse complement strand
CTCATACCAACGACCATTCGGGCAGGCGTTCCAGATGGTCGTAATCGTTATAGCGGGGGCGCTTGCCGGTATCTGGGCAGGCGAGATAGGGCGTATTCGGATTATCAAAAGCATCGATCAGCGCCTGCACGCCTGCTTCGGCACGGGTGATGAGTTCATGCAATGAGGTTTTCTTCGCGTCGCCGACGGTTTTGGCTTCATTGAGTGCGTATTCCCCCGCCAAACGCCAGTATTCCGCCGTTCCCACTCCCTCGCCGGGTAGCTGCGCCGTCAATGCGCCTTTTTGCACGATCAGCGCTTCCAGCGGCATCTGGCTGGAGAGGCCGGAGAGAATGTCGCCGCTGGCGGGCACCGCGCCGGTTTTATAATCGATCAGCGTGAGCGTGCCGGAGGTGTTGGCCTCGGCGCGGTCAATGCGGGTGGTGAGGGTAAACGGCCCGGCGGGCGCGGAGAGCGCGAGCGAGCCTTTCAACTCGGCCAGGACTTTGCGCACATGCGGACGGCGCTCGATTTCCTGCGCCGCCACCCATTCGGTGATGGCCTGATAACGCGGCCACCAGAAGCCGCGCACCGCCGGGTGCTGCATCAGCGGCGCGAAGATGTCCTGCCCTGCCTCCAGTAGCGCCGCGCACGGGTCGGGCGGGGTTTTGTCCGGGTAGCGGGTGATGAAGGCTTCTAATGCTAAGTGAATCAACGAGCCGAAGGAGGCGGCGTCCGGTTCCTGGTCAAGCGGGTCGAGGGCACGCAGGCCCAGCACATGCGCGGCGTATATGGCGTAAGGGTCGCGCTGCCAGGTTTCCACGGCGGTGACGGAGAGCTTGCGTGGACGCGCCTCCACCGGCGGGCAGGCGGCGGGTGGGGCAAAGGGTGCGCTTACGTGCGGCGTTTCAAGATGTGCAAGCCATACGCCGTAGGGCGTGACTGGCCAGCGAAACATGTCTTCCCCTGCGAGCGCCTGCAGCAGCGTATCCAGCCGCAGCAACCAGCGCGAGGGCACGGTGGGCGAGCCGTCCGCCTTGCCGGCGCGGCTTAGCACCAGCTCGCGTGCGCCGGCGATCATCAGGAAATCATGCGCGGCGCGGCCAATGCAGAGTTCCGGCAGCGGCAGGCCGAAGCGCCGTTGCATCGGGCGGCTCATCCATGGCCCGCCGTCCGGCTGCGGCGGCCAGACGCCTTCATTTAAGCCCGCAAGGATCATTACGTCGGCGCGCTCCAGTCGCGCTTCCTGCGGGCTGTAGATATGCAGGCGCGGGTGGATGCCGTAGGTGGGGCGGAAGGTTTCGCCGCTGATAAAGGTTTCGAATAATTCCGCATATGCGCCGGGGGCGATTTCGCCGACGGTTTCGGCGTTTTGCAGCAAATCGGCAATGAAGGTGGCGAGTGCCTCGCCCTCCTCGCCGCGCCATAGGCGCACGCTGGCTTCTTCCGCATCGCTCTGCGCCAGAAATTCCGCCAGCGCCAGATGCGCGCGCAGCATGGCGGCAAAAGGCGCAAGGCGGCGCTCGAACAGGCGGAAGAATTCCTGCCCGTGCTCCTGCAGGCGCTGCACCAGCTGGATTAAAGCATCCGGCGCTTCGCGCACGCGTAAGTCATGCAGGATAGAGGTGAGCCCCGGCATGCCGCGCGGGCCGCGCAGCGCATATAGCTCCAGCGCCCGCGCCCAGTTGCGGAATTCGCCGGGGCTTAAGCCAGCAGCGGAAAGCGGGTGTTTCAGCAGCGCCAGCAGCGGCACCGGGGCGCAGCGGCTTAAGGCGGCTTCCGCAATCAGGCGCAGGAAATGGCCGGTGACGGTATCGCTAAGCGGCTTGCCCGCCGAATCATCGATGGTAACGCCGTAGCGCTCCATCCCGGCGGCGATCATGCGGGCGAGCACGCGGTCGTTGGTGACCACCGCCGCGCTCTTGCCCGGCGTCTCCAGCACCTCGCGCAGGCGCAGCGCGATCAAGCGCGCTTCCTCCTGCTGGTTGACGGCTTCACTGCGCGTCACCCCTTCCAGCGAGGGGCCCATGACGATATCGCAGCCGCGCCAGTGGTGCGTGAGGTCCGGCGGCTTGAGGGCTTCCAGGAACAGGCACAGGCGCTCCGGCGTACAGGTGGGGGCGATGGAAGGCTCATCCAGCACGCCGACCTGCGAGCGCTCCACCTGCATGCGCTCAAACAGTTTTTTGAAGACGAATTGCGGGTGCGTTTCATCCAGCGTGTCCCACACCTCATCCGGCATCGCCCCGTCGAAACCGGGCAGCAGTACCATGCCATTGGGGAGATTCGCGATGATGCGCAGCAGCTCGGCGGTGGCGGGCTGGCTGCCGGTGGAGCCGGCGGCGATTACCGGATATTGCGGGGGATTGCGCTGCCAGAGCGCGGCGAGGTTATGGATGAGCAGATTACGCCTGCGTACCGGGTCTTCCGCACCCTCGGCGCGCAACAATTGCGGCCAGTGATGGGTGATAATGTCGAGGAAACGCAGCGTGAGCTGCCAATGCTCGGCAAATTGATCGGGCGCGAGGTCGGCAAGGGCGGCGAAATCCAGCTGCTCGCGCTCCACCTGATCGAATAGGCTTGCCAGCTCGATGGCCAATTGCGCCGCTTGCACGATACCGTGCGTGCTGCCATCGGTGCGCTGGTGGTATTTTCCGATCAGGCTGGTTAGCAGCAAATGGCGGCGCAGGCGGGGAATGGCCGGCGGTAGCGCGGCCTCCGCCTGCTCCAGCCCGTGGTCGATGGCATAGGCGCTGAAAAGCTCCTCCTCATCCACGTCGCCAATCGGCTGGATGCGCGGCAGCAGCATCGCCTTGCCGTTATTCAGTGCCAGCATGATATCGCGCAGCGAACGGCAGGAACGACGCGTGGGCAGCAGCACAACCGTGTCGGCAAGCTTCAGCGGATCATGCCCGCTCACGCGCAGGAGATAAGCCGCGAGTGTTTCAAGGAACGGTTTTTCAGCGGGGATGGTGCGTAAGCTCAGCATGCAGGCAGCTTAGCGCGAGG
>CAYPEF010000016.1:4711-9707 GCA_964409675.1 uncultured Rickettsiales bacterium | reverse complement strand
GAAAGGGTGAGCAGCAGGCCGCAGAGGATCAGCGTGGTCTTCATAACAATTCTCCGATTAATATGCGCCAAGCCTAGCCTATTCGGTGCGGCGCGTCAAATATCCGCATCGGGGCGGCGCACCTGAAAAATATCCCCTGCATGCAGGATCCGCCGCTTCCGCGGGGCGATTTCGAGGACGATGCCGCCATCCTTGTCGATGCCTTTAAAGATACCCTGCAATTCCTCCTGCGGCAGGCAGACGCGCAGCTCCGCATCCATCCCCCAGGCATGCTCCAGCCAGGTGCGCCGTATCGGGGCGAAGCCGCGGCTGCTCCACTGGTTGTAGCGGAAAATAAAATGGTGGATGAAGCGCGACAGCACGATCTTGGCGCTGATCAGTTCCACGCCCTGGTCACGCAAGGAGGTGGCCGGAAACTGCACGTTTTCGGGGAAATTATCGACGTTGATACCAACGCCGATCACCACCCAGCGCCCCGCTACGTCCGGCAGCGAGAAGGATTCGAGCAGGATGCCGCCGATCTTGCGGCCCTCGGCCAGAATATCGTTCGGCCATTTCAGCTGCACCGATTCGGCGTCCGGCAGCAGCGCCGCCACCGTATCGAACGCCGCCACCGCCGCCACGAAAGAAAGCTGCGAAAGCATCTCGATGCGGCAGGTGGGCTTGAGCAGGACGCTCGCGTACATATTTCCTTCGTTGGAAATCCAGTTGCGCCCGGCGCGGCCTTTTCCCGCCGTCTGCCGCTTGGACCAGATCACCGCGCCGTGCGCCGCGCCGCCATGCGCGAGGCGCTTGGCTTCCTCATTGGTGCTGTCCAGCTCGTTATAGCTGAGCAGGTGGTAATCATTCAGCAGGTCCGGGCTGGTGGACTGCTTCACGATATTACGGTAAAAGGGCTTCGGCTGCGGCTTTGGCATGGCTGATCAGGGGGCTGGGAATGAAGACGTAACCAATGGTGGCAATGGCGCTGACGGCAAGCCCCAGGCGCGCACTCAGGCTGTGGGTGGTGTCGAAGCTGCCCACGGGTTCGTCGAAATACATGATCTTGACGATTTTGAGGTAATAGAAGCATGCCACCACGCTGGTGAGCAGGCCGATCACGGCAAGCCAGGTGAGGCCGCTGCCGACCACGGCGAGGATGACGTACATCTTTCCGAAGAATCCGGCCATCGGCGGCACGCCCGCCATCGAGAACATGAACAGCGCCATCAGCAGCGCCATCACGGGATGCGCGCGCGAAAGGCCCGCCATATCGCTTAACTGCTCCAGATAGACGCCCTCGCGCCGCAGCAGCAGCACGCAGCCGAATGCGCCCGCGCTCATGAAAAGATAGACGCCTAAGTAAATCAGCACCCCTTCCACCCCGGCGCTGGTGCCGGACGCCACACCCATCATCATGAATCCGACATGGCCGATGGAGCTGTAGGCAAGCAGGCGCTTGAGATTAGTCTGCATGATGGCGGCGAACGCGCCGACCAGCATGGAGAGGATGGAAATCACAATCACCACCTGCTGCCAGTATTGCAGCATATCGGCAAACGGCACCAGCAGCAACCGCACCAGCAGCAGCATGGCGGCGATTTTAGGGGCCACGGCGAAGAAGGCGGTAACAGGTGTGGGCGCACCCTCATATACGTCCGGCGTCCACATATGGAACGGTGCGGCGGAGAGTTTGAAGCAGAAGGCAATCATCACCAGAATGACACCCACCACCACGGCGCGCGGGATCATTGCGTTAGAGTTTTCTTCCGTGAAGGAGGAAAGATATTGAGCAATACCATCGAAATTGATGCTGCCGGTGAAACCGTAGATCAGCGAGATGCCGTAGAGCAGCATGCCCGACGCCAGTGCGCCGAGGACGAAATATTTCAGCCCCGCTTCCGAGGATTTGGCATGGTCGCGACTGAAGGCGGCGAGCACATATAATGCTAAACTTGAAAGCTCCAGCCCCATATAGACGGCAAGCAGGCTCTGCGCCGAGATCAGCAGCATCAGCCCGAGGGTGGAGAATAATGTGAGCAGCAGGAATTCGGACGGCCTGCCCCCCTCCTCGCTCAGCCAGGTGCCGGAAACCAGCAGCACGCAGATCGCGCCCGCCAGCAGCAGCGTCTTGGCGAGGATGGTGTAGGTGTCGGAGACGAACATGTTGTTGAGCGTCACCACATGCGTGGGATCGGACTGGATGACCATCGTGAGCGTCGCCGCCAGCACCAGGCAGGCGAGCGCCAGCAGGCGCGGCGTAATGCGTGGGCGCAGATATACGCTGTGCAGCAGCAGCACGAAGGTCAGCAGGCAGAGGAACAGCTCCGGCGCCAGCGGCAGCAGATAGGAGGGAAGCAGGCGCTCAATCATGCGGGATCTCCGGGGTGGCGGCAGATGTTTCCGGCGGCTGCACCTGCCCGATGGCTTTCAGCAGCTGCTCCACCGAGGCGTGCATCGGCTTCATGAAGGAATTGGGATAGATGCCGAGCCACAGCACGGTCAGCACCAGCGGCAGGAAGCAGGCGATCTCGCGGCCCGAGACGTCTGGCATGCGGCGAACATCCTCATGCACCACGGGCCCGTACACCACGCGCCGGTACAGCCAGAGCATATAGGCCGCACCAAGAATCAGGCCGGTTGCGATCAGCGCCGCCAGGCGCGTATCGGCTTTGAACGCGCCGAGCATGATGAGGAACTCGCCGACGAACCCGCTGGTGCCGGGCAGGCCCACGGACGCCATGGTAAAGAACATGAACAGCAGCGCATAGACCGGCATGATGTTAGCTACACCGCCATAGCGGTTGATGTCGCGCGTGTGCAGCCGGTCATAGACCACACCGACGCCAAGAAAGAGCGCACCCGAAACCAGCCCGTGGCTGATCATTTGCACGATCGCACCCTCGATGCCCTGCTGGTTGAAGGCGAAGATGCCGGCTGTGACGAAGCCCATGTGCGCCACCGACGAATAGGCGATCAGCTTCTTCATGTCTTCCTGCACCAGCGCCACCAGCGAAGTGTAGACGACGGCGATGATGCTTAAGAAATACATCATCGGTGCGAAATAATAGGAGGCTTCTGGCAGCATCGGCAGTGAGAGCCGCAGGAAACCGTATGCGCCCATTTTAAGCAGGATACCGGCCAGAATGACGGAACCGGCGGTCGGGGCCTGCACGTGCGCGTCGGGCAACCAGGTATGCACCGGCCACATCGGCACTTTGACGGCAAACGTTGCCAGCATCGCCAGCCATAGCCAGCGCTGGATGTCGAGCGTAAGTTCCGGCGCACGGGCGGTCAGCTCGGGGATGTCGGTGGTGCCGAAGGAGAAGTAGAGATACATTAGCACGGCGAGGAAGAGGATGGAACCCGCGAGCGTATAGAGGAAGAATTTATAGGCGGCGTAAATCCGGTTCTGCCCACCCCAGATGCCGATGATCAGGAACATCGGGATCAGCATAGCCTCGAAGAAGAGGTAGAACAGCAGCAGATCAAGCGCGCAGAAGGCGCCGATCACTAATGATTCAAGCAGCAGAAAGGCCACCATGTAGGCGCGCACGCGCTTCTTTATGCTTTCCCAGCTGCACAAAATGCATATCGGCATCAGCAGGGTGGTCAGCAGCACCATGAACAGCGAAATACCGTCAATGCCGAGATGATAGGTGATGTTGTAGCCGGTGAACCACAGCACTTTTTCGACGAACTGGTAATCGGCAGTGGAGGAGTCGAATTTAATCCAGAGATAGAGCGAAGCGAAGAAGGTGGCGAGCGTGGTGAACAGCGCGATATAGCGCGCTTCCTGCATGCCGAGTTCATCCTCGCGCTTGACCACGGCCATGATTAATCCCGCGCCGATCAGCGGTAGCGCGATGAGCAAGGTGAGAATGCTAAATCCCATGGAATACCACCCAGCTGATGATGCCAAGCACGCCGATCAGCATGGCGAAGGCGTAATGATAGACATAGCCCGTCTGCAAGCGGCTGATGCGCTGGGCGATGACATAGGAGAGCAACGCCGCGCCGTTCGGCCCCAGCCCGTCGATGATGCGCGTATCCCAGAACTGCCATAGCTTATTGCCGAGCGCAAAGGCAGGGCGCACGAACAGCTTGTTATACAGCTCATCGAAATACCATTTATTAAGCAGGAATCGGTAGAGCGAAGGAAAGGCGTTCGCCACACGCCCCGGAATGGCAGGGTCACGGATGTAGCAGATCCAAGCGAATGCAATGCCTGCAACGCCTACCAGCAACGGCAGCAGTCCGACCCAGCCCGGCACGTGGTGCGCCACTTCGATGGCTTCGTGCGAGGCGATGGTGGCCTGCCAGTAGCGGCTGTCGCCGGAAACAAGGCCAAGCGTATGGTAGCCGATCAGCCCGGCGAGCAGGCTGCCCGCCGCCAGCAGCAGCAGCGGCAGCAGCATGATGCGCGGCGATTCGTGCGCGTGTTCCATCGTGTGATGGTCGGCGCGCGGCTTGCCGTGGAAGGTGAGGAATAAAAGACGCCAGGAATAAAACGCCGTCATCGCCGCGGCGAGAATGCCGATCCAGAAGGCGAAATACCCGGTGGCGGAGCCGGAAGCATAGGCCGCTTCCAGAATCATATCCTTGGAGAAATACCCCGCGAACGGCCAGATGCCGGCAAGCGCCAGCGAGCCGAGCCACATATAGGCATACGTAATCGGCATCTTGCGCCAGATACTGCCCATCTTGCGCATGTCCTGCTCGCCGGACATGCCGTGAATCACCGAGCCCGCACCCAAGAACAGCAGCGCCTTGAAGAAGGCGTGCGTCATCAGGTGGAACATCGCCGCACCATACGCGCCGACGCCGCAGGCGAAGAACATGTAGCCCAGTTGCGAACAGGTGGAATAGGCGATCACGCGCTTGATGTCGTTCTGCACCATGCCAACCGTGGCGGCGAAGAAGGCGGTAGCCGCACCCATGAAGGTTACCAGCGCCAGCGCGTCCGGCGCGTCGCAGGCGATCAGGATGGTCCCTGCTGGCGGAACCTTGCCCCCCT
>CAYPEF010000016.1:0-4701 GCA_964409675.1 uncultured Rickettsiales bacterium | reverse complement strand
GTGGCGGCGAAGAAGGCGGTGGCGGCGCCCATGACGGGGCCCAGCGCCAGCGCGGCCGGCGCGTGCTCAAAGAGCGGCGAGCAGCGCACCAGCAGGAATACGCCCGCCGTCACCATGGTGGCGGCGTGGATGAGGGCGGAAACCGGCGTTGGGCCTTCCATGGCGTCCGGCAGCCAGGTATGTAAGCCCAATTGCGCCGATTTGCCCATGCAGCCGATGAAGAGCAGGATGCAGATCAGCGTCAGTGCGTGGAATTCCATGCCGAAGAAGCTCAGGCGCGCCTCGCTCATGCTTTCGGCGTTGGCAAATACCGTGTCGAACTGCACGCTGTCGAACAGGGTGAAGGCGGCGAAAATGCCGAGCGCGAAGCCGAAATCGCCGACGCGGTTGACCACGAACGCCTTGATGGCGGCGGCATTGGCCTCGGGCTTTTTGAACCAGAAATTGATCAGAAGATAGGAGCACAGCCCCACCCCTTCCCAGCCGAGGAACAGCTGGATGAAATTATCTGCCGTCACCAGCATCAGCATGAAGAAGGTAAAGAGCGAGAGATACGCCATGAAACGCTGCGGATGCGCGTCGTCATGCATGTAGCCCACGGAGTAAAGATGCACCACCGCCGACACCCAGGTGACAACGATCAGCATGATAGCGGTCAGCGCGTCCACCCGCAGCGTCCACGAAGCGGCGAAATCGCCGGAGACAATCCAAGGGAAGATATTGACCTTGTAAACCTGCCCCTGGTTGCCGAACAACTTCTGCCAGCTGTCGATGCAATGCCCGGCCATGCCGCTCTGGTAATCGCATACGTGCGGGATAAAGCCGGTGAATACGATCCCCGCCAGCAACGCCGAGATTACCATGCCGGAGCAGGTAATGATGTTGGCGGCACGCGGCGTCAGGCGGCGGGTGTTGAGGCCGGTCAGAATGGAAGCGATGAGCGGCAGGAAAACCAGCAGGGCAATGAGGGAATGAACGGACACGTACCTACCCTTTCATCAGATTGACGTCTTCCACCGCGATCGAGCCGCGGTTACGGAAATAGACGACGAGGATAGCCAGCCCGATTGCCGCCTCGGCAGCGGCCACGGTGAGGACGAACATGGCGAACACCTGCCCGGTAAGGTCATTCAAGCGGGCGGCGAAGGCGACGAAATTGATATTGACCGAAAGCAGGATCAGCTCCACCGACATCAGGATGGTGATGATGTTCTTGCGGTTCAGGAATATGCCGCACACGCCCAGCGTAAACAGCAGCGCGGAGACGATCAGGTAATGAAAAATACCGATATGGCCGAAGAAATGCTCTTGCATGGGTGCTGTCTATATCAGGCGTTTTTCGTTCTGTGAAGGCGCAAACGCACAGATGAGGCAAGGCGTGGTTTTTTCATCACACCCCATCTTCATACCCCCTGCCCCGAGCCAACCTTCACCACTTCCACGCCTTGCGCCTTGGTGCGCGCCACTTGCCGTGCAATACGCTGGCGGCGGACGCCGGGGCGGTGGCGCAGTGTGAGCGTAATCGCGCCGATCATGGCGACCAGCAGGATCAGCCCGGCGATCTGGAAGGGATAGAGGTAATCGGTGTAGAGAATCTGGCCGAGCGCATGTGTGTTAGTTACCTCACTGGCATCCGGCGCGGCATTGGCGACGGGGGCGATGGCTTGCGGCGAGGTAAGCGAGATGTAGAAGACAAAGGCCAGCTCCGCGAAGATCAGCCCGGCAATGCCGAGGCCGAGCTTGAGGTAGGGCAGGAACCCCTCGCGCAGCTCGGCAAAATTGATGTTAAGCATCATCACCACGAACAGGAATAGCACCGCCACCGCACCGACATAAACAATCACCAGCGTCATGGCGAGGTATTCCGCGCCGAGCAGCAGGAACAGCCCAGCCGCGTTGAAAAAGGCGAAAATCAGAAAAAACACCGAATGCACCGGATTGCGCGAAGCAATCACCATCGCGCCAGAGCAAAGGACGGCGGCAGAAAAAAGGTAGAAAAGAAGGGTGGGGATGAGATCGGTCATAGGCCTACGCTTCCCCCTCTCCCGCCTGCGGGAGAGGGCCGGGGTGAGGGGAATTTATTTCACAATGTTGCATCATCGTCTCCAAGACGCCATCAAGGTTGCCTAGCACCTCATTATTCCAAAAACGCAGCACTGTGAAGCCCTCGTTTTATAAAAATGCTGTGCGCCGTGCGTCATAGGCAATCCGCTCGCCGTGCTGGCCGCCATCTAGTTCGATAATCAGCGCTTTTTCCATGCAGACGAAATCGGCGATGTAGGGTCCGACGGGTTGCTGGCGACGGAATTTCAGGTGGAAGAATTGGCGGTTGCGCAGACGGGACCAGAGTAAGCGTTCCGCATCGGTGAGGGTGTGGCGAAGCTGCTTTGCATAAGATGTTTTCTGCGCTTCGCGCATAGCCCCATCACCCCAGCCCTCTCCCGCAAGCGGGAGAGGGAGAGGAATTACCGGTACTCCGCATCCGCCCGCAGGTTCGCGGCAATCGCCGGTTCCCAGCGTTCGCCGTTGGCGAGGAGTTTTTCCTTGTTGTACATCAGCTCTTCGCGGGTTTCAGTGGCGAATTCGAAATTGGAGGTTTCGACGATGGCGTCCACCGGGCAGGCTTCCTGACAGAAGCCGCAATAGATGCATTTGGTCATGTCGATGTCATAGCGGGTGGTGCGGCGAGAACCGTCATCGCGCATTTCGGATTCGATGGTGATGGCTTGCGCCGGGCAGATCGCCTCACAGAGCTTACAGGCGATGCAGCGCTCCTCCCCGTTTGGGTAGCGCCGGAGCGCATGCTCGCCACGGAAGCGCGGGGAAAGCGGGCCTTTTTCGAAGGGGTAATTGATCGTCACCGGTTTCTTGAACATATATTTGAGCGTCATCCAGAAGCCGGAGGCGAGTTCCGCCAGCAGCAGCGAGCGCGCGGTTCTATCGAGCCATGCCATGATTATTGTTCCTCCGCTTTGATTTCCTCGGCAAGCACATGCGCCGCTTTCGCCACCGCGCGCCGGTGCCGCCAGATATAGATGCCAAGCATCGTAAATACTACCGCTAACGCGGCGTAGGTCACGCGCGGGACATAATGATGCACCATTTCCTCATTATCGCCGATCAGGTAGCCGATAGCAATCAGTACCGCCATCCAGATGCTGCCGCCAAGCGTAGTATAAAGAGAGAATTTCTTCATATCCATGTGAGCCAGACCGGCTGGAAACGAGATAAAATGCCGAAGCCCCGGAATCAGCCGCCCTGTGAAGATAGAAATCTCGCCGTGGCTTCTAAAATAGCTGTCGATTTTGGCAAGCTTCTCGGGTTTTAAAAATAAGTATTTGCCGTAGCGATTGAGGAAACGTCGTCCGAAATGCTTTGCAAGCATATAATTAGCGACTGACCCTGCCAACGTGCCGATGATACTAAAGAAAAACACCAACCCCACATGCATCTTGCCTTGGTAGGCAAGGTAGCCCGCCGGAATCATCGTCACCTCCGCCGGGATTGGCACGAAGGTGCTCTCCAGGAAGGTCATGATGAAAATGCCAAAATAGCCAAATCCATGTACGAAATCGACCAGCCAGTGGACAAACGCTTCGATCATTCCGGCTAGACTCCTTTATAATATACCAGCCAGCCGGCCGTCAGCACCACCCAGAATAGTGAAAACGGAAGAAAGACTTTCCAGCCCAGGCGCATCAGCTGGTCATAGCGGTAGCGCGGCAGTGTGGCGCGCACCCAGATAAAGACGAACAGCATGAACAGCACCTTGAGCAGGAACCAGATCACGCCCGGCACGGCATTCAGCAGCGGCGTATCGATGGGCGGAAACCAGCCGCCCATGAAAAGAATCGCCGTCATGCCGCTCATCAGGATCATGTTGGCGTATTCGCCGAGGAAAAACAGGGCGAAGCTCATGGAAGAATATTCCACGTTGTAGCCGGCCACCAGCTCAGCCTCGGCTTCCGGCAGGTCGAACGGATGGCGGTTGGTTTCGGCCAGCGCCGAGATGACGAAGATGATGAACATCGGCAGCAGCGGCAGTGCGAACCAGTGGGTGATGCCGCCCGCCTGCGCCATCACGATATCGCTCAGGCGCAGCGAGCCGACGCACATCAATACGGTGACGATGACGAAACCGATGGAGACTTCGTAGGAAACCATCTGCGCCGAGGAGCGGATTGCGCCGAGAAAGGCGTATTTCGAGTTGCTCGCCCACCCGGCCATGATGATGCCGTAAACGCTGAGCGAGGATACCGCGAACAGGTAGAGAATCCCCACGTTAATATCGGCAATCACATAGGTGGCCGAAAGTGGAATCACCGCCCAGCCGATCAGCGCAAGGGTAAAGGTGAGCATCGGCGCCAGCAGGAAAATGACCTTGTTGGCCTGCGAGGGGATAATGGTTTCCTTGGCGAAGAGCTTGATGCCGTCGGCAAAGGGTTGCAGCACACCCCAGAAGCCGGTGACGTTAGGGCCTTTGCGCAGCTGGATCGCGCCGATGACCTTGCGCTCCATCAGCGTCAGCAGCGCCACGCAAATCAGCAGCGGCACCACGATGATGAGGATGCGCAGCACCAGCAGCAGAAACGGGATACCGTATTCATTCAGCCATTCCATGTTATGCCGCCTCCTTCTGCTGGGCTGCCTGCACGCGGGTGCATTCGGCCATGGTTTTGGAGGCACGGCTGATGGGGTCAG
>CAYPEF010000015.1:22445-29194 GCA_964409675.1 uncultured Rickettsiales bacterium | reverse complement strand
GCATACCAACAGGCCAGAGAATAAATACTGTTGGGCATTAGAAACGGCAAAAGCACAGAGAGGCGATTTGGAAAGGACATAGTCTGATGCCCTCTGCATTGTCAGAGGCGAACTGGAACGGTTCCAGGCAAGCACAACTCATCAGTTTTTGATAATAATTTGTTAAACGATTGGTGTTAGTAGAGAAGCATGGAACCGTACCCACGCACATCATCCCATCGCCGCTCGATACAGGGCTTCACACTTATCGAGCTTTCGATTGTGCTAATTATCATCGGTCTGATCATCGGCGGAATTCTGGTCGGCAGGGATATGATACGTACCTCCGAACTTCGAAGTGTATTGAGTGATGTTGAAAAATTTCAAACCGCTTTTAATTCATTTAAATTAAAATACAACTGCATCTCAGGCGATTGTCCTAATGCGACCGATTTTTTTGGCACCGATAGCAATGGCTGTCCTGTCGGTGGTGGCGCTACAGGAACATGCAATGGCAATGACAATGGCATGATAGAATGGGATAATGAAGGCATGCGCGCCTGGCAGCAGCTCGGGCAGGCCGGACTGATTGCAGGCAATTACTCTGGTATAGTACCCAATACCCACATCACTTTTGGAGTGGATGCACCAGCTTCAAAAATCAACGGAGTCGGCTACAATGTTGGGTATTTCGAATTCGCAGGCACAACGCCTGGCCTGGGTTATACGGCTGGGGTGTCAGGCACTTATGACGCGAATCGAATTACCGTGGGCTCGCAGATGTCGATAGCCTATGCCGGCTGGGCCAGACCATCCACCGCAGCATTTCTCACGACGGATGAGGCCTATGTAATTGATTTAAAAATTGATGATGGCAAGCCTGCCTCGGGCAATTTGACCGTCATGCCTAATGGCCATGACGCGCAGAGCAACTCAATTGGCATTTGTTCATTTTCGGGAGCATCGGTGAGTTCGGCGAGTACCATTTACGCTTCCACACTCGGGATACATGATCTAGTTTATTGTTCCGTTATATTCTCATTGGGCATGTAGATGAGCTTTCAATTAGTATGAGGACACCCCGGTGCGGCTGGCGAATCATCACGCTGTTCGACTCCGGCGGCATGGTATCCGATAAAGGACGTTATCAGCTTGCCTGCCAGCTCTAGCTCTCAGCCTCGCAACCTATCATCGTTTTAGGGTCATCGCAGATTCTGCCCATTCTCTGGCCTGATCTCTGTTATCCGGCACAATATTGGCACCCATCTCTGATCGACATGCTATTCTATGATTTCATAGTTTATGGATTCGTTAATGATCTTGGAATGTAATATACTGATCTTGAATCTGCTTCGCTGTATCTGTACTGTAGGTATGAATCTTCTCAAGCAATGCAGCTAACAGAATTATTGAAATAGCCAATCGTTGCTGGCCAGCTGTTTTATAGCCTGAACCATTGCACTTTAATAATAAATTCCTATTATTCTATTAGCTTAAAAACCACTACTATTTTCTCTCTCCAATACTCATCCAACCGATGCTCCACCACCTTCCTCGCTTGCGCATAGGCATGAATCAACCCAAGCTCCGGTTTATCACTGCCCATGTAATCGCTGATAATCCCCAGATGCTGCGGCATGGCATCCATCCGGAAAAGCGCGATGCATCCCGGCGCAAGGGCTGAAAGCGGAATTTCCGTCATGTAATGGCGCAATGTATTCAGCAGCTTTATGCCATCGGGATAATGCGGATAGGCAAGCTCATCCGCATCCGCAATAGGCCTCCCCTGCCTATCCAGAAGGTTCAACTCACGCGCCACGCCGATCAGCAGCCCCAGGCAATCCACCCCGCCGGCATGCTGCTGGTTGCGCTTAAGCCTGCCCTGATGATGAAAGCGCGTGCCAATCCACGTGCGCGCGCAAGCGATCACGCGTGCTGACGTATCATCCATACATAACCTTGAAATGATTAGGCGCTTTCTTCCTCGGAAGCGCCGGGAGCGTTTGGCTCCTTGTTTTTCACCGGGCGGAAATGCGTGCGCATGGTCGGGCGGGCGAACAGCGGGCGCTGCCCCATGCTCTTGGCATAGGCCCACACCAGCCCGGCCATTACCACGATGGCCATGCCGAACACCCAGAAAAACGCCGCCACCGCCGTATTACCGCTGATGCCGATAATGGTTGCCGACACAAATACCGAAACGGCAAGAAAGAATCCAAGAATCTGCCCCAGCACGGTACTGAAGCTGTAAATCTTCAGCGCCGATTTCTCCCATTCATGCCGGTGTTTCTGTTCCTGTTCGAACATAGTGAGGATCATTTTCGCCGAACCATCGACGACGTAATTATAGCTCTCCAGCACATCCGGGTGCGGCAGGAACTCTACCGCCCGCGGCTGCCGGTCACGCCCGCCGGAGCCGTGATGGGCGCGGTCTTTATTATATCCTCCGGTGCGGTAGGGCCGCTGTTCATTACCGTCCATGATCATTCTCCCTGCCAAGCGATTGCAGCGCGCTTTCCATATCCGCGCCTACCCGCTGCATATCACCGCGCAGCGCCTCGCTGGAGGAGCGGTACGGGTAACGGTAAAGCTGCGGCGCCGCCGTTACCGTAATAACGGAGATAAACCCCTTCACGAAATCATTGATGAAATGCATACCACTATACAGAAACACTGAAGTGTCGCGAAATTAGCGTATTTTCTCCGTGAAATGAAATGAATTTTTCAGCAATCATCACGGCGTGCGCGTACCTGCCGTTTCCAGGATGCGGTCCAGCCCCGGCACATGCGGCTCCCCCCTGAAATTAATGATGTTGCCAAAACGCGCCTGGCAAGTGGCAACCGTCTTGTCGCAGCCATAAATGGCCGTATACGCATTCCCCACGCTTATCTCATAGGGCAATGGAAGCACGGTCACGAATTCGCCGCCATGCGCGGCCTGATAGGCATACTCCTTTATCTCCATGCTAAGCCCGGCATTGAGCCCGCTCGTAAAAGTCACGATGCCGGAAGTAAATACCCCGCTTGCCTCCGTGCGCGCGCTATCGCGAAACCGCATTCGGTCACTAACACTCGTTACCGAACCGGTTACGGTATATGCCTCCATATCTACCTTGCATTTCGCATCGCCCAGCGTTGCCCGGCAGGAAGGGGAAAATAAATCGCCAATGGTCTGCGAAAGTTTTTGCGTGAGCCCGCGCACCTCCGCCACGAAATGCTTGCCCGACCAGGACACCTCCCCCAGCCAGCCGCGCCGCAGCTGCAATTTGCCTTGCGTAAGATCGGCATAATTTACCTTGAATATCGTAATCTCCGCGAAATCATACAACCCCGCCCTTATATCGGCCTCCGTGAGGCTGGTATCGGAAAGCATGCCCTCAATATCAAGATTATCTACGCTCAGCGCTGCATTGCTGCTGATCGCGCTCGGGGTGAATCCGGCATTGGCATAATATACCTGCGCATCCACGGTTATATCCTGGTCATGGTCGGTAAATCCCAGCGCTACGCCATCCCGCCGGGTAATTTTCCAGCAGGTGGCAAGCGTCAGCACCTCGCCGGCCAGATGCGCCGCGAGTTCAGAAGAAATCGTTTTCATGCGTGCTCCCTACAGGCGAATTTCAACCAGCGGAATCTGGTTCCAGCTATGAATACCGTATTGATCCAGCGATGCGGACAACCGGTCCGTATCGAACCGCACCGGCACATCGAACTCAAAATCCGCAGTCACCTGCACTCCTGACGCAGGGGCGCTGATGAAGGTAATGGTTCCTTGCGCGTAATCGACACTAAAGCCGGATAATTGCAGCACATTATTCAAATAAACTTGCACCGTGCCCAATACCGGCTTTCTCACCACCCTGCTTTCCGTCACGCCGCCGCTGGCATATAGTTTCACCAACTGAAAATGCGTCTGGCTGTCATCACCTACGCCAAGCAGGCTGGCGGTAGCCTTATAATCCGCCCAGTCTTTGAAGCGAAACCCTTCCGCCCTGCCCTTGCGCGCGCGGAAAAATGCAATCAGCGCATCCAGCTGGTTCTGCGTCTTCACACCGTGCGCCACGTTATACCGCCCCCGCGCCTGCGCCCAGTTGATATTTCGCTGCTCATACCCGGCAGCGGTTTCCACAATATCGGTTGAATATTCCGGCCCGCCGGACGAGCCATAGGCAATATCCACCGGAAAACGTGTTTCCACAAAGGCCATGACTGGACTCCTTAATATATAATCAGATTTGAGAAACCCGCCGTCAGGCGAGTATGAAAAAGCCTAGCTCAGGCCAAGCGAAGAAGTGACAGCAGGCTGCTGCACACCATTATAATACGCCGTCGGCTGCGGCGATGCGCCGGAAGGACCGCCCGGAACCACACCGCTATTGCGCAGATCCTGCGTCACCTGCTGCACCTGTTGCATGCGCCTGCTGCGCAGGAACTCCTGCGGCCCCTTGAATACCAACTCGTTCACATCTTGGGGCTTCTGAATCAACGGAGCGATTTCTTCCGCCAGCGAACGGAAATCCTGCGGTGCGCGGTTCTGGCACCCGCACTCGCCGCGCAACACTTCATCATTCCCATCCTGATTAAGAAACTTGTCCATATAGACACTCAACAGACTATTATTAGCTGCCAGATGCTTGCCTGTTTTCTCAAAATGCTCTTGCCGATCATTGATATGCTCCTGCACCAGGCAATCAAGCGATGCGAGGTCTTCTTTTGGCTTATCCACCTCATCACCGTATGAGGTATTTTCAAATGCCTCTGCCGTTTTCCGGTTCATGGAAATCAGCAGCGCTGCCACCATGGCAGGATCGGCATGAATGCGCTCCATCGCATTCGCACTAGCATCGGGCGCTTGTGCCGCCTCCCATTGCATCTGCATGTCACGGTGAATTGCCATGACAATCGGCGTCGTGCTTGGCAGGTCAATCTCTTCCTGCATGCTTTTATCGGCAGCACGCGCCGCCGCGCCGCCTATAGTGCCGGTAAACAATCCAGCAATCATGCCCGGAATACCGCCAATCATTCCGCCGACCAAGGAAGCGGCCCCTGCCGTTCCACCCAGCTCAAGCACGGACCTGCGGGTTTCATTTACCATCTGCCGGTCCTGGTCCTGAATTTCGCTCACCAAGGCAGGAGGCAGTTTGTTAACAATAAATGCATATTCAGGGTTATCCATATCCAGCTGAATAGCAGTAAGGCTTTCAATGCTTACTTCATGACCGATAATGCGCTGTATTTCGTCATGGTACAGTTCCGCACGTTGCTTGCAGCGTTCTTCCTTATCATACTGATTATTCCACGTGCTGAACAATGCCTTCAGCGGCATGGCCGCCGATACTTTTGGAATAAACCCGGCCAGCATGTCGCCGGTGCTTACCAGCGTACGGCTATCAATCGATTCTGGAATATAGGATGTAGTTTCAGTCATGCCACATGCTCATTGATGCGTTCATCATAGCATAATCCACTGAGGCGTTGATAAGAACATTTCATGACAACCCTCATGTCATTTGCGCGGAAGCGGGCAGGCTCTTGGATTGCTGCCGGTCGGTATGCAGACGCTGCGCAAATGCGCCGCCCGGCTCCTTGGCTTGTGCCAATGCCTGCGGCGCAGGCTGCTTGCGCACCGCCGCCGCATGCGAGAACTCCGCTTTCTCCGGCGCAGACTTGCTTTGCGTATGGGAATCGCTCTGCATTGCCTCAATATCCTTCAGCACCTGCCCGTTGGCCACCGCTTCCAGCGTCTGCGCCACTGTGTAGCCGCGCTCGGCGTAGGTTTTCCCCAGCGCCTGTGCAAAGCGGCTGGTTTCGCCACCGCGCTCCTGCAATTCCTTGGAGCTGCTGCCCAGAAGCTTGGCATATAATTCCGGCGGGTTGGGATGATGAAACTGCTCATTGGCCTTCATCGCCTTATAGCTATCCAGCATGCCGCCACCGGTAAGCATGCCGATCCCCTGACCGATTACTTGCGGGATCATGGTGAGCAGAAAGCTGCCGCCGCGCAATGCCATGTTTAAGTTAAACAGCACGCTCGCGCTTTCAATCATCGCGCGCGGCCCCGCCGTCTTCACCAGATGCCACCGCGCGGAAGAAGCAGGCTCCGGCAGCGTTTCAAACATCAGCTGGTCGAAGGAAATATCCTTGGCCTTGCGGTGCGTTACATCCGCCACCAGATTGCGCAGCGCCTCGATATCGCTCTGGATATCCTTGCCGGTGACATACGCGGATGTCAGGCTCGCCGCGCCCCACAGCGCATTGCCCACACCATGCGCCAGCTGCATCTCTTTCAGTGAATGAGGAGCCGTAATGGTTTCCTTTAAATTCCCCCAGGCATGCACTTTATGATTCAGCTTGGCGGTTTGCTTTAGATGTCCATTAAAAGCCGATAAATCACTGGCAATGCCATGATAACCATGCTGCTTAGCCAATTTGGAAGCGCTTTTAACACTTCCAAGCGCCGCGCTTAACTTCTCACCCACAGGCGGGATTCCATCTGCCAGATGTGTATGGACCGCTTCTATGCCTTTGCGCAGTTGTACCGGTATGTTAGGATTATGCATCAGCCCCAGCACGCGTTCGCTACTCTGAGCGTATGCCATATGATGCATCTCAAGCTTCGGTACCAGCCTATTAAGCTGCCATTTAGTAAGTCCTGAGCTATCACTTAAGGCTGCCAGTGCGCCAACCGGTTTAAGCAATCCACTGACTGCCTTTACATATCCTTCAGGCATCGGTTTCTGCAATGCCCCTTGTACGGCAGTGAGCTTATC
>CAYPEF010000015.1:0-22345 GCA_964409675.1 uncultured Rickettsiales bacterium | reverse complement strand
TGCGAAAGCGCAGACGCTCCATCCCCACCGATGGGCATTTTCCCCCTACGGGGTTTCACTCCTAATAAATTGCCGTTTGGCGTGGGCATGGAATACCGTTTGCGTCCTAGTCGTAGCTACTCCTTATAAATATAGCCCGCAGAACACTGAATATACACGCTTTTTGTGTTAATCTTTTGTGACAGGGAAATGCGAATCGGATTGCGCAGGAGGAATGAAATAGTGCATTGAAATGCCTCAATTATATTTCTTCTATGAAAAAACGCTTTCGCAAGCTTTCGCGTTTTAAAAATCAGGTATAACGGAATTGAGGCTCCGCGCGGCTGGAAGTCACCATATCGCGGTAATTCCTAGGCTTGTCAGACATCAGTCCCGGATCATCAAATCCCACTTTATTATTGCCGATAAATTGCTGCGTCCAGTTATCGGAAGCGCCATCCTTCCCGCCATGCGATTCATCGCCAAAAGGCTGCTCATCACCCATGCGCCCAGACTGTATATCCTTTTCCAGCCCTTTTGAGTTATTGAATTTATCCGCATATTTCCGGCTGCCGTTTTCATTGTCAGGCGAGCATTTGCGCTCCGGCAGCTTCTTGCTGGCCGGCTCAATCTTGTCGCGGAAGAAGGTTTTATCCTCCATCATGACATTAGCCAGGGTGGTCGCAACCAGCGCTTTATTTCCGTTATCAATCAATTCATCCGCGGTTTTCCCGGTTTCCTTGATTTCCCCGGCAATGGCGTCGATGGAGCCTAGCTGCTCGTCCGTCAGCTTCTGTTTCTTAATAAGAGTGCTGTCTTTTTCAGCCGCATCTGCGAGTTCCAGCACCGCCGCGCTCATCAGTTTCTTATACCTGCCTTGCGCCTCCAGGCGCAGCTTCTCGGTTTCCTTCTCGGAAAGGCCGGTGAATTTGCGCAGCACCTTCTCATCGGTTATCATCGAATCCACCAGCGAGAACAGGAATGCCCTTTCCTCACCCTTCAACCCCTTAGGCCCCAGAACCACTTTCAGCTCCTCAGGAGAGAACGTGTAATTCCCGGTCTGCTCGCTGACCTTATCTTCATCCATCGCATGATGCGGCTTCAGCAAGGCGCACTGCCTGTCAATTTCCTTGATCAGCCCTTCTTTCACCTGCTCCTCGGAGCCTTTCTTGCCTTGGCTGCCGAAGGATTTTCCGCTGGAATTGACAATCTTGCGCTGCCCCACCAAGTTTACCAGCGCCAGCGCGTCCATACGTCCGTCCTGAATGTACTTAGCGATGTGCTTAACCGCTACTTCGTATGGAGTTAAGTCCTTATCCTCCAGCTTCTGAATGGCGCTGTCCTGCCATCCCGCCTCATGTAGGTGCGTATAATAGCGCTCGCCGATTTCCGGTTTCTTGCAATCATGCTGATGCTTTTCGAAAATCTTATGCACATATTGCGCGTAGCTGAATTCGTCGCTGCTTTGCCCGCGTCCCGGAATCAGCTCGCGCGCCGGATTCTCATCAATCGCACGGCGCATGTGCAGGATCATGTCGAACGCCACTTCCTCGCGCAGCTTCTTGGTCTGGTTGATACCGAGGCTATTGGTGAGGATTTCCCCCGCCAGCGCCGCACCTGCGGATGTCACGCCTTCTGTAATGCGCGGATCGACTTCCTTGTCCTGCCCCTTACGCTCTGGGTTGTTTCTATCTTTCAGCCTTGTCCACTGCTCATCAAATGCTTTTTCAAACTTGCTGGCATGCGTATCGTGCTGGCGGAAATTACTAGGAATCAGTGCTTGCCATTCCTGATCGAATGCGCCTTTCTTAATGGCGAATTCCTGCTTGATACGCTTCTCGAGCAGTTCCTTATATGCTTTTGCATCCTTAGTGGTGCCTTTATATTTAGAAAGGTCGCCACCCCACAATCCCAGCGCATCCAAACGCGGATGGAGGCGTTCAGTGCCACCACGCGCAGATGTCTTAATCTGCCCCAACTCAGCCTCAAGTTGGCGCGCAATCTCGGTTTTATTCTTCTGCTTAAACTGCTTGAATTCCTCCTCATACGCTTTACGCTTGAGCTCGAGGACTTTTTCAAAATTCTTCGCTTTCGTTTCTTCCAGCTTCCAGCCGGTATTCATTTCCGTTTCGAAAAATTTGGCCTTATCTTCATCGGACAGATTATCGAACTCTTCAAACTTGAGATCTTTTTTCTTCTCCAGATCCTTGATCTGCTTTTCGGAGATCTTGCCCATAATCGCCGGGGCGATCTTGATCATGTTCACCGCGCTGTTCGTTCCCTTATGCGCAGCGACAGCATAAATTTTCTTCAGGGCGTTATTAACCACCTCGTTATGGCTATTCATCTCAGCGAGCACGCCGCCCAAGCCGCCCTTATAACCATTAGCCCTGGCAATCGGCTCCACGGCCAGCCGGAGCTCATTCAGCGAGCTGATTGTCGAGCCGCCAATAGAAACCGCATCATCAATCTGCTTTGCAAATATCGTTGCCCAGCCGACCGCGCTGCCGACTTTATGGCCAAACAGCTTCGCCGCCGACGAATCAAGATGCGTTAAATATTTCTTCGCAAAACTGGTGGCAATGTTTTCGCTTTTATCCTCAAGGAAACGGTAGAGGGTCGGCAGAGAAATGCTGAACAGCGAATCAGCCGCACCAGCCATACCCGGGCTAAGCTTGAAGCCGAAGAAATTGCGTTCGTCGCCCATCAGCTTGGCGGAGTCAAAATCCGATGTCTTACCGCCGTAGGTAGGGGATTCATACGATTCCTGACGCGAATAATCATCACGCGCACGACGGTCGTCATGGCGGAAATCCTCGTCAAAACCTCTATAATCCCTACTGCTCACAAAGCACCATGTTAGCTTTCACCATAGGCGGCACATCGGCAAATACACCGCCACATCACTATCTTAACGGAATCGGCAAAGCTTACCTAGTTGTTTTTTGTGACATTTCCGTTACAGGTAAAAAAAGATAAAATCTATGAAAAACAACTATTTGAAAAAATACCCGTAGCGTCTTTTATGACGTATTGGGATAGGATAAAATCTATAAAAAACGGCCTTGTTTCTGCGCCAGACAAACGTCATAATATTTATCTTTTCAAATGCTCAAGATATTGAATAAATTATATTTATGAACAGCAAGGCTCATTTTGCCATCATTATCGCGTTGGTTATCGGCATGTTAGCCGCCTGGCAGATAATGCTCAACCGTGCCAATGTCCCCACCCCTGCCGCTTCAGATACAATCGCTGAGCGATATATAAGCATTGTCAGGGCGAATTATGGGCTTAACTGCTTAACCGACAATAATGATGCGCAGCCTTACCCGGCGACGCCATCCGAAACCCGTGTTTTCCGGGAAAATAATATTCTGATACCAGCGTCAAATGCATGCAACGGTAGAATCAAATGCTCCATTGACGGTAAAACCTTACTCAGCGGCGCAGACTCAGCTTCAAAATGCAAGGCCAAAGCCATTGAGATTGAATACCGCTGCTTCTCTTACGACCGCTTATGGACTGCGCGCAATCCAGGCGGTAACGGCGTCATTATTGATTGCACCGAGAAAAAATAACGCTCCGCATGCCTTTATCCTCTACCCTTCTCATTCTTTCAGGTACGCTGATCATCATGCTGTTATGGCACGGCATGGAGAACGAGCAACTGCGCCATAATCTGCTGCAAGAGCAAGTTGATCCGGGCTGGATACGCCGCCTGACACGCTTTGCTTGGCTTAGAACTGCGCAGATTGTTCTGATACTGGGAAGCGCAATTATTCTGATAAACACCTATGAACAAAATGCCCGCCAGACGGATACATCGATCATTGATTTACAACATCAACTAGCCGAAACTACCGCCTTATTAAAAGATGCGCAATCTGAACTGATCGCGCGAAATGCAACCCCGGTAGCCCCGGAAGAACCGCCCGCCACGCATGCAGATGCCCCGATTGCGCAAGGGATTGAAGCGGTATTCGGCGTGCCGAGCGGAGAAAATGTGCAGCAAAAGGCCTTCGATTCTTTAAAACGTCGCTACGAAGGCCTGCTTGTCTCCTATAAATTTTTGAAAAAATGCAAGCAAACAAAGCCCGAAGATTTTCACATCATTAATTCCGCGATGATGCAGGAAATCGCTTCCGTAAATGCCCCCGGCCGGCTGCAATACGATATCCTGACCGCAGCCAACGGGTCATATACGGAAATTTACGCCGCTTCGCGCTGCGACCAGGCCGGCACCAAATCACTGGCGGAAAACTTCAGAAAATATATTGATAATCTTACAGCGCACGCAGAATAAGGATTATCCAGCCTCATAACTAACCATGCCGGCACTTTCCAGCGTAAGGCTATATCTTTCTTCATTCCCATACTCACCTGAGCGTCCATAGCGTGCTGCAATGAAAGCCCCTGCCAGCTTATCGCCATTGCCGAAGCAAAGCTCATAATTGCAAATGCCGCCTTCTAACGCATGGGCGCGTAATGCCTGCTCGGCAGCATTATCGGTAAATATTCCTTCGCCGCTAATAGTAAGGTAACGCCCTCCTGACACGGCAAACGATCGCCATGCATCACCGCCTAGCGCATCCGCCGCAATGGAATGATTGGCAATGACAAATTCTGTCATCTGCAATCCGCCAATAGTGGAAAAACTCTCCGGCATAGCCCCATCACCTATTTTAAGAAGCACCAGGGAACCATTATATGCAGTCATTCATCACTCCTCTTCAAACTGCCTGCAACAGCGCTCGGCAGCGTATAATACCCTGATAGGTAATCCCATCCTTCTCCAGCGCAACCGACGCGGAGATAATGCGCATCAACACAAGCTGCATGCCGCTCACATTGATATCCGCGTCATGTAGCAATACCGCTACCCTTTCCATAATCGCGCTTGCCTCCTTCTTGCCCTTTTCCTGGCTATAAATATGAATGACACCCGTAACTTCGTTTCCATTAGAGGATATGCCTGACCAATCGGTACTTCTGCACTCGCCAAGTACGACATAGGGAAATACGCTATTGTCTGGCGGATTGTCATAGATTCCGGATACCAGTGCGGTAAGCACACTATCGGTGGCAAGAGTTTGATAGATCGCTTTTTGCAACGCCCAATGCGCCAGTATACTCATTCGCCCTCCCCTTCTTCCGTCAGCAATTCCATCAGCCCCTCAGTCTCCATGCAAAAGATTCCCCGTATGTAAAATACACGGCTTCCATCGATAAACCGCATGTCAGACCGAATATTTTCCCGGCACCTGATAATGATTTTATAAAGCGATCTGGAGCGTAACTGGCCGAATTGGTAAATTTCATGCGTAGAAACGGCCTTTACCTCCGCCCATAAATCCGCCACGTCAGACCATGCCGTGCTATACCCCCCCGCGCCATCGGCTTCTGTCTCCCGCTGCTGCAATGTGAGTCTATAACGCATGCGTGACGCCGGATTTATCACCCCCTTCATAAGCACACCTCACGAAACGGTGCGTAAAGCGCAACCGAATGCTTGGGAATAGCCACTAGAGTTGCTTCACCGCGCTGTTCATACATTGCAGCAATATGCGCGAGCATGCCATAGCGTATAGGTGCAGGAATATCGGCCGGATTGCCGTAGCCGGTGTTATATAGAATCTCAATGCGATGGCCATAAAGCACCGTATTAAACCGCAGCGCATCCTTACCCGCATTGAGCGAATACAAACTGGATGAATATATCTGCGCATTTCCATCGCGATCAATAAGGGTCACCGACTCCACCGACACCACCGGCCCATAAGCAAGCGTTACAGTCTGCGGCGCATAATCGTCGAAGCTGAGCTTCCATTGCTGCTCAACCAAAGAGTTGCGCAAATACTTCTCCGCCGCATCACGCGCCGCGCTGATGAGGTCGGCAATCAGACTGTCTTCCTCATTCCCGTCAACGCGTAAATACAGCTTCGCCTCGGCAAGCGTCAGCGGTTCCGAAACAGGCATGAGAGTGCGCACCAGCGCACGCCGACTAGGCATGATCATAGATATCTCCTTATAAATGAGGTAACTGGCTCAGCAGCGAACAGCCCAGCCCCGGTGCAGAAAATAATTCGCCAGCATGTCGCCGACGCTATAGCATTCGCCCGCGTAATAATAACGGAGCGAAAAACCATCCTCGCTGCCGCAACGCGTTTGCAGCATGCGAATGATCATACGAACAGCAAAGAATGATAATTTAATCGAAACTAAAAGCGCGCGTGCGAAAGCGCTTTTGCCGCTTCCGTCTTGTTCATGTTATGCAAGGTAAGCACATCCAGCGCCCAGGCTAAGCCGTTGGGCAACTGCACGGTAGTGCCGAGGATTGCATTGCGTTCTGCCTGCTCCTCATTAAACCCCAGCGTCCTGAAGACGCATTTCATGCCTTCTTTCAGCTTGGTGGTAAAGCCCTCCATAAATGGCGCTCCCAGCAACCCTACCGCTCCCACATGAACCACCGCATCCTGGATATAGACTTTCGTGGTATGCCCGGCGCTCATAGGCACACCTGAGAGAGCGTTCAGGCCTTTTTGCGTATACCACATGGCGCCGTATCCCGTGGCTACTGCGGCCCCATATCGGTAGGTGCTATCGGTCAGCGCCTCTAAACGCTCTTCCGGCGTCTGGTGCGTGCGCTTCTCATACCCCTCCCTGCCTTCAATGCTCTTGGTATGGTTGAGACACCATTCAATCGGCGCCTGAAAGGGTTTTACAATGGCGTTCTTTAGAAAAGTCTTAAACCCGGAAACAACACCCGGCGCTGCTTTTTCAAGTGAATCAATCGAGTTGATAACGCCAAGCTCAACGGTAGCGCCCGCCACTTCAGCCGCAAGCATATTACCGCCCTGAAGCGCGGTTTTTCCCAGCACTCCCTTGCCGTTGCCGTTGCTATGTCCGTTCCCGTTTGCCATGCGACAAATTTAACTCACCTGATACTACTCCTGTAGAATAGCAAATCCCGGCGGCAGGAAATATGACGTTTTTGTTAAATATAAAGATTTAGACGTTTATTCGTCTTTTTTAGCGTTATCGCCAAGGCCGGCGGCTATCTGCACGGCTTTCTGGGGATTGGGAATATCAATCATCGCCTCATGATTGAACCCGTATTCCTGCGTCATCTTCCTGCGCACTTCTTCGGAAGGCTCGCCTTCCCCGGATTCCACGATAATCCCATAATCTTCCGGGTAAAACAGCCCTTTACGCTGCGCTTCCATAAATTCTTCCAGCTTGTCGGCCCGCACCGCCACGTAAGCATAGATGCCCTTGCCGTCCGAACTGGTGCCGCGGATCAGGAGAATACACACGGTTTTCTCGGCGAGAATCTGCTCAGAACGGCTGAGTTTTGCCACTGGAAGTACCTTTTTAGTTATATTTTAATATATTAACTAAAAAACTATACCATATACGCTCAATACCCGTCAAGAAGCGCCGTCTGGAAAAGCGGCGGCCAGCCACGCCGCCGCCCTCCCAATCGCTTTAATTTACAGGCTTATAGCCGGCATGACCCAGCACCGAAAGAATGCCTATCGGTGTGCCTGAAGAATGGCTGCCGGTCGGCGTTGCCACCCCTTTCAGATAACGCTTGCCTCCTTGATAGCCGAAGTCATAGACCTGCCGGTCCTTGCTGGAAGAGTCAATCGTCACCGTCAGGCTGCTATTGAGCACATCCGCCGCCGCTGTATCGGTATAAGTAACATCGTCATCGCTATGCTGAAGCTTCAGCGTCCAGTAGAGAGAACCGGATAACGTATCGCCGCACTGACCAATCGCGAACAACACTAGGGCGGAATTATAGCCCTGCGTATCAATCGCGCTGGAGGTGCGCGTGGTAGTGTAAGTGCCGGGGTTTACGACCTGCGCCGGAAGCAGGTTATGGTATAAATCTCGCATGAGTATCCCTCGTTATGTTAAGCCAGCTTCAGCAGCTTGATGGCGTCGAAATTAATCACATCCCCGCCCACGCGCTTGGTGGTGTAGAATTTCACAAACGGTTTATCGGTGAACGGATCGCGCAGCACCTGAATGCCCGTGCGGTCCACGATCTGATACGTCGACTGGAAATCCGCCACCGCCACAGAGAGCGAATTAGCCGCCGGCACCGGCATGTCGGACGCCATATAGACCGGCACGCCCATCAGCGTATCCGGCGCGCCGGCGCTCAGGCCCGGCTGCCAGAGATACTGGTTGGTCGTCGACTCCTTCAGCAGCCGCACCGCCTGCACGGTGGAACGGTTCATCAGGAAACTTGCGCGGCGGGCATAGGCATCCTTCAGCGCATAAAACACCTTGATCAGCCCGTCCGCCGTCACCTGCGCGCTGGTGCCGGAAGCCACCTGCTCCACCTTGCCCCACGTATTGCCGGAGCTATAGGTCAAAATACCGCGCGGCTGCCCGACGCCACTGCCGGAAATAAACGCCGTATTTTCCTTACGGGCAAAAATATCCGCCACTTTCGCCGCCAGCCACGCTTCAATATCCACCGCCGCATCGTCAATCAGCTTCTGCGTCGCCTTCGGTTGCGCATAAAGCTGATGCACGGGAATGCTGCGCTTGGCGATCTGCGGAGAGGCGGTATCGCTCACGCTTGCTGCTTCTGCCGTCCACCCAGCGGCTGCCTGGTCATGGTCATCCAGCAGTTCCAGCGCATCCGATGAAATGGTTTCAATGGAAGCTAATTGGCGCATCGGTGATGTTTCAAACACAGCGCTCACGATTTTGGATGACAGACTCGGCGTCACCATGTATCCGCCGTCCGGGTCGGAGCCAACGGAGAGCGCTTTCGTCTGCAGCGCCTCCAGCCCTACATCGAGCCCTTTGCGTAAATAATTGCAGAATGCCTTGCGGTATTCCGATTGTTGCGGATTATATGCTTTCGCATCAAATGCATTCTGGTCCGCCGCCGGGCGGGAATAGACGGTCTCGATCTTATCCAATCGGCCCTTATACTGGTCCAGGGAATCGCTGATGCGCGACAGATGCTCCATGTAAAGCGGGTCCGCATGGCCCTTGCGCTCGATTTCGCGCAGGCGGTTATCATTCACCTGTTTATATTGTTCCCACGCGTGACCCAGTGCGCTCACGCGGTCGGTAATTTCATTGATTGACATAATTTCCTCTTCAGGGGTGAAAGCATCAGCGCCCGCAGGCAATCGCCTGCGGGCGCTGAATTCGTGAAAATGGGATTACGCTTTTTTCAGCGTATGAATCGCCGCATCCAGCGCATCGCTGAGCGCAATCAAATGCTGCGGCAGATATTCTTCGTTCGCATGAGAAGATTTGACCACCGTTATACCAGCAGCCTCATTGGCGGGAAACGTCACCAGGCTGATCTCCCATAACTCAACCTGTGAAAGAACGCGCGCTCCGCTATCGGGATCAATCGTATAGCGCAGCGGCGAATAGCCGATGGACAGTCCGCGAATCGCCTGCGCCTTCAGCAGCGCATACGCCTCACCCGCTCGCTGCACTTCCAGCAACAAGCGCCCCTCTACATACAAACCCTTATTATCTTCAAACACCGCATCGAAATAGCCAATCGGCTCATCCATCCGGTGCTGCCATAATAGCCGGATCTCGCTGCTTCGCCCTTTCAGCGTATCCCTGAATGCACCCGGCAGGATAATATCCCGCTGGTTATCGATCACGTTAAACACGCTGGCATACCCCGCAAACCGCCCATTCTCATCAATGGACTTAAAATGCACCGGGTACTGCTGACATTTGCGCTCCAGCATGCTGGAGCTGATTTTTCGCTCAAACATCATTCCTCTCTTTTACCTCGCCTGCTGTTGTGAAATCGGCCCATACCCCACAGCCTCGCGCTTTTCATTCTCGGTCAGGAAGCTCGCGCCCTCCACCCGCTCCCACACCGCCTGATTGCGCAAGGAAAGCGCCAGGATCGCATCGGTATTGAGCGCCAGCTTCAAATGCCCGCCGAACATCGGCGCCAGCCAGTGATTCACCGCATCCAGCGTCGATTCCGCGAGCGGCAGCACCGTCTGCTCCCACAGCGCCAGCCGCGCTTCCTGCAAATTCGCGTAGGTGTTATCGCCCGGAATCCCCAGCAGTTGCGGCGGCACGCCAAACGCCAGCGCAATATCACGCGCCGCGCTATGCTTGCCCTCGATAAAATCCATATCCTTCGGGCTCAGGCTCATTTCCTTCCATTCCAGCCCGCCCTCCAGTAGCAACGGCCTTCCCGCATTAGAGCTGCCGGAAAACTGCTCATCCACCTGCTGTTTCACGCGCTGGTACTGCTCCTCGCTCAGCACGCCGTTGCTGCCGTCGCTCAGCTTCACCACCAGCGCCCCACTCGGGCGCGCGCCGTTTTGCAGCAGCGCCTGGTTCCAGGCGGCGGACTGATTATGCTGGTCGATGCTGTACGCCGCCGCCTCCACCGGCGAAAGCCCGTACCAATCATTGAGCGGATGAAAATTTTTCAGATGCAGCACCCGCGATTGTCCGCTCAACCGGTCAATCGGATAATCCTGCTGCGTATTATTCACGCTGTAGCGGTACGCCGCCGGCATTCCACCTTCCCCGGCAATCACCGCCATCCGGTCCGGGCGCAGCAAATGCAGCTCCAGCGGCGCTTCCCCCTTCGGCCCGCTCGCCAGCACGAAGGCATTACCGCTGATGAGGCGGTGATGATACACCGTTTCCAAAAACCCGCTCTGCGACAGCAGCGGATTCGGGCGCGCCAGCAATTGCAGCAACGGGTGCGCCGGCACTTCTTTCAGCACGCCGTTTTTCTGCCTGCTCCATAATTCCACCGGAATGCTGGAAGCCGCCTGCGCGATCATGGCAATGCAGCGGTTGGCCACCACGTTGCGCATATAGGCTTCCTGCGCGAAGCGAAAATAATCGCGGTCCATCCACACCGCCTGCCCCGGCGCCACCATATATGCGCGCACCGGCGCAAACGCAGATTTCATCGCCTGCGATTTCCGCCCATGCTTCCCCCGCACCCCCAGCATTTTCCCAATTTTTGCCAGTGCATGCCGGTGCGCATATTGTGCATGTGTCATTCGAGCCTCGTGCTGATGGTTGTTATTTCAGAATATTCCCGGAAAACCGCGATACACGCCGGTATTACTTACGCTTTGAATCTTGCAAAGAACTGCTTTATAGAAAGGTTCCCACGGACTACGCCCGGGGCCGTAGCTCAGCAGGATAGAGCACCGGATTCCTAATCCGGGGGTCGCGCGTTCGAATCGCGCCGGTCCCACCACTTCTTATTCCATACCAATTTGGAGCAAATCCACAAAACCCCGATTTCCCGCTTTATTGTTCAGCCAAAACCCCTTACACATACCGCATGCTTATCGACCTGCTGATTGTCCTGCTCCTGATGATCCTCAACGGCGTTTTTGCCATGACGGAGCTTGCCGTGGTCTCCTCGCGCCGCTCCAAGCTGCTGTCACTGGCGGAATCCGGCAGCCGGGGCGCGAAAATCGTGCTGGACCTGAAAGAGCATCCCAATAAATTCCTCTCCATCGTGCAGATCGGCATCACGCTGACCAGCATTCTCTCCGGCGCCTTCAGCGGCGCCACGCTGGCCGGGCCGATTGGCGCTTATCTGGATACCTTATCACTTCTCAAGGGCCACGGTGATGATATCGCCATTGCCGTGGTGGTTGCTGGCGTTACCTATTTCTCACTGATTGTAGGTGAGTTAGTGCCCAAGCAGATCGCGCTGAAATATGCCGATAGCGTCGCCATCTTCATCGCCGTGCCCATCTACTGGAGCGCACGCGTCCTGCGCCCGCTGGTGATATTCCTTGACGCCTCCAGCCGCATCGTCCTGCGCTTGCTGCGCATCCCCACCGAAACCAGCAACGCGGTGAGCGAAGAAGAAGTCAAAGCCATCATCGCCGAAGGCGCGGAAACCGGCGTGTTCGCCCCCGAGGAGCAGAAAATGATGGAAGGCGTGCTGCGCCTGTCCGACCTCTCCATCAAGGCCACCATGACGCACCGGCAGGACATTGTGTGGCTGGAAGTGGGCGAAGGCATTGAAAGCGTTACCGCCAAGATCAAGGAAAGCCAGCACTCGCATTACCTGCTTTGCGAAAAAAGCCGCCAGAATGTGCTCGGCATCGTCAGCACCAAGGACATGGTGGTGCAACTGCACGAGCAAGGCTCCCTGAACCTTACTGATTTAGTGCGTGAAACCATCTCCCTCCCCGAGATGACCAACGTGCACGACGCCATTTCCGCCTTCCGCAACACCCGCGCCCACGTGGCGCTGGTAATCGACGAATATGGCAGCCTGGAGGGCATCATCACTTTCAAGGATATACTGGAAGCTATCGTCGGCCTGATGCCGGAGCCGAACGCCGCCCATTCCCACATCACCCGCCGCGAAGACGGCAGCCTGCTGCTGGACGGGCTGCTGCCCATCTATGAAGCGGAAAGCCTGCTGGAAATAAAAAACATGGAAAACGACAGTGCGGACTTCTCCACGCTGGCCGGCTTCATCCTCCATCACCTAAAGCGCCTGCCCAAGGAAGGCGACGTGCTGAAATGGAATAACATTCGTTTTGAGATTATGGATATGGATGGACGGCGTATTGATAAAGTACTGGTCAGTGCCCTGCCCGCCAGCCCGGAAGCCTAACGCTCCCCGCCGCATAATTTTTGCATCCTATATTTATGATTTTCAGGCAAACCTGAAAAATGCGGAAGTAGGAAAATTACTTTTTTTATCTTTGATTCTGGCGTGATTTTTGCGCCCGCAACACCGCCTCCATATCGCCTGCCATTCCGGCAATATGTTGCTCGGATAATTCCGATCCATCGCCAAACGTCACATGCGAACCAACATGATTCCTCAATGAAGCAACCAAAGGTGACTGACTATCCGTTTTGCTCATAACCGCTCTTTACGCTGCGTGTTTCACGATATCCTGCGCCACATTCAGCGCCATGGCCCGGATCTGGGAGGGCTGCACCGGCATGCCTTCCTTATTCTTGCACCCTGTCAGCCATTCCACCAATACAGGCCGGATGGCATCCGCCACCGCCATGATCTGCGCGCCGCGCGTCTGGAAACTTCCGCCGGAACCTGCCTGGTTCCCCTGCTTAGCGTGATCAGAAAACGACCCCATAACCATCCCGAATTATTAACTACATTTTAATAATGCACCCACTATAACCGCACTATATTTAAATTTTAGTTAATAAAAATTAGATTTTTCTAATACGAGGGTTTACTAAATTCCCCTCCCTAATCCAGTTCAGGTACTGGCTAAGGGCATCCACCTGGTCATCATGGCTGCCGGCAGGAAAGGCCAGCAGCTCCTGCTCAAACGCCGCAAGCCAGGATGCATTTTCGGGCAGTAACAGCCTTCCCGCCTCCACCATCGGCGAAACACTTACCAGTCGACTGACTTTATCCTGCTTAGGCACAATCGGAATCAGCGGATACGACGCCTCCCTCCGCATATCCTGTAACAACTGCTGGCCGCTTCCTTTATCCTCAATAAGAATCGCATGCGGCCGCCATTGCTCAGCTATGTTATGAAAGGCTCGTTTCATATCCGGGTATTCCAGCCGAAAAACCTTGGCATGCAGCAGATAATGAGCGGTCTCGGTTTGCGCAAAGGTCAGGCATGCGCTGGCATCGTTTTTTAATCCTGCTTTAATGCCCGTATCCCAACTCTGCACGTAGCGCACGACCGCATGCGGCGGCACATTATACCTGCGCAGCCATTCGTGCCTTATAATCAATCCCTGCTCCGCCATTGGGTCTTGCAGATACTGCGCGGCAAACGCATGCGATCCGAGATCGGCGCACGCGCGTTCAATCAGCGCATTATTTTCCCTGTCCGGATGCAGCACGCCGTCCCGCCCAAACTCTTTCATAATATCGCCTAACGCAAACACCCGCCCCGCTTGTATTACGCCCGGCAGGCATAAATGTTCCCACCCCCCGCGCGAAAGCAAATGTCCGCTTAAATCCTGCGCGTGCAGGCGCTGCATCACCAACACCATGACACCGCGCTTCTTATCGTCCAGGCGCGAAGACATGGTTGCATCGAACCATTGATTAACGCGCTCGCGATAAATACGCCGTGCCGCCTGCTGCGGGTTCAGGGGATCATCGATAATGAGAAAATCCCCGCCCTCCCCCGTGAGACTGCCACCAACGGAGGTGGCATAGCGATACCCCCGCAGCGACGTCACGAATTTCCGCTGTTGGTTTTCCCCCTGCAAAATACGGGCATCGGCAAACAACTGCCGGTACCACCCTGCCTGCATCAGGTGCCTGCAATCAATTGAGTGTTTTAAGCTTAAACTGGATGAATAACTCGCAGCCAGTATGCGGCGGGTAGGATCATGCCCGAGCAACCATGCCGGCCATGCGATACTCACGCACAGCGATTTAAGTGAACGCGGCGGCATATTAATAATTAGACGCGTGATTTCGCCTTTTTCAACCGCATCCAGATATTCAGCAATCAGGTTGATATGCCAGTTCGGCAAAAAAGGCGCTCCCGGATTACAAGAAGCAAAAGCTTTTTCAATAAAGCCCGTAAAGCTGCTGCGCAGCAGCCTAGTGCACTGCGGCAGCGGAACAGTAGTATGCATGGCAAAATAAAGCAGATTATTATTACAAAAGGTTCGGCATAAAGCCGGGTATGACAGGCAGCAGTACCGGACACTATCTTTTTACCATAACTTTCTTCATGAATAACCGGCAGTCCTTATTATGACATCCCCGTCATAGAAGTTTGATCAAAGAGTAACACAAAGAATCCTATGCTCAGGCTATAATACACCTGTATTCGCACTATGCCGGGAAATCGATGTTAAGCTCCTATCTGCAATGGTTTTCGGATTTATCCAACAATGTCGAAGACGCATGCCTTATTGCAATCCACAGAAAACCTTCATCAAATGACAATGTCTCACCCAACGGAGAAATGAGTTCCATTAACGGAGTAACTGTGCCGGAAGAGGTCATCAGACAATTGCGCTCAATGCTGACCACGCCTTTATGCTGGCTTACCCAAAACGAATTGCAAGAGGCGGTTAATGGTTACATAGCTGATGGAAATGTATTCGATGATCCAGAGGGTTATAGTATCCTTGACATGATTGAGAAAACCAGCGAGGAAATGGACAATGCCTCAGGCGCCATGGCGTTTTATGAACGCTATCAAAACCTGAAAGTCCGCCCCCTCCATGTTTCACAGCAAACCCATGAAGAGCGCCTGCTATATGAACTCATGGAAAATAACGCCTCAATGCCATGCCATGGTACACAAATGCCGCATTAATACGATAAATCTTATTTTTTATCTTGACGTATAAATTTTAAAGATATATCCAATAATCTCTCTTAATGACAGGGATTATTCGATATGAAAACGTATACATCCAGCCATCCCGACTCTCTCCTAGATACATCTGACACCTGTTCTGACCATCAGAAACAAAACCCAACCCGCGGTGAGCAGGCGTTATGGCGCGCCGTTATCCTGCAGGCTCTGGAAGACGCCGCAAGCAATTCAGCTAAAGTCAGCGAAAGATATCATAAAACACAGGCGTTGCACTGGCTGAACGGAACCGGCAAGGATTTCGTGCTCGTATGCGATTATGCCGGGCTGGATCCGGAGGTTATCAGGAAAAAGATCAAGCAGGCGTTAAGCCGCGGCTGCAAGTGGCGAGCCGAAGCTGGTTGCGGCTCCAAGCGCACTAAAAAGACCAAAGAAGAAATCCAGGAAAAAGAAAAGATCAATTCTCCGACCGTGCATCATATTCAACGCAAAGCATAAGGCGCACCATGAAATGGAACAAGCGCGGCCGCCCGCGAAGAGAAATCGTATCCATCGACTTCGGCACACCGGAGCTGCAATTAAAGCGTAGTTATAATCTGACCAAAGAGGCAATCGATCTCTATCTGGAGAAAGATATTATCTCCCCGGAACAGCACTGGTGCTGCATCCATTTCCGCTGGCTTCATACATTGCGTTACGGGACCGGCAGCTTAAGCAGCAGCATCATAGCCCATGCGAATGCATATGCACGCAATGATACGCTTGAATGGCGCCAGGAACGTGAAAAGGAATACATGGAAGCCATTCACCACCTGAAAAAGGAAGGCCTTCACACAATAATTCTTGATTTTATCGTCTACAACCACATACCACACCCAACACGTCGCATAAAACTCGGAATAAAATCTTATGCCACTGAATTTGAAGCAACAATCCACGGCTTATGTACACTTCAGGCATTATGGCACAAATAAAGAAGCAAATATTAACCAAAGATTAATTGGTTTAATGGTTTAATGAATACAAGAACAATGCTCTGATTTAAATTTATGCGCAAATTTACCGCACTGCTAAAAAGTCAAAGCGGCGCTACTTCTATTGAGTATGCGCTAATTGCGTCTATTGTGTCTATTTTTATTATTGTTGGGGTTGGCGCGGTCGGAGAAAATCTTAATAATAATTTCTATTCCGAAATAGCCACTGCCGTAGTGCGCTAAGCCACGGAAGTATATGATTTGTTTCTAAAACCCTAATATTTGCTTAAAATTTTATTAAAAAACCCTTTGATTTAACTCGATTTTTTTTATTTCCACCATTGCAAATTCAAATCAACTGTGCTATACCTACCACTAGCTGATCGGTTCAGCGTGTATTTAACAGTAGTCAAGGAATCCATTATGAAAAACCTTATCCGCTTTATGAAAGATGAAGAAGGCGCAACCGCAATCGAATACGGTCTGATCGCTGCTCTTATCGCCGTTGTTATCATTATCGCTCTGCGTGCTCTGGGCGGAAACCTGAACAACACGTTCACCAACGTAAGCGATAACCTCGCTCGCTAATCGAAGCGTCGTTATCCATACACAAAACCCGCTGCACATTCACTGCGCAGCGGGTTTTTGTTTTACATATACATTTGCCACCGGCCCTGCATATTCCAGCATCCAGCCTGCATATTTTACCAGATGATAGGATGGCTTGAATTCTTTGGGTAGCAATGCAACCTCGATATTATATTTATCAAGCGTCGCCTCCCAACCCTCGTTAAACCGCTCAAGATTCAGGTATTCCTCAATCACCGCCTCCGGATAAGCCGTATCAGCCCTCCCGTCAATCATTGGCTTCAGCTTATCCCCGGCCTGAAAAATAACCAGTCCACCATAGTTATAATGGTTAAATACCGGTTTTCCGGGAAATGACCGGCCAATATAGGCGATTTCATCCGCCGGGTACTGCTTAGAATCAAGCAGCGGTTGAGTCCATACCATATGCCTTAACGGCGTGTATGACAAGCCAAGGAGCACTAAAACATAGCACAATCCCAATGCGCCCGCCACCCGCTTCCGGGAAAAGTCAGCCGTATATTCGACTGTTTTTGCCAGATACCAGGTGCCAACCCTACTGGCAGCAAGACGCGCATGCAGTGTCGCCGCCACAAGCGGCGTCATAATAATCGACTGAAAGCCAAGATATCGATATGATTGAATCGCCATCAAAGACCAGAACACGCCGAGCACCATATCCGCAGGCCTGGAGCGAATGAAGCAATGCGGCACAAATAGCAATACCAATAAATAAACATAGGTAAGGGGCTGCTTAAAAAGACTGGCCGGCCTCCATTCGGAAATATACCCCTGCCCCAGGCCGCTTCCCAGCGTGCGCAACGCGCCTTCATAAATTTCTAGCCCATATGGATTACATACCGTCGCAACAGCGCATGCCGCGCTGATTGCCGCAATCGCAATAACGTCCTTTTTCCTCCGCCAGATCAATGCCTCCAATCCGAACGCGCCCAAAAGCGTAAACGCCACAATGAACGCGCCGTGAACATTCACCCAGAGTATCATATATAACGGCAAAGGTGCCAAAGCCCATGCAGTTGATCGCTGCCTGAAGGAGTGCAGGTGAATATAAAAAAATGCGGTAAGCAGCATGCTGGCATACTGCGGACGAATATTAAGCGCCGGTTTGCAGGCCATTAAAAGTAACAGAGCCGCAAGTCCCGCAGCAATAAAACCGTATCCCGATTTCAAGGAATGAGCCAGCATCAGAGCGCTGATTAACGCTGTCAGCGCAATTATGCAAAGCAATAACCCTTCTATTCCCACGGCACCGGCAACATGGCTGATTGCCACATCATAAAGCCAGGAAAGATTATACCATCGGTATTGCCCTGCGGTAAACGACCAGGGATCGGTATCCGGAAACCCATGATGCCGTATGTAATCACCAGTAGCCAGATGCCACGGCGAATCTCCATCGATAAAAATCATCGACTGGTAAACACTCAAATAACAAATCGTCCCGATGATAATAAAAATCAGAAACCCGCTTGCAAGCGCACGTGGATGCTGGGGGATAAACCATGCTTCTTCAGAACGGTCGTACATAGGTTGCGCATCCTTGCTGCGAATGATTCTGCAAGTTACCCTGTTGCGGCATTTTCCGCACCCAGTCAACAATGTCCTGATCCACGCGTGCGGCACGCACATCGCGCATGAGCATATGGTACCCTTCCGGATAATAAATCACTGTGCACCCTGCTTGCCGAATGCCGGCTACCGCCATCTCAATCGGCGTCGGCGGAATCACCTGATCACGCCTGCCGTATAGAATCAGCATCGGTACATCCAACTGACCGATATTGGCATACGCTTCCTGCATCATGCCGACCAATCCGTAAATTGCATCCGCTCGGGCGCTCTTTTGCACCAGCGGGTCCTTTGCCATTGCTTGCAGCAATGGGATATTATCGGTTGCAAGTATCTTCAGGTCTTTACCGGTGAATCGCTTTTCCGGAAACGTATGCGCCACCGTCCACAGCGCCGCATGATAGATCTCATAGATAAGCGAGCCTCCCCATAGTGCCGGTGCAGACACAATGATCCCGTCCACGCCTGTATTACCCGCTGCCGCTGCATTAATAGCTACCGCCCCTCCCATGCTTTCACCTAAAAGATAGAGCGGCACTCCCGGATAGGCTGAATGCATGGCAGCGATCATATCATGCACATCCGCAATGAGATTTTCTCGCCCACCCCAGATGCCCGACATACCGGTAGCACCGAATCCGCGCTGATCGAAGGCAAGAACGGTGATACCGTGAGCGCTCAGATATTCGCCAGGCAGCCGGAAGGCGTTACTGTAATCGTTGAAACCGTGCAGGGCGATGATCACTGCATCAGGACGCTCCTGCGCGCTAGCCCATACCTTCACCGGAAGCACTGCCCCATCAGCGGTTTTAAATGCATCCGCGCTAAGTTCAGCCTGCTGTACGGCCTGCATCCTGGGCTGCACCTGCGGCGAGCAGGCGGCAAGCAATAGCCCCATGAGCAGCACACAATGCCGAGCAAACGCTTTTATCATGCAGGCCGGTATCCGGTAGCTACCACATACATCTCCGATGAATCCGCCCGGCTGGCCTTCGGCTTAGCATGCTTAACCACTTTGAAGCGCTGCTTCATCTGTATCAGCAGTTCTTTCTCCGCCCCGCCCTGGAATACCTTGGCGACAAACACGCCCTCCGGCTTCAGCACCTGGCAGGCGAACTCGAAAGCGGCCTCACACAGCCCCATGATACGCAGATGGTCCGTGCCCGGATGCCCGGTGGTATTCGGTGCCATATCGGAAAGCACGATATCGGCAGGACCACCCGCCGCCGCTTTGATAAGCTCCGGCACGGCGTCATCCATAAAATCATTTTGCAGCAGCGCAGCGCCGCCGATAGGCGAAATCTCCAGCAGGTCTATTCCCACCACAACCCCTTTTTTGCGCGCTTTCTCATCCGTCGCATGCGTGCGCTCCACCGCTACCTGTGTCCAGCCTCCCGGCGCCGCGCCAAGATCGATCACGCATTGCCCAGGCTTCAGGAAATGAAACTTCTCATCCAGCTCGATCAGCTTATAGGCCGCGCGCGAGCGATATCCCTCCTTGCGCGCTTTCTGCACGTAAGGATCATTCAGCTGCCGCTGCAACCATAAGGTGGAAGAAAGCCGCCGCCCCTTGGCCGTGCGCACTTTTACCGAGGCGGTACGGCTGGAAGAACGCTTATCAGTGCTCATTGGGGTGCATCAGTGAAATAATAATGCCCTCCCGTACGCCGCGATCGGCAATAGTAATCTCCCCGGTGGGCCAGGTACGGCTGATGGCTTCGAAAATTGCGCAGCCCGAAATAATGAAATCCGCCCGGTCAGGCCCGATGCAGGGATGATTGAACCGCTCGGAGGGACGCATGGAAAGCAATTTCTGAATGGTATTGCGCACATCGCCCAGCTCCAGCTTAATACCATCGATGCGGGTGCGGTCATAGCGCGGCAATTCCAGGTGGATGGCGGCAAGAGTGGTAACCGTCCCCGAGGTGGAAAGCAGTTGCACCTTGGAGTTGCCGATCGTATCGCGAATCTGGTTGGCCTTGTCAAACGGCAGCAACCGGTCGGCGATATATTTCACCATATCGTTAAACGCCACCTCTGCAAAGGCATGCCCGCCGAACCGGTCCGCCAGGTTCATTACTCCCGAGTCAATGGAAAGCCAGTCGGTAATGCTATGGTCGTTCGATTGACGATGCTCCGGCTGGCTGCGCTTCTTGACATGATCAACATCCACCCACATCAGCTTCGTGCTGCCGCCGCCAATATCGAATACGATAGCCCGTTGCGAATTTTGCGTAAGCAATGAGGCGCACCCCAGAAATGCCAGTCGCGCTTCTTCTTCTGCCGAAATGATATCGATATCAAGGCCGGTAACATCATGCACGCGTGACAGGAAATCCTTGCTGTTCTGCGCGCGCCTGCATGCTTCCGTCGCCACGAACCGCGCCCGCGCAATCGGGTGGCGCTCCAGTTTTTTCTTGCATATGCCAAGCGCTGAAATCGTGCGTTCCATGGCTTCTTCCGAAAGCTTTCCCGTTTGGCTCACGCCTTCCCCTAACCGCACAATCCGCGAGAAACTATCGATCACTTTCAGCGACGGCGGCTTAGCTGTGTAATGCGGTTCCTGGATATGCGATGCAATCAGCAGACGGCAATTATTCGTCCCCAGATCCAGCGCCGCATAGGCATGGCTATGCGGCTGCGCATCCGTCTTTTTCGGAGGGTGTGTATGAGGTGTCGCATCCAGCATGGCAAATCACATCCATCAACATTCTGCTTCGATGCCGGAATGCACCCCCGCATTAATAAAAACAGCATAGTAACGAATGCCGGCCATTAGATAAACTCTTTTCTTGTCAGAATCAGCTGTTTATCACGGTTTATATGCGAGTTAAGGAGCAACCCCATGCCGATCATCGCGGAAAACATGATACTGCCGCCATAAGAGAGAAACGGCAGTGGCAATCCCACCACCGGCACCATCCCCATCACCATTGCCATATTGATAAACAAATGAATAAAAATCAGAAAAGTAACGCCTATCGCCACCAGGCTACCAAAATTATTCCGGCTGTTGATGGCGGTAAAAATCCCGAAAGCCATCAGGAGCGCATAAAGCCCCAGTAACACCATGGACCCGATGAATCCCCATTCTTCCGCAAACATGGTAAAAATAAAATCCGTATGTTTTTCAGGCAGGAAATTAAGCTGACCTTGCGAGCCCTTCAGGAACCCCTTGCCGAACATTCCCCCGGAGCCGATGGCGATCATGGATTGCAGGATATTGTACCCCGCCCCGAGCGGGTCCTGCGAAGGATCAAGAAATGTCAGCACCCGGCGCTTCTGATAATCATGCATGAACTGCCATGCCACCGGCGCCGCCAGCACCACTGCTGTAATAGCGCCAATGAAATAGCGTAGCCTTACCCCTGCAGCAAAACAGATCACCCCCCCAACCGATACGGTTACAATTGTCGTGCCCAGATTCGGCTGTCGCAGGATCAGCACCGCCGGAATGACAAGCATCAGCACCGGCGGAATAAGAAATACAAAACGCCTGATATCATCAATATGCTTGCTATGAAAATACCGGGCCAGTGCCAGAATCACCGCCAGCTTCATGAATTCAGACGGTTGCAAATTCATGCCGCCAAGGTTAATCCAGCGCTTCGCCCCCATGCCGATATGCCCCATGATATCAACCGCCACTAATGCCAATACGCCAAGAAAATATATAACATACGCATATCGGTATAAAATCGCTTGCGGCGTCAGTGCCACTCCCATCATCAGGCCAACACCCAGAATCAGGCGGATCAGTTGCGGCATGGCCAATTCGCGGAAATTTCCACCGCCTGCAGAAAGCATCATGATAATGCCAATTCCCGCCAGGAACATTACCAGCCCAATAAAAAACCAGTTTACTTCCTGAATTCGCTGAGAAAAACTTAATTTCCGGGACATAGAGAACGCAATAAAGGC
>CAYPEF010000014.1:0-29667 GCA_964409675.1 uncultured Rickettsiales bacterium | reverse complement strand
GCTACTTTAAAAGCTTGCTTTATCAATTATTCAGATAGACATGGAAAGATGGAGCCCGTTAAATGGTCAAGCATCTGATTGGCCAGTCGCTTTTCTTGCCCATCCCGTTCCATCCGGCTGGACAGGATCGCGCGGAGGCGAAACGCGAGTAGTAAACATCTGCGGAGATAACTGGCCCTGCTCTATCACTAGTTGCTTGACAACCTCCCCATCCCGCACAACAGCCGACCGCCCTTTTTGCTGAATGGCATCTAGCGCCAGCAATACGGCCCTGTGCTCATTGTAATAAAGCGCTGCAGGCGTATAACGCGCCGAATCCTCAGCCTTGGCCGTTTTCTCACGTTCAAAAAACCGCGTTGCCTATATCTACGGCATCGACTGGCAGATGATATCGTCCGGGTCACACTGCGCGCGGGCGACGACGACGATGCCGGCGGTGAATACCAGCATCAGGACTAAAACATATTTCCATTTGGCGGAAGCGAGTACGGTGTTTTTCATGGCAGACTCCTTTCGGTTGCCGCATAGATAGCACCGGCGGGCGCTGGGGGCATTGACGCAGGTCAATCTTTCCGCACGCAGCGAGCCATCAAGATTGCCATTCCCATCCCTGCCCCCGCACATGCGGGAATCCAGTGCTTTTCGCGCCGCAGACGCGGCGCGCCGGATGCCAGCTTGCGGGAGCATGACAAAAATGGGGGAAATGTGGCTCGGGAAGGCCGATTGTGCACAGGGGCAAATTTATCGCATATAAGCCAGAATCTTATTGCTTTCGGCGTTAAAAGCCCTTATAGTGCGCTTCGAGTTTTGTAATAACTCTTCGCATGTGCGGACCGTCTTATATGTTGTTTTTACACGATAAGCGGTTGTATTTTAGATACCTCATGATCGCCTTCGGCTGATCCTTAGCAGCGTTTGACAAAGAGTTCGGAAACCTTCATGGGCAGAAAACCCGGGGTTTGGCTATAGGGCTCTTTGAGCCGTCTTCACGGTGAAGCGGCGTAAACGTTATAAATTAAGGACTACATCAATGGCTACCGGTATCGTTAAATGGTTCAATCCCACCAAAGGCTTCGGCTTCATCCAGCCCGACCAGGGCGGCAGCGACGTGTTCGTGCATATCTCCGCCGTTGAGCGCGCGGGCCTGAGCACGCTGGCCGAAGGGCAGCGCGTCTCCTATGAGCTGACCAGCAGCAAGGGCAAGACCTCTGCGGATTCGCTGAAGCTCGCCGCCTAAGCATCTCTCGTTTTATCCATATTCATTATTTGCCGGTGCGTCGCAGCGAATGCGCGATCGCGCGAATATTATTCTAAGGACATCTTCATGACCGACTTTTCCTCTTTCAACCTCCCCGCGCCGCTTTCACAGGCGCTGGCGCGGATGAATTTCACCACCCCCACCCCGATCCAGCAGGAATCGATCCCGCTGGCCATGCAGGGCCGTGACATACTCGGTTCTGCCCAGACCGGCACCGGCAAAACCGGCGCATTCGGCATTCCGCTGCTTTCCCGCCTGCTCACGCAGCCGCGCGGCTCAGCACTGATCCTGTTGCCCACGCGCGAACTTGCTCAGCAGGTGATGGATACGCTCATACAAATGGGTGCCAACCACCCCACCATCCGCACGGCGCTAATCATCGGCGGCGAGTCGATGCCCAAGCAATTGCAGCAATTGCGCATGCGCCCGCGCCTGATCGTGGGCACCCCGGGCCGCATCAATGACCATCTGGAGCGCGGCAGCATGATGCTGCACGACACCAGCTTCCTGGTGCTCGATGAAACCGACCGCATGCTGGACATGGGCTTCGGCATCCAGCTGGAGAAAATTTTCAAATTCCTGCCGCAGGTGCGCCAGACACTGATGTTCTCGGCTACGCTGCCGGCGGAAATCGTGAAAATGTCGCAGAAATACCTGAACAACCCGGCGCGAGTGGCGGTGGGCTCCACCATCGCCCCGGCGGCGAAGATTACGCAGGAAATCATCCATGTGGCCGAGAGCGAGAAATATGCAAGGTTGCTGGAGGAACTGAACAAGCGCGAAGGCTCGGTGATTGTGTTCGTGAAGACCAAATGGGGCGCGGAACGCATGGCGCAGAAACTGTCGCGCCAGAAATACAGCGCCGACGCTATCCACGGCGATCTGCAACAGCGCCAGCGCGAGCGGGTGATCTCCGCCTTCCGCGATAAAAAATACCGCATTATGGTGGCCACCGATATTGCCGCGCGCGGGCTGGACATTCCGCATATCGAGCATGTCATCAACTATGACCTGCCGCAATGCCCGGAAGACTATATCCACCGCATCGGCCGCACCGCCCGCAACGGGGCGGAAGGCGAGGCCATCTGCCTGATCACCCCGGAAGACGGTCTGAAATGGCGCGCCATCCAGAAACTGATGAACCCGGAAGCCAAGCACGAGCGCGCGCCGCAGAAGCATGGAAACGGGCCCCGCCGCGCATCGAACGGCCAGCCCGCCGGCAACAGCCAGCGCCGCCGCCGCCGTCGCCCGGCCCGCTCCGGTGAACGCAGGCAGGCGGCTTGACGCTGGATTTACTCATAATTTTACTACGAGTTATGAGTGTCATAGAAAATTCAAAAAAATATTCTGGTCATCAGAATATTGTAAGCATTATTCTACCAGAATAGAGTTTGCAGCTTCTTCAGGGAGGGCTATATGCCTGTCGATAATAAAATAATTGCAGATTTAATCAAACAAGATCAAGATATTACTAAATCCATAAGTTATGCAAGAGAGCAGCTAAAAGAATTAAAAAATCCTGTTTTGACCAAAAACACGAATAATCGTATTAAACTTCTGGAAGAAGTGCATACTCAGTATGGGAAAGTAATTAATGCCGCAAAAACTTCTCCGGAAGTCAATGAGGAACTAAAAGCCGATTTCAAGAAATTGCATAGGCAACTTTCAAATATAGTGCACCAGACGCCTGTCATTGTTAACCCTAATGTGAGAATACCACCAAAACTTAATCCATCCCAAGTGGTTAATATTAAATCAGGTGAAATAGCACAAACTACCGCTGAAGCACTTGAAAAGGACTTGGCAAAAGAAGGAATAAACGTTCAGGTAACTCCTATCAAACAGCAAATCACGACATGGCGAGATGGAGTACCCGAACCAACAGAGGAGAAGGCATCCTCAAAATCAGGAAAGCCTGCCCCTAAGAAAGCAGCTCCTAAGAAAGCAAAAGGACGCGCAGACATCGGTCATGAAGATAATGGCACGCACATAGTGGAATCTGAACCTTCCAAAGAACCTGCCGCTCTCAAAGCCGCACTGGCACAGTATCTCGACTCTAATCATGCTCCGCCTGCTGCACCCGATCAGCCGATGATTGCCGGGACAACCGGAAAATCCGGGCCTGCTCCCGGAAAATCCGGCGGTCGCGCAGCATAGGCTTTCTTACTCAAAAACCCGCACCTCCCCATCGCTTGCCGCATAGGTTAGCGTGGGGCGGGCGGCGATGCAGCGGATACCTCCTTCACGATCCAGTGCGATAAAGCCGCCGCACACATTATGCGCGTGCAACTCCTGCAACGTGCGCTTGCAGGCTTCGTCTAATTCCATCCCATCCTGCACCCGCACCGCAATGCGCGCCGCCAGCGCCGCATCGACGATTTCTTCGCCGATGCCGGTGCAGGAGATGGCGGCGTGCGCGTTGGCGTAGGTGCCAGCGACTGTGGCGGAATCGCTGACGCGACCGGGGATTTCCATGCCCTTGCCGCCGGTGGAGGTGGCGGCGGCGAGATTGCCTTGCGCATCCAGCGCCACGCAGCCGACGGTGCCGGTGGAGCCGCTGGCGGACGCCTCGCGGTATTCCTGTTGGCGGGCGGGGGTGAGCGGGTCGTAATCATGGAAGCCCTGCGCGCGGGCGTATTCGGTGGCTTCCATGCCGCTCAGCACCCGGTCCGGCTCCGAAAGCAAATACGCCGCCACCTGCACGGGGTTGCGCACGCGCTCGATATTCATCACCCCGGCGAAGCGCTCCTTGGCTCCGTCCATCACCGCCGCCGTCATGCGGATGCGCCCGTCGCGCTGCACCTTGGAGCCGGTGCCGGCGTTGAACATGGGATCGTCTTCCAGCAGGCTTACCGCATGCACCGCCGATTCGAGCGCCTCATGGCGCAGAAGGAACTGGTAGGCCTTCTCGCAGATAAGGCGCAAGGCAAGCTGTGTTTCCCCTGTTTTCAACGGCTTATTCTCTACCAGCGACAAACCGCCATGGATCACGATTACCGGTTTTACCATACCCCCTCCCAGCCTTGACAATCAGGTGAAAATAACTAAAAGCATCGATTGAGTAAAAAAACCGTAGGATTGGCAGTTTTTCAGGCTGCGGCGGCAGCATGGCGGCATAGACGGTTTATCGATTTTTTATGTTTCGCGGCAGTAATGTACGCGGATATTTATGTAACCGTTCTTATGATGGCGCCGATACACCGCATGACACCCCCTTCCCGCTCCCTTATGTCACCAATCACCCGCACCGTGGCCTTGTGCGCCGCCGGATGGCTGGCGTTTGCCGCGCCCGCACCGGCGCAGGAAAACGCTCCCACCCCGCGCTTTGCCATTTATTACGATAAGACCGCCCCCGCCAGCGCCTTCGAGCCCTATAGCCTGATCGTGCTGGACAGCGACCACCACCCGGACCTGCGCCCGCTTGCCGAGCGCGGCAAGATGCTGCTCGGCTATCTAAGCCTCGGCGAGGTGGAGATGCAGCGCATCTACTTCAAGCGCCTGAAGGATAAAGGGCTGGTGATGGAGGATAACAAGAACTGGCCGGGCAGCCATTTCATCGATATCCGCAACCCGCTCTGGCAGAAGCTGGTGCTGGAAGATTTGATACCGCACATCCTAAGCCAGGGATTCCAGGGCGTATTCCTCGATACGCTGGACAGCCCCATCGAGCTGGAGCGCTCGCAGCCGCAGAAATTCAAGGGCATGCGCCAGGCGGCGGTGCAGCTGGTGAAAGCCATGCGCGCGCAATACCCGGAGATGAAGATCATGATCAACCGCGCCTACCCGCTGCTGGCGGAGCTGGCGCCGTCGGTGGATTATGTACTCGGCGAGTCGGTCTATGCCGATTATAATTTCGACACCAAGAAATATGGCCGCGTCGAGCCGGCGCTTTATGGCGAGCAGGTAGCGTGGCTGAAAAGCGCGAAAGCCGCCAACCCGGCGATTGGCATCTATACGCTCGATTATGCGCAGAAGGATGATAACGGCGCCATTCGCGAAATCTACGCCGCCCAGCGCAAAAACGGGTTCATCCCCTACGTTGCCACCGTCGATCTGAACGAGCTGGTGCCCGAGCCGGGGCAATAACGGCATTTTCACCATGAAACGCATCAGCCTGTTTTTCGCCCTTGCGCTTACCTCCGCGCCCGCGCTCGCCGCCGACGCCCCGCTGCCGCGTACAGTAATCGCGCTGTACGAGGACAAGAACGATGGTGACATCCGCACCACCCTCATCCACAGCATGGCCGAGATGCCGCTCAACCATCTGGGCCTGATGGTGGAATACCATTCCATCAGTGAGCCGCTGCCCGACCTCGACCAGCGCCCGGACGTGCGCGGCGTGATCACCTGGTTCTCGCCGGAGACGCGGATGGAAAACCCCAAGGCATACCTCGCCTGGGCCGGGCATGCGGTGGATATTGGCAAGCGCTTCGTATTGCTCGGGCATAGCGGCGCTGCGTTCAACCGGCAGGAGCAGCCGGTGGCGCTGGCCACGATCAACCGATTCCTGGGCCGCCTCGGCCTTACCTCCAGGGGGCGCTGGAACGAAGCGTCCTACCACGCCAGCTACCGCTACAACACGCCGGAGATGTTTTTCTCCGCCACCCCGTTTGAAGGGCTGCACCCGATCTACGAACTGATGGCGCTGACCGGCACCGGGAATGAAGTGCATCTTACGGCGCAGGACCCCACCATCGGCGAAACGCCGCTGCTGGTCACCGGCCCGCACGGCGGCTATGCCTCGCCCTATTACCTGTTCCGCTCCTATGAGCGCAAGGAAGAGGAGCGCCGCCAGTGGATGATCGACGCGCTGGAATTCTTCCGCCTCGCATTCGCCACCGATGATCTGCCCAAGCCCGACACCACCACCCTTGCCGGGCGGCGCATCTATTACAGCCATATCGACGGCGACGGCTGGAACAATGTGAGCGCCGTGGAGAGCTACCGCGACCGCGGCGCGCTCTCCTCCGAAGTGATTCAGAAAGAAGCCATCGAGCCTTATCCCGGCCTGCCGGTGACGGTAACAATCATCGGCGCAGAAATTGACCCCGACTGGACGGGCAAGAAAAACAGCCGTCAGGTGGCCGAGAGCGTGATGGCGCTGCCAAACGTGGAAGCCGGCTCGCACACTTACAGCCACCCGTTCCAGTGGCAGTTTTTCAAGGACGGCAACTGGCAGAAGGAGCTGCCCTACCTCTCACGCTACCCGTTCGGCCACTGGGACCCGAAGGCGCTCGGCGTGCCGGAAACCAACCCCACGAGCAGCGATGCGCTGACCAAGGACCCGCTGATGCAGGGCTACCACGTGCCGCGCGCCTACGCCAATAAGCCGTTTGACCTGAACATGGAGGTGAAGGGATCCATTGAGGAAGTGGCGGCGCTGCTGCCGAAGGATAAAAAAGTGGAGCTGCTGACCTGGCCGGGCAATTGCTCACCCTGGGATGCGCCGATTCACCTCACGCGCGAAGCGGGTGTGCAGAACATCAATGGCGGCGACAGCAGGTATGACAACGAATACCCGACCTACGCCTCGCTCGCCCCCATCGGCAAGCAGGTGGGAGCCGAGCGGCAGATTTACGCCTCGATGAGTAATGAAAACACCTATACCAGCCTGTGGTCGAAAAATTACCATGCCTACCGCGACCTGGTGCAGACGCTCAAAAACAGCGAATTCCCCATCCGCTTCAAGCCGCTCAATATTTATTATCATATTTATACCGGTGAAAAGCGCGCGAGCCTGAGCGCCCTTCTTGGCAACCTCGCCTATGCGTCGCAGCAGGATATTGCCCCCATTACCGCCTCGCACTTCACCCGGATTGCTGAATCCTTCTACCGCACCGAGCTGGTGCCGGCGGGGGCGAATGCATGGAAAATCCTCAACCGCGGCGCGCTGCAGACCATCCGCTTCGACCGCGCGACCGACAAAAGCGTGGAATTTGCCGCTTCGCACGGGGTAATCGGCCAGCGGCATTTCCAGGGCAGCCTGTATGTCTATCTGGACGCGGAAGAAAAAAATCCGCTGATTACATTAAAAGACACCTCGCCCGTCCAGCTGGCGGAAGAAGAAAATGCCTATCTGGTGGAGAGCCGCTGGGGCATCAGCAATCTTAAGCGCAGCGGGCGAGATCTGCGCTTCACCGCCGAAGGGTACGGCGACGGCGAAATGGTCTGGCAGCTGCCGCCGGGCAGCTATCGCATCCGCGCCGGCGATACTGACCAGACAGTAGAAACCGACGGCAGGCTGCTGAAATTCACCATCAAGCAGAATGCCATCGCGCCGCTGACCGTCAGCATCCAGAGGTTGGGCCATGCGTAGCCGGAGACAGCGCATTATCGTGATTATCCTGCTGCTGGTGGCGTGCATGCTCGGCTTCAGCCTGCTGCTGCTGCCCGACCACCGCGAAGTGGCGCTGATGCAATGGCAGGACTCCAACTACACCCAGGCCTTCAGCAGCTATGAAAAGCTGAAGGACAGCGGCGATTATTCGCCCAACGTGGTTATTCCGTTGATCAGCCTCTACAAGCATTACGGCAGCACCGACAAGGCGGTGGCGCTGATGGAGGAGTTTATCCGGCGCAACCCGGATTCGGTGGAAGCCCGCCGCCAGCTGGTGGACCTCTACGATTCCTCGCAACGGCTGAACGATTATTGCCGCGCGCTGGAAGAATTGCAGAAAGTGGCCCCGTCAGTGGATAATCTGCGCGCGCTCGCCGATAATTATGATTTCCTCAACCGCTACGACGACCACCAGTCCGCGCTGGAGCGGCTGATCAAGACGGATGGTTACACGCCTAAGGAAATCGATTACCAGACGCTTGCGCAATATTACGCCCAGAAGCAACGCTATGCGGACGCGTTAAAGCTGATCAGGCAGTTCGCCCGCAAGAATGATTACCACATCACGTCCGACCTCGCCCGCTTCGCCGTACGCATGGCTTTCGAGCAGGGAGAGAAGAAAGAAGCTTATGAATTCGCCGAAGATTACGTCGATGAAATGCGCGACCCGCAAAAAGCCGGCGACCTGGCGGCCCTGCTTGCGGATTACCATGAACCAAAGCAGGCGCTCGCGCTGCTGAAGCCCTATAAGGACAAGTTCGACACCATGCCTTCGCTCTATGCGCAGTACATCACGCTGCGGCTGCTAAACGGCGAAGAAGAAGAGATATTCAGAATCTTAAGCGAACAACTTAAAGCAGACAAACTGCCGGTACTGCTGAGCGAGACCTACCTGGATTTATCACTCAAGCGCAAGGACTACGCAGCGCTGGAAGAAGGATTGCGCAAGGCGCCGCTGGAGCTATTACCGGAGGAATCGCTATGGGATTATACGGAAGCGGCGCTGCTGGCCAAGCAGCCGGGCATCGCCGCAGCGATCGCTTCGCGCAGCGCGGAGCTGGGTGTGCCGCCGCTGCTGGCCGCCTTGCTGAACGTTGCGGCTGAGGATACGGAGGAGCATGTGCGCGCCTTCCTCGCCGTGCCGGTCAGCGCCACGCTGCCGGAGAAGCAGAAGCGGCTGGTGGCACTGATGAATATCCGCCACGGCGCGTACGGCGCGGCGTACGGGCTATTGCAGCAAAGCAGCATGGCCGACCAGCTGCAGACGCTTGGCGGCTGGCAGGTGGCCGACCTTTATTTGCACCTGAGCAAAGGCGCCGAGGCCTTAAGCGCGCTGGATAATGTGGATGCGCAATCGCCGCAGGCGAAACAGGCCGATGGCGCGCGCGGCATGCTGCTGGCGGGACTGGGCAAGCTGCCGGAGCTGCGCGCCTGGATGGAAGCGCACGCGGACGCGCCCACGCCGCTGCTGAACGATATGCATTCGCTGGCCGAAGGCGCGAAGCAGCGCGAGGCGGCCATTTACCTTGCCGAGCGCATCTACCAGCGCGACCCCACCCCGGAAAACCGCCTGCAGCTGGCCGAAACCCTGCTGCAATCGAAAAAATACGCCGCCGCCCTGCCGCATCTGGAGGCGCTGCGCGCCAAGAACAAGCAGGCGCGTGAACTCTACGTGCAAACCCTGATAGGCATGGTGCAGCAGGGCGAGAATGTCGCGCCGGACGCGGTTGACAAGGCGCTCACCGAGCTGATGAACATGGGCGGGCGCTCCACTGAGGAACTCGAGAACATGGCCTATATGCTGGCCGACATGGGCCGCAAGGAACGGGCGCTGGATATTTTTATTTCACTTGCCGAAAACAAGCCGTTCGAGAGCAGCCCGGTCAAGGAAGCGCTTTATTTGATGGGCGACAAGCCAGATGACAAGAGCTTAAGCTGGATCGAGCGCCGCGCGCGCATGGCGCCACCGGACGACCAGGCGGCATGGCTGCGCTACCTGATCGGCATCGGCCAGCAGAAGCGCGTGGCGCTGATGTACATGGACGGCATGCCCGAACCATCGCCGGATGCGCTGCGCGCCTATATCACCGCGCTCAGCGATGCGAAAGAATCGCGCAAGCTTGCAGACCTTCTCTCGCATGAATTGCAGCGCTCCGAAAGCCTCGACCAGATCCGCGAATACGCGAAGCTTGCCGAAGGCGAGAATCTGGACGCGGTGGCGCAGGAAGCCTGGAAGCGCGTCTATCACCTAAGCCCCGGGGATGCGGAGGCCAACCGCCGGCTGGGCCTGGCCGCCGTGGGCGCCAACCAGTATGACGAGGCGGAGAAGCATCTGGGGGCCTATTTGAAGGATAATAAAGGCGACTACGCCACCAATTACGCCTATGCCGAAACATTGCAGCGGCAAAAAAATCCTTCCGCGAAAACCTATTACGAGCGTGCTTATGCTGAGCTGGACAGCAAGCCGTCCAAGGATTTCGAGGACCGTTTCGCGCAGGCGCGGCTGCTGCAGAAACTGGGCAGGATGCAGGAATCGAAAATTCTTTATAAAGAATTAATTGACAGCAACCCCAATAATACTTCACTTAAGGCGGATTATGCGAATTTACTGGTGGAAATGCGCGACTTTAAGGAAGCGTCGCAATTCCTGTCCACCAAACCGGAGGAGACACCGCAATGAACTACGCCCGCATCTGCCTGACCGCCGCCCTGGTCGCCTCCGCCTCCCCGCTTTACGCGCAGGATACCGATGCCCAGCTGCGCCTCGACCTGTCGCGCCTTCAGGTTTACACCGAAACCCGCCAGCTGGACTCGGCATTCACGCTGATTGAGCGGCTGAAAGCGGAAAACCCCACCAACGCGCAGGTGCGCGTGGCCGAGGCTGATTTGCAGATCAAGCTCGGCAACCGCGGTGCGGCGCTGACGGCGCTGAAAGAAGCCGAATCGCTCGACCCCGGCAACCAGGATATCATCAATCGCCGCGAAGAAATCCGCATGCCGCGCTCCTATGTCTCAGCCGACGGCTCGGTAAAGCGCACCAACAATCTCTCGCTGGAGCAATATAGCCGCCTGTCCGGCAGCGCCCGCGTCACCCCGGATATCGCCGTGGGGGCCACGCTGGAGAATGACCATGCGCGCATCGACCCGATCGTGCGGGAAAACGGCACCACCGCGCGCTTCGAAGGCGACCGCCAGCGCTTCACCCTCACCGGCCAGCGCGTGGAGCAAAGCGGCAACCAGCTGGATGCCAATCTGTACCTTACCAAGGAAACCGTTGGTGCGGGCGCGCGCTATAGCTGGTTGGATGCCAAAGGCCTGAGCTATCTGCAGGCGGATGTGTTCGCCCCGGAATGGGATTACCTCGAAGGCGTGGTAGGCTACGGCACGCGCGACGATATCCGCGTGGGCCGCAAGCAGTATTTCACCCCGGCACTGGAAGGCAACCTGAATCTCGGCGTCAACCATTACGGCCTTGACGGCGACCGCGACCTCGCCACCACCGGCATGGTGAATGGCGAGCTGGATTACATCATCCCCAGCCGTTTCCACCATATCGGCCTGAGCGCCATCGATAACACCACCTTCACGCTGAACTACATGTTCGATGCCGAATACGCCATCGACGTGGACGATAAAAACGGCCCGAGCGGGCGCTACCGCCCCTTCCCCTTCAGCAGCTACGAGGTGCACGGCTTCACCCTGTCGCTTTCGCGCGAGCTGATGACCGACCTGACGCTGGACGCGTTCGGCGGCTGGGCGTTCGACCGCCTCGGCGGCGACGGCCCGCAATATGGCGGCGCGCTGACCTACGCCCCCTACCGCGGCCCGCAGGTGCAGTTGCGCGCCTCGCGCGGGATTTCCGGCGAGCGCGGCACCGACCGCTACGACCAGGTCGGCCTGAATGTTGCATGGAGGTTCTAGGCAAGCCTTTATCGCGCGCTTACAGCTTCGCTACTGCGTATGCGTAGCGTGATGACATAGCGGCCGCTAGGCTCCCGCCCCACCCGTACCGATTGACGCCTATGAGTTCCGCCATGTCCCCCGCCCCCGCTTCTTCCGCCCCCGCCGCATCGCGCCAGCCTTTCTTCCTGGTGCGCGCCGTGGCGCTAACCGAGATGCTGGTGTTTTTTGGGGTAATTCTGGCCTATGATTTCCTGTTTGGCAGCGGCATCCGCTACCTCGATACCTCGCTGCACCCGTTCTGGATTATCCTGCTGCTGATCACCGTGCAGTACGGGCCAAATGAATCGCTGCTCTGCGCGATTCTGGCCAGCATCTTCCTGCTGGCGGGCAACATGCCCGAGCAGCGCATCACCGAGACCATGTATGATTACGTCATCCGCACCGGGCGACTGCCATTCTTATGGATTATGACCTCGCTGATCTTAGGTGGTATCCGCGCGCGCGAGCAGCAGGGGCAGGAGCAATTGAAAGAGCGTGCCGCCAAGGCCGAAGAAGGCGCGGAGACCATCGCCAAAGCTTACGGTTCGCTGCGCAAGACCAAGGACCAGCTGGAGCTGCGCCTGGCCGAAGAGCGCCGCAGCGTGGTAACCGTTTATAAAGCGGCGCAGTCCTTCGACATGGCCAGTTCCGACAAGCTGATGGAAGCCGCCGCCGAAATGGTGCGCGTGACGCTGAGCCCCATCCGCTTCTCCATCTACCGCCTGCACGGCGATTCGCTGAAGCTGGCGCTGGCGTACGGCTGGCCGGAAAAAAATACCTACCCGGACGTGATTCCGGCGGGCATGCCGCTCTACCGCGCAATTGTTGAGCGCAAGACCGCGCTCTGCATCGCCTCCGCCCGCGATGAGGCGGTGCTGGACGGGGCGGTGATGGCCGGCCCCATCCTCTCGCCCGACCGCGAGCATGTGCTGGGAATGCTGCGCATCGAGGAAATGCGCTTCTCCGAGATGAGCATTCGCAGCCTAGAGACATTCCGCATCATCTGCCAGTGGATCGGCAAGGCGTTCATCCGCGCCGGACGCCTGAACGTGCACACCCCGGCCCCGATCATCCGCGCCGCCACCGCATCCGCTTCGCCGGTGATCGAGCAGGACCGCATCACCCGCATGCTCACCGCGCTCGCCCAGCGGCAGGGGTTCGGCATGTACAAAATCGCCATCCGCCTCGTCAACCGCGCCGAGTTTTCGCTCACTGAATTGCAAAAAATCTCCGAGTTGCTGGAGAAGCTGATGAAAGACCATATCCGCGATGCCGACGGCACGCTGCTCGGCAACCGCGGCGAAGGCATTATCCTCGCCTCCTGCCGTACCCGCACCGATGCGCAGCGACTGATACTCCGGCTGGAAAACAGTTTGGCGCAGCAAGGCGGGCCGCTGCTGTCGCGCGCGCGCCACGAATTCACCCTGGACACCATGTATGACCTCAACCCGGCAGAATCTGCTCCCGCCGACACGAACAGCACGTTCTGGCAATAGCGCCGCCCTGTGGGCGCTGATCGCGCTGGTGGCGGCCATGGCCGAAGCGGCGATCGCCTACCGCCTGCCGGAAGACGGCTGGGAGCAAACCTTACTGCGCCACACCGGCATCACGCTGGCGCTGGTCGCGCTTGCCTGGCCCGGCGGGCGCCGCGAGCGCTCGGCGCTGCCGTGGCTGCTGCCACTTTTTACCGGCTTCGGCGGCCCGCTGGGCGCAATGATCTGCTTCGTAGCGGCCATGGTCAGCCTGTTCCTGAAGCCCTCCAAGCCGGAAGACATGTTCGACGCCATGCTGCCCGACACCGATCAGCGCGAAAGCGCCAAGCTCTATGAGCGCATCGCCTTCGGGCTGGATAATGTCGGCGGCACCGGGGTGCAGCCGTTGCAGGATATATTGGGTAGCGGCGGCATGCTGGAAAAGCAGGCGGCGATTGTAAAAATCACCCGCTGGTTTCGCCCGCAATTCGCTCCGCTCCTGCGCATGGCTTCGCTCGATGCCGACGCGTCGGTACGCGTGCAGGCCGCCACCGCCATCGCCAAGCTGGAGCGCGATTACATGCTGCGCTATTTAAGCCTGGAGGAAGACGTACGGCACAACCCCTCGACTGCGAAACGGCGCGAGCTGGCGGGGCTTTGCTATGATTTCGCCATCTCCGGCATCGCCGATGAGGAAATGTGCCGCCAGCTCACTGGGCGCGCCATTGCGCTTTATGAGACATTGCTGGAAGAAGGCGATACCGCCCCGGAACTGCGCCCGCACCTGGCAAAGCTGCATCTGCAGAACCGCCACCCGCGCCAAGCGGCGACACTCCTCTTCCCGCTGCTGGAAAATGACAGCATGAACCTGGAAGAAGCCCGTCTCTACATGGAAGCCCTGTACGAACTCAGGCAGTATGATGGCTTACGCGATCTGGCAAGGCGCGCTGATTTCAGCCGCCACGTAGTGCCGGGCACGCCGGAAGCGGATGATATCGAGCAGATGCTGCGCCTGTGGGCCGAAGGCCCGGAAGCCGCGCTGGAGGCCCCCCATGCAGCGTGAGAAACCGATGGCCGATGTCTGCCTGATTCTGGAAGGCACCTACCCGTACGCCATGGGCGGCGTGGCAAACTGGATGCATGAAGTCATTCGCATGCAGGAGCACCTCACTTTCGAGATCGTGGCGCTGATTGGCCCTACAGCGAGCGCGAAGCTGCTTTATGAATTGCCCCCGAACGTCACCGCCCTGCACACCATCCGCCTGCAAAAACTGCCGCGCGGCGTGGGCGCGTTGCCGGAAGGCAAACAGGCGCAGCTCTTTTCCACGCTGGAACAGACGCTGCTTAAATTACAATCGCACGCCGGACTTGCCGACCTTGGCCAGTTGATCCAGACCATGCAGCCTTACCGCGAGCAGCTGGGACGCAAGCTCCTGCTGGATTCGCGCGCCGCGTGGGACATGCTGCTGCGCATGTATAACGCCACCATGCCCGCATCCGCTTTCCTCGATTATTTCTGGTCGTGGCGCGGGCTGCTGGGCAGCCTCTATTCGGTGCTGCTGTGCGATATCCCGCCCGCGAAATCTTACCACGCGCTTTGCACCGGCTATGCCGGGCTGCTGCTCGCGCGCGCGCATCTGGAAACCGGGCGTCCCTGCGCCATCACCGAGCACGGCATCTACACCAATGAGCGCCGCATTGAAATCGCCTCCGCCGAATGGCTGGATGACGGGCGCGGCCAGAGCTTAGGGCTACATGCGAAAGAACGCGAACTGCGCGATTTCTGGATCGACATGTTCGTGAACTATTCCCGCCTCGCATACGCCGCCAGCTGCCGCATCGTCACGCTTTACGAGGGCAACCAGATTTTCCAGCGTATGGACGGAGCCGAGCCGCAGAAATTGCAGGTGATTCCCAACGGAATCGACATCGAGCGGTTCGAAGCCGTTGCGCGCGTGCCGCATCCGCCCACCGTCGCCCTGATCGGGCGGGTGGTGCCGATTAAGGACGTAAAAACCTACCTGCGCGCCGTTGCGCTGCTGAAAACCCGCGTGCCCGACCTTCGCGCACTGATTTTAGGCCCCGCCGACGAAGATCCGGAATACCACGCCGAATGCCTGCACCTGGCGGAGCATCTGCAGCTGGGCGATACGCTTTCCTTCCTCGGCAAGGTGAATATCACCGAGCATCTGGGCGGCATTGACGTGATTGCGCTGACTTCGCTCAGCGAAGCGCAGCCGCTGGTGATATTGGAAGCGGGCGCGGCGGGTGTACCAACGGTTGCCACCGATGTCGGTTCCTGCCGCGAGTTGATTTTAGGCGCGCGCAGCGAAACGCCGCAGCTGGGCGCAGGCGGCGCGATTACGCCGGTAGCCGACGCGCGTGCGGTAGCGGAAGCCATGCTGCGCCTACTGATGGACCCGGAATATTACCAGCAATGCTCCGAGCATATCCGCGCCCGCGTGAAGCGCTATTACGCCAAGGCCGACCAGCGCGCGGCTTATGCCACGCTCTACGCAGAACTCATCAACGAAGGCGAATCCGCGCAGGAGGCGGCATAACATGGCAGGCATCGGGTTCGTCCTTCGCAAGCTCTACTATCGCGACAACCTCACCAGCCTGCTGCGCGCCTGCGCGCATTCGGCCTTTGCCTCCACGGGGCCGTGGCTGTTTACCGTGCTGTCGCTGGCGGTGATTTCCTATCTCGGCGCAACCGCGGTCAGCCGCGAGACGTGATTTTTATTTCGCACCATCCTGATTTATAATTTTTCCTTCTCGCTGGTGCTCTCCGGCCCTATTTTCATGATCGCCACGCGCTTCCTCGCCGATTGCCTGCATGAGCGCAACGTGGCTCCGGTGCCTGGGCTGCTGGTAGGGTCGCTGACGCTGCTGCTTTGCATCGGCTTTGCCGTGGCGCTGGCGTTTTACGGCTTCACCGCCGACATGCCGCTTGAGCTGCGCGTAAGCTCCATTATCAATTTCCTGCTGCTCTGCGCAGTATGGCTGGTGGGCATTTTCATCTCGGCGCTTCGGCGCTACGCGCTGATTACGCGCGCCTTCTTCTTCGGCATGGTGCTCTCTGCCGCCGCCGCCTCCAAACTCGCCGTGCCTTACGGCGAAATGGGGCTGCTGAACGGATTTTCCCTCGGCCTTGCGCTGATTCTGGCGCTGCTCATTGCCACCACCCTCGCCGAATATCCGCACAAGGTGACCAAACCCTTCGCCTTCCTGCGCTATTTCGGGCGCTACTGGGAAATCGCGCTTGCGGGGCTGGTCTATAATATGGCGATCTGGGTGGATAAATGGATCATGTGGTTCGCCCCCGAAGCGGTGCATCTGGAAAACGGCTTCCATATCTACCCGCATTATGACAGCGCCATGTTTCTCGCCTACCTCACCACCATCCCCTCGATGGCGCTGTTCTTATTCAGCTCGGAAACCAATTTCTTTGAAAAATACGCCCGCTTCTTCCGCGATATCCGCGAAAAAGCCACCTTCGGCAAGATCATCGCTGACCATAAGATACTGATGAGCGGGGTGTTCGGCAGCATGCGTCATTTCCTGGTGCTGCAAGGCGGCATCGCGCTGCTTGGCATCCTGATGGCCCCGGAAATCATCGTGGCGCTGGAAGGCGATTACTTACAGATCGGCATGCTGCGCTACGGCATACTGGGGGCGATGTTCCACGTGTTCGTGCTGTTCCTGCTGGTGCTGCTCTCTTACTTTGACAGCCGCCGCTCCAGCCTGCTCATCCAGTGCTTCTTCCTGCTCAGCAACACCCTCTTCACCTTCGCCGGCATCAAGCTCGGCTTCCCCTATTACGGCTACGGCTATTTCTTAAGCGCCTTCTTCACCTTCCTGATCGCAGCAATTGTGACGGTGCGCTATCTGCTGGATCTGCCATATCATTCGTTTATCACGGCCAATCCATCGGTGCAGCGGGCGTGACTTATCAACTTACCTAGCTACACCCTGACTTTTATTATAGCCCGGCAAATCGCGTTTTTTTAAAAGAGATGCCATGGATGCTATCCATTCAACTTCATCTGGATTAAGAGAAATTTCTCCTTTATTAAGGGACTTAAACACGCATTGAATACAATCAGCAGTGTCCACCATTTCGTAAGGTTTCGAAGACATATGTGCAGCGTATAATTTTACCGGCGGCGCATGGTATTTATATCTATCCCATATGCCATTTCTTTCAACAAAATCACGCAAACACTGATTTCCTATTATGCAAGCTTTGTCTAAAAGACGATTGGATAATATTGTTACCTCGCCTTTATGTTCATTTTTTGCAAGCCCTGATAAGAGATCCATGACCTGACTTCCCGTAGAAATGACATCATCGCAAACGATTAATTTACTGGTTTTTCCTGCATTTATTACACGTTCATCTTTAAGCCATTCTTTGTGAAAATCCATCGCTACAATGTCACAAACCACACCTCTTTGCTTTAATGATTTCTCTAGGGTTCGCGCCATTAACGCTCCTCCATCAGGCAAATAACCAATGACAACAGGCTTATCCGAAGGAAGTTCCTGCTCTTGAAGAAAATTATTAACCAGAATAGAGGCTATAGCCTGATCATTCCTAAGATAGCCCAGCGCGGATGCAACAGTTTTGCGTCTATATGCCAAATCTGCAAGAGAGTTTCTTTCCTGCAACAAATTTGCAGGCATTATGCCCTCATTCAGTAATTTAATCCACGGGCATTCCTCAAGAATAAGACCATCGTTCAATGGATGTTCCTTGAGAGCATGAGTATAGTTATTTGCAGTATAAGACGTAAAATTCTTTGACATCGTAAAATACCTATGAATTAATTTCTATAAATATATTACTTTAATGTTACAGGGAATTCCATATGAGTTTTGGCGCGAGCTTTGAAGCGCATGAGCATGTTATTACCTTAATGGCAGATAGAGATTATCCATTAAGCAAACTCGGCTCTTTAACTCAAAAACAGAAAAAAGAAGTTCGCACACAAGAAAGAGTAGCAGTCTTCGCCATACTAATGCCGCTGTTATACCAAGAGCATAAAGCTGAAATGTCGATCCAAAACGGCTTTATTATGGAAGACCCGCAAATGATCGATACGAGTGCAAATATACAAAGCGATCTTGCGAAGGCCTATATGGCCAGTAACCTAGCCGCCAATCCAAATGAAGCAAAAAAAATGGCTATAAACTTTTTTCGCTCAGCCCATCAATTAGCAAAAATAGGACTCGGAGAAAACCCTCCCAATGACTATCAGATAGCTTGCATGGAGTATGATAGAGGCGCAAAGGCATATGAAGAAAAACGTCAAAAAACTATTGCGAGATACCAAAAAGACCTAAGTGATGCATTTAATACTCCCCCGGTTAATATTGCCATTGGTGGTATTCTAGATAAATGGACAGCAAAACAGTCGGAGCTCTCCAACGCTGACAGCGCCTTGGTAAATGAACTTAAGGATAAATTACCCAGCTTAATTACACGCAGCAAAAGCGTAAAAGCAGCATATAATATGGTTTTTGAAGATGCAGCCTCCATTTTAGCCGGCGGTCTAACCGACAAAGTTTTTGGTGAAGAATGGGATTATGTCGAACAGGAATTGCGGAAAGCACTAACAAGCCGCATAGAGAAAAGTTTTGAAGATAGGCTGCCACCCACTATGATGATAGATTTAGTCACAGGACTGAGGGGCAAAGCCATAGACAGCATCCATGCCGTAGCCAAAGCGCATAATATACCTGAATCGTCTTACTTAGCCCCCAGCAAGGGACGAGAAATATAATTGTCTGTTAGAACATCGGCATCTACAGAAAAACTCAATAAATATTAGAAATCTTTCATAAAAGAACAAAAACTCACTCCTCCCTGAACGCCTTATGCATACTGTCCAGGATTGGCTGGAAGAGGTAATGCAGGAAGCTGCGCTCGCCGGTTTTGACGAGTACGTCGGCAGGCATGCCGGGGGTGAGTTCTACGGGTTTTTCCAGCTTGGCCAGTTCATCCTTGTCCACTTCCACGCGGGCGAGGTAATAGGAGGTGGCCTGCGTGCCCTGCCCGTCGGTGAATTTGTCGGCGGAGACTTGCGTCACCTTGCCTTTGAGCTTGGGCGTGGTGCGCGCCTTGTAGGCGGTGAGCATCACCTTGGCTTCCAGCCCGGCATGCACCACGTCGATGTCGTTGGGCTGCACCTTGGCTTCCACCACCAGCATGTCATCCTGCGGGATGATGTCCATGATCGCCTCACCGGGGGCGATGACGCCGCCGATGGTGTGCGTCTTCAGGCCGGTGATGATGCCGGCGACCGGCGCGGTGATGACGGTGCGCTTCGCCACGTCGCTGGCGGCGCGGAGTTTTTCCTGCAAGTCGGAAACCTTGCCCTGCGCCTCGCGTAAGTCCCCGGCGTTTTTATTGGCGTATTCGTTGCGGGTGTTGGCGATTTCGAGGCGCGTCTCGGCCATCACCTGCTCGGCCTTGGCGATGCTCGCCTGATACTGGCCCTTGTTGCCCTTCAGTTCCTCGGCCTGCCGCTCCAGCGCCAGCAGACGCGGCTTGGGGGCGTAGCCTTTTTTCACCAGCTTGCGCAGCGCCTCGGTTTCCTCATCCAGCAGTGAGAGCTGGTTGGTGGCACCCTCGATCTGCGATTGCAGCCCCTCGATTTCCTGCTTCGACTGCTCGATGCGCTGGTCGAGCATGCCAAGCCGCGCCTGATAGGCCTCGCGCGAGGAGGCAAACAGGTTGCGCTGAGTGTCGAGCATTTTCTGCAGCTCGGGATCGGCATCCGCCGTCTGCTGCAAGGCGGGGTCGAATTCCAGCGTTTGCGCTTCGTCGCGCTCGGCGGTCAGGCGGGTGACGGCGGCACGGGCGTCCCACAAATCGCGCTGGATAATGTCGCGCCCGGAGGCGGAGGCGGTGTCGTTGAGGACCACCAGCTTCTGGCCCTGTGCCACGCGGTCGCCCTCCTTCACCAGAATTTCCGACACCATGCCGCCTTCCAGGTGCTGCACGGTTTTTTTATTGGATTCCAGCGCAATGCTGCCATGCGCGATGGCGGCGCTGTCAATTGGCGCCAGCGCACCCCAGCCAAGTCCAATGCCAAAAATGCCGAGCATGATCCAGCAACCCACACGCAGCGGCCCGCGCACCGCATCCATCGCCGCATGGCTGCCCATGCCGGTGGTGCCGGTCAATGCTTTCGCGGCGGCGTCGATCTGGTCGATCACCACCGCCGTGCCGGGCGCCGGCTGCGCGCCGGTATAGAGGCTGGTGGAGGGAGTAAGCTGTTCAATCCAGCGCAAGGGAGGCTCCTTTATTCATGGCTCTTTTTACGTTTCAGCATTTCGTCATTCCCCGAATTTTCTGAAGGAAAATTATAGGGGAATCCAGCTTGCGGCACCGTCCGTATGGATTCCCCTATAATCGCTAAAGCGATTCGGGGAATGACAAAGAAAATAGAATCGGGTTAATTTCTTAAATTAACATAGATAATCATTTATAGCACTTTTTTCCTGCCTACACCGCCTGCACCTTGCGCATCTGCGCGAGTTCGGATTGTTTCTTCTGGCGCAGCGCCAGCGCTTCCGCCACTTCGCGGGCGGGGCCGAACATTTCGGCCTGCCCGTCGCGCATGAGGAGCAGCTTGTTCACATAGGCCAGCACGTGCTTGCGGTGGGTGACCACGATGGTGGTAATGCCCTGCGCGCGCGCGAATTGCAGCGCCTGCGCAAGCGCCGCCTCGCCGTCTTCATCCAGGTTGGCGTCCGGCTCGTCCAGCACCACCAGCTTCGGATGGCCGAAAAAGGCGCGCGCAAGGCCGATGCGCTGGCGCTGACCGGCGGAGAGTGCCGCGCCGCGCATGCCCACGTCGGTGCCGTAGCCATTGGGCAGAGCAAGGATCATCTGGTGCGCCCCGGCGAGCTTGGCGGCCTTGATGACTTCCTCGTCAGTGGCATTGTCGCGCAGGCGGGCGATGTTGTCGCGCACGGTGCCGGAAAATAATTCCGCATCCTGCGGCAAATAGCCGACATACGGCCCCAGCTCCTCGCGCTTCCATTGCTTCATGTCCGCCTTGTCCAGCCGCACCATGCCGCTGTAAGGCTCCCAGCTACCGACAATCAGGCGCGCCAGCGTCGATTTCCCCGCCGCGCTCGGGCCGATAATCCCGAGGATATCGCCCGCCTCCAGCGCGAAACTGACGCCTTTTAAAATCGGGCGCTCCATGCCGGGCAGCGCGAACACCACCTTTTCCACCTCCAGCGCCCCACGCGGCGGAGGGAGAGAAACGGTCTGCCGCGCGTCCTGCATGGAGCTGAGGTACACCTGCAAGCGCGCCTTGGCTTCGCGTGCTTCGATCACGCTTTTCCATAAGCTAATGGCCGCATCGAACGGCGCGAAAGCCTTGCCAGCCAAAATTGAGGCCGCAATAATCGAACCTGAGCTGATATGGTTATGCAGCGCCAGATACGCTCCCCAGCCAATCACGGCAATTTGCAGCATCAGGCGAAAGAAGCGGCTGAATGCCTGAATAATGGCCGAGCGCCCGCTTGCTTGCGATTGCAGCCGCGTCACCCTGTCCTGCCGCCCCTGCCAGCGCCCGATCACCGCATCCTTCATACCCATCGCCTCGATTACGTCGGTATTGCGCTGGGCCATTTCCATGTGCTGGAAATTGGCGATGTTGCTTTCATTGGCTTCATCCAGCGGCGGGCGCATGGCACGCTCATTGAGCCAGGCGAGGCCAAGCAATATCAGGCAGCCCAGCAGCACGATGCCGCCGATGGAACTGTCGATAATAAAAAGAATCAGCAGGTACACCGCCGACCACGGCGCATCGAACAGCGTCAGCATGCCGTTGCCGGTGATGAACTGGCGCAAGGACTGCATGTCGCGCAGCGGCTGCGTGCCCTGGTTGCCGCGGATGGAGGCCATGCCGGAGAGGCCGTGCGCAAGGAGCAGCGGACTCATTTTCCGGTCCATCCATTCACCCAGCCGCACCAGTACGAAGGAGCGCACCGTCTGCAACAGGCTCGCCGCCGCGAAGGCGGCCAGCATAATGACGGTCAGCCAGGTAAGTGTTTCCGTACTGCCGGTGGAGAGCACACGGTCCAGCACCTGCATGGAATAAAGCGGCACCAGCAGCAAAAGCAGATTGATGAAACAGCTGAACAGCGCCGAGTAGATCAATACCGGCTTGATGGCTTTCAGCGTGTGATCGAGGGGATTCGATGCATGTCTGGGTTTTACGCTCAATTCGCTTCCTTTCTTCAAACCGGCAGGCCGCCGGAGCGCTTACGGCCTGCCGGCAACCTTTAGACGATCTGGAAATCGTCGGCGGTCAGTGCGTGGTCGGGCACGCCCGCCACGGTGATGGTATTGTCTCCGTCGAGGTGGATGATGGCATCGCCATGCTCGTAAGTGATATTATTTAGCACTTGTGCCACGGTTTTGTAAATCTGCGATGACAGGGCGATGATATCGCCCTTGGCAGCGCCTGCGCCTTCGAAGTCATTGATCACGTCATGCCCGCCCTTGAGGACGTTGAAGCTGAACTTGTCAGCCCCGGCATTGCCATAAAGATCGTCGTCACCGGTGCCGCCAATGATGATGTCGCTACCGTCGCCACCCCAGAGAACGTCGTTGCCGTCGGCGCCGAAGAGGTAATCGCTGCCGGCATTGCCTTCCATATAGTCATGGCCAGTGCCGCCATAGATCTTATCGTTGCCATCGTTGCCGAACAATACGTCGTTGCCATCATCGCCATAGAGCGTGTCATAGCCGCCGTTGCCTTCGATATAATCATTGCCAGCGTTGCCATGAACGGTATCGTTGCCGCCGTTGCCGAAGATTTCGTCATGGTAGGAAACGCCGTTTAAAGAATGCCCCGCGTCGCTGTCCACGATGTAATTGGTCGGCTCGGTGGCGGGAGCCGGAGTTGGGGTGGGCGTCGTGCCACCGTCGGTGGTGCCGCCGGTGCTACCGGTGGCGTGGGCGAGGAAATGATCGACGGCGGACGCCATCTTATCCAGCACCTGGTAATTGGTGGAGTCGATGTTGTTATCGAGCGCCTGGTTGGCGGTGAAGGGCACATAGCCCTTAGCAGCAGCCTTGTTGATGAAATCCTGCTGGGCGCTTTCACTGCTCGGGTAGTCGATGGAAAACACCGTCTTGCCCGCATCCACTGCGTGCGCCAGGTATTGGTTGTTCCAGTCGCCCCAGGTGGTTTTGGCGTTGCTGGGTAGGTAGAAGGTGCTTTCGGCGTTCACGCCGTCGATTTTGGAGAGGTAGGCGCTGTTGGTGGCGCTGCTGGGATCGTCGGGGTTGACGGTGAGCAGGTCGAGCGCGTTATTCTGGATCAGCTTGAAATCGGGGTTGATCGCTTTGGTCGCGTCGCTGATCTTGCCGACAAAGGCCATCATGGCATCGCGGGCAGTGCCGGGGCCGGTATAGGCGCTGGCGACGTCCTGATTATTATACACATCCACCACGTCGAGGCAGATGCCGGAATAGCCTTCCTTGGCGAGCGTCACCGCTTTATCAAGGATGATCTTCTGCCAGCCGGCGTCCCAGAATTTCACTTCGTAATTGCCGGGCCAGTCGGGGTTTTCGCCAAGCACAAAGCTCGGAGGACTGGAGTTCCAGCTGCTCTGCCAATAATCACGGTAATTTTCTGCCTCACCGATGCTTAAATAGCCGATGATATTCTTGCCCGTTGATTCCAGCTGGTTGACCTGCGCGGAGGTGAGCTGCGCGTCGTCGCGGTCAACCACCGCAATTTTGAATTTCAGGCTTGATAAGGATTGGTAGCTGGCCTTTTGCAATTCGTAAACATACGCAAGTGTATCTGACATGGATTAATGCTCCCTGTTTCTGGTGTAATGCATGGTGCGTGGGTACATGCAAGATACCTGCCAGAGCCCAAAAAACAACCCCAAATCGACCAGATTTCCCAACTAATGTTATTTTTCGTTAGATAAGAAAATGTTATTTCCTATGTAATGTCACGATTAAGCGTTAAGGGCGTGACGATTTAGCAGCGCAATTTTTGCATTCCGGGCAAAAATTATGTCCGCTTTATGTATTTTGCATTGGCTTCATACGGCAATCAGACGGAGGAAAAATTATAGTTAATCTGTTAGCGCATTCTTTCTATGGATGTTGCCGACAGTTTGCGATGCTCTCTGTATCTGGTGTATGCGTGGGTAAGTTACACGGGAGAATGGCAAAAGGTCCGGCGGCATTGATACTGGAATGCGCTAATTGCGTTTGCCGCCGCTATTTAATGGCAGTGGCAATTCCATTTTTCCTATCTGCAATTATTAAATCCCACCTCCTCGCCCTAAATGCCATCCTCGCGAAAGCGAGAATCCCCCTTTTGCGAGAAGGACAAAAGAGCGGGTTAAGTGCATTAGAAAAAGTTAAATGCGGTTGCGATGGTCGCTATTCCGCCGGATGATGAATACTGATGGCTACGCTTTTAGGCAGCGGAATGTTATCAATGGCAATCCACAGCCGCCCCGCCCCGTTCTGCTCTTTTGCCAGCTGCTTCCCCATATCCGATAATTCCATAATCTTGATATGCGCGCCGTTTTCCTGTCCGGCGCGGTAGTCGCTCTCATAGGCGCGCACCCATTTCAGCACGGTGCTCGGCTGCACGGAAAGCAGGCCGGCGATGGTTTGCAGCGGCAGGCCGTGCGAATAAAGAAATACCACCAGTGATTTCTGCCAGAGCGGCTTGCCACGGCGAGTGGTGCGGGTGAACTGGAAGGCGCATACCTTGCACTTCCACCGCTGCTTACCCTGCACGCTGCCGCTTTTAATGCTATGGTGGCGTCCGCATTTAGGACATTGGGGGTTCATGCTGTACGGACTCTCTACGGAAAGCGGCGGATGACCGGAGCCGGCGCAGCGGCTCATCATGCATATGCATAATGCTGCATTAAATGCTGTTTGCCTTTTTTGCGCAAACGCTCATTGCACCCGCATAACATTATTACCGCCATTGAGACAAAAAGGCCACACTGAGAATTATTGAAATCTAACGGGGTTTAATACAATTACCCGATTTATATCGTTATTTTAATATTTTTTACCTAATGTTTTTGATAATGTTTTTAAAATAAATAACTGAAAAAATAAGTTTTTTAGAAAAATCCCGCTCGTATTTTCCGCATCGTTCGCGTATAGCAATGCCATTATTTTCATCTTGCCGCTAACCAATTCCGTGCACGCATTGATTAACACACGCAACCCCCTACTCCACGCTTACGGCGTACTATTTATTGCCATACCCGCGCAGGCGGGCATCCAGTGCGGCGCGTCTGCGGCGCAAAAGGATAGGCTGGATTCCCGCATTCGTGAGAATGACAGGGGTGATAGGTTGCTGCTTGCGGTGGGAATATACATTCAGCGCGCACAGCACCTCGCCTGTGCTATAGTGCCCGCATGAACAGCCGTGTACTCATCAGCCTGGAAGACGTCTCCGTGCATTTTGGCGGCAAGCCGTTGTTCGATGGCATCCGACTGCACGTCAACGAGCATGACCGTATCTGCCTCGTCGGCAAGAACGGCGCGGGAAAAACCACGCTGATGCGCCTGATCACCGGCGAGCTGGAGCCGGACGCCGGTTCGCGCTTCATGCTGCCGGGCCTGCGCATCGGCTATCTCGCGCAGAAAATCGAGCATAGCCCGGATGATACAGTGCGCTCCTTCGTGCTTTCCGGCTTATCGGCGCAGGAGCGCTCGGAGGAAAAGCACCACCTCGCCGACCAGATGATGGCTCCGCTGGAGCTGGAGGCGGAGGCGCTGATGGACACCCTCTCCGGCGGGCAGGCCCGCCGCGCCGCGCTCGCGCAGGCGCTGATTGCCGCGCCCGATCTGCTGCTGCTGGACGAGCCCACCAACCATCTTGACCTCACCGCCATCGAATGGCTGGAGCGGTATTTGCATGCCTACCGCGGCGCATTTATCTGCGTGAGCCACGACCGCGCCTTCCTTACCGCCATCTCGCAGAAAATTTTCTGGATCGACCGCGGCACCATACGCACCTCCCCGCGCGGCTACGGCGCGTTTGAAGCATGGGCGGAAACTATCCTGGAGCAGGAAGCGCGCGCGCTGCAGAATATGCAAAAAAAGCTCGACGCGGAAGTGGACTGGACGCAGGGCGGCGTCAGCGCGCGGCGCAAGCGCAATGTGCGGAGGCTCCGTGAACTCAATCGCTTGCGCGAAAAACTTAAAGCGGACAAGCATTCCTATCTGCAGCACCGGCGCGGCATCGACGCCGATCCGCTGAAGCCGATTCCTGCCTCCAAAATTGTCGCCGAGTTCAAGCAGGTCGGCAAATCCTTCCAACGCGACGGGAAGAAAATTCCTATCCTGCAGGATTTTTCGCTGCGCATCATCCGCGGTGATCGCATCGGCATCCTGGGGCGCAACGGCTCCGGCAAATCGACCTTCCTGAAACTGCTCACCAACGAATTGCAGCCGGATGAAGGGCGCATCTTCCGCGGCAAGAACAGCGAGATCGCCTATTTCGACCAGAACCGCAGCGCCCTAAACCCCAAAAAAAGCCTGTGGGATACGCTCTGCCCCAACGGTGGCGATTATGTGTTTCTGGGCAGCGGCGAAGAAAAACGCCCGGTGCATGTGTGCGGCTACCTCAAGCAGTTCCTGTTCGACCCCCGCCTCGCGCGGGATTTAGTGGGCACGCTCTCCGGCGGCCAGCAGAACCGGCTGATGCTCGCCCGCGTGCTGGCGCATCCCGGCAACGTGCTGATCCTTGATGAGCCGACCAACGACCTCGACATGGATACGCTGGACATGCTGCAGGAATTGCTCGCCGAATATGAAGGCACGTTGATTCTGGTCAGTCATGACCGCGATTTTCTGGACCGCACTGTCACCGAAATCCTCGCCTTTGAAGGAGGCGGCGTGGTGGAGCAGCATATCGGCGGCTATACGGATTATTTAAACGCCAAGCGCGCGCAGCAGCCTGCGCCCGCCAAGGCGAAAGCCGCCGCCCCCTCCACCGTCGCCGCGCCGGAAGCGCCGCGCCCACGCACGAAAATGTCTTTCAAGCTAAAGCATGAGCTGGAGCAATTGCCGGGGAAAATGCAGGCGCTGGAAACAGAAATCATTAGCTTGCGCGAACTGCTCTCCGATGCCGATCTCTACATACGCGAGCCGGAGCGCTTCGATACCGCCTCGCGCCGCCTGCCGAAGGCGCAAAGCGAGCTGGACATGGCAGAATCGCGCTGGCTGGAACTGGATGAGCTGCGCGCACAGGAGGAATGATCAGGCGCGCATGCGCTTTACCGTCACCACGCAAAGCGCTACTTCTTCTGCCGCTTCTTCCGTAATCGTAAAATAATCCGCGCAGCGCGCATGAATATCCGCCAGCCGCGCCAGCTGCTGCGCAAGCGCTTTGTCGAAACGCTGCGCATTCAGCTCATGCTCCAGCGTTACCGGCGTCTGCCGCATCACCGGGTGCGAGGTGCTGTCGAGGATATCGACGGCATGCAGCAGCGCTTCCATGGCAATCCGCGCCCGCTCGCCGGGAGTAATGTTGACGGGGTCATCGGCGGCATCGGTCAGTTGCTTCAGTAGCTTATCGGGAAAAATACGGGATTGCTGTGCAGGCATACGCTTGAACGTCTTCTGAATGGGCAGATGATGGAAGCAGATTACGTATAAATTGCGCATTAGGAAGTACATGAAATGCGTCGCATGTGCAAATGGTATATCATTATATTTTTCTATTATTCATATGGTTATCGTTAACCTAATATCAAATTGCCAGTGATTGTTATTATAAGCAGGATATGGTATTCTGCGCGGCATGAGCGGATTTGTCCTCGATGATGACAGCGTAAACGAAAGCCTGCTGATTCATGAGCTGGCGCATGCGATGCGCATTTGCTTCGACCGCCGGGTGCAGCATCTTGGCCTCACCCGCTCGCAATGGCGCGTGCTTGCCATCCTGCGCCGCCAGCCTGGCATCCGCCAGACGCAGCTGGCCGAATGCATGGAAATTGAGCCGATTACCCTCGCCCGGCTGCTGGACCGCATGGAAAAAGCCGGCTGGACCGAGCGCCGCCCCGACCCCGAAGACCGCCGCGCCAAGCAGGTCTATGTGACGGACAAAGCGCAGGGCATTCTCAAGGAAATCCGCAAGATCGCCGTCGCCACGCGCAGCGACGCGCTGAAGGGCTTCAGCGCCGGCGACCATGCGGTATTGCTCAATTACTTAAAACGCCTGAAAAACAACATGGCGGACATGATGAACCAGCCACCCGGGACGCGCACATGAACCTGAACACCAAGCAGCGGGCGCTTGCCATCGGCGGCGTTGCCGCCATCGCCGCCGTTTATTTCCTGTCGCACGGCGGCAAGGAGAAGGAAAAATCGACGCCGCCGGTCACCATCAGTACGGCTGCGGTGACAAAACGCGACATGCCGCTGGAAATCCGCGAGGTAGGCAGCGTGGTGCCCTACCAGAGTGTGGCCGTGCGCTCGCGGCTGGATTCGCTGATCACCGAGGTGCGCTTCCGCGACGGTGATTATGTGAAGGAAGGCGACGTGCTGTTCGTGCTGGATGACCGCGCGCTGAAAGCGCAGCTCGGCGAATTGCAGGCGAATGTGCTGCGCGACAAGGCGCAGCTGGAGAATTTGCGCGTGAAATACGAGCGCACGCGCTCGCTCAACAAGCAGGGATTCGCCGCCGCGCAGCAGCTCGACACCGACCGCGCCGCCTATGAGGCGCAGAAAGCCACCATCCACGCCAGCGAAGCGAGCCTGGAGAATGTGCGCGTGCAGCTCGGCTATTCGCGCATCCTCGCCCCGATCAGCGGGCGCACCGGCACCATCAGCGTCACCGTCGGCAATAACGTGAAAGCCAACGATGCGGCGCTGGTCACCATCAACCAGCTGAAGCCGATTCGCGTGCAGACCTCGCTGTCGCAGAAATACCTGGATAGCGTGCGCAGCGCCATGCAGGGCGGCGGCGTCAATGTCACCGCCCTGCGCGAGGGCGTGGGCGAGGCGGGGCGCGGAACCGTCGATTACATCGATAACCGCGTGGAACCGACTACCGGCAGTTTTGAAGTGCGCGCGCGCTTTGCCAACGAGGATGAAAAACTCTGGCCGGGCATGTTTGTGAACCTGCTGTTGCAGCTGGGCGCGGAAGCAGGCGCGCTTACCGTGCCGGAAGTGGCCGTGCAGCACGGGCAGGATTCGGATTACGTGTTCGTGATCCAGGAAAGCAAGGCCGCCAAGCGCCCGGTGACGGTGGCGCGGATCCAGAATGGGCAGGCGATTATCAGCGACGGGGTAAAGGAAGGCGAGCAAATCGCCATTGATGGACTGGCTTCGCTGAAAGATGGCAGCAACGTGAAGTTCCAGGGAGAAGACAAGGAAAAGAAAGAGAAAACCCCGGATGCGACATAACTGTATCATTTGTCGTCCCGGCGCAGGCCGGGACCTAGGCCTTGCCTCCGGACAGAATAAGAATGCAGGTGCTGCCGGTGCCTTTATGATATTAAATTGCGGATGCGTGGCATGGGTCCCGGCCTGCGCCGGGATGACGGGTAGAATATGAACCTCTCCGCCTTCTGCATTCGCCGCCCGGTGTTTACCATTTTGCTGATGGCGGCGATCATGGTGG